>DAISWS010000102.1:0-9501 GCA_036826275.1 Vulcanimicrobiaceae bacterium
CGAGGAGACGATCAAGTCCATCGAGGCGGCGACGGAAAAAGCCGAACGCATGGCGGGCGTCCACATTCAGGACGTCTACGTCGCGATCACCGGCGAACACATCCGCAGCACGAACAATCGCGCCGTCGTCGCCGTTCAGAGCGACGATCGAGAAGTCGGCATGAGCGACGTGCGGCGCGTCATCGACGCGAGCAAGATCATCAATCTTCCGGCCGACCGTCAAATCATCCACGCGCTGCCGCGGTATTTCACGGTCGACGGACAGGACGGCGTCGAAGATCCCGTCGGCATGGCCGGCGGACGTTTGGAAGTCGACACGCACATCATCACCGGCGGCAGCTCGTTCATCACGAACGTGCTCAAGTGCGTGCATCGCGCGGGGCTGGAAAGCGCGGGCCTCGTGTTCGAGCCGCTTGCGAGCTCCGCGGCAACGCTTCTGCCCGAAGAAAAACACGTCGGCGTCGTGCTGCTCGACATCGGCGGCGGCACGACCGACATCGCCGTGTACTCCAACGGCGGCGCGATTTACACGTCGACGATTCCGGTCGGCGGAAACATTCTGACCAACGACATTTCGCTCGGCCTGAAGACGACGGCGGCCGAAGCCGAGCAAATCAAACGCGCATACGGCGCGGGCAGCATGGACGGCGAAACCGATGAGACGTTTCCCGTGAAAACGCTCGACGGCCGCAGCACGAAAGATGCGACGACCGCGCAGCTGCGGCAGATCGTTCTGCCGCGCGTGGTCGAAACGTTCCGCATGGCCAAGGCGAAAATTCTCGAGAACGTGCCGCGCGATCTCGTGCTCGGTGAAGTCGTCGTGACGGGCGGCGGCGCGCATCTGCGCGGCATCGAGCCGCTCGCGGAAGAAGTGTTCGGTTTGCCGGTGCGCGTCGGATTGCCCAGCGCCGTCGCCGGATTGACCGACACACTCAAGCAGCCCGAATACGCGACCGCCATCGGTTTGATACTGTTCGGCCCGAACGGCGGTGCGGACAACCATCACTATGTCAAGCGTAGTCCATCGATCTTCGGCAAGTTCCGCGCGTGGCTCGGCGACTTGTGGAATTAGACTCTGAGCAACCCTCGCAACCCTCACTTTTTCAAGAGGAGACCCTGACAATGGCTGATGCGAAGCGCTACGTCCCCGAACACGCTGCAGCGATCAAAGTGATCGGCGTCGGCGGCGGTGGTTGCAATGCCGTGAACCGCATGGTCGAAGCCGGTTTGTCCGGCGTCGATTTCTTCGCGGTCAACTCGGACGTGCAAGCGCTGCGCAATGCGATGACCGAGAATACCGTGCAAATCGGCAATAATCTTACACGCGGACTGGGCGCGGGCGCAAACCCGACGCTCGCGCGTGAAGCCGCCGAAGATTCGCGCGAAGATCTCGCGATGATCGTCGACGGTGCCGACCTCGTGTTTATCACCGCAGGCATGGGCGGCGGCACCGGCACCGGCGCGGCTCCCGTGATCGCGGAAATCGCGCGCGAGAGCGGCGCGCTCACGATCGCGGTGGTTACGAAACCGTTCGCATTCGAAGGGCGCAAACGCATGCAGGCCGCCGAACACGGCATTGCCGAGCTCGAAGCGAAAGTGGACACGCTGATCACGATTCCGAACGAGCGCATTCTGCAGGTCATCGAGAAGCGCACGCCGCTCAACGAAGCGTTCGCGTATGCCGACGACGTGCTGCGTCAAGGCATTCAAGGCATCAGCGATCTAATCACGCAGCCGGGGCTCATCAATTTGGACTTCGCCGACGTGAAAACGATCATGACGGACGCCGGCAGCGCGATGATGGGCATCGGCGAGGGAACAGGCGAGCACCGTGCCGCGGACGCCGCGCAAAAAGCGATCGCGTCGCCGCTGCTCGAGACGACCATCGAAGGCGCGCGCGGCGTCATCTTCAACATCACGGGCGGCTCGGACATGGCGATGTACGAAGTCAACGAAGCGGCCGAAATGATCAGCCGCGCGGTCGACAACGACGCGCAAATCATCTTCGGCGCGAGCATCGATCCCACGATGACCGGCAAGGTGCGCGTAACCGTTCTCGCCGCGGGCTTCGGCCAAGCGCGCGGGTACGGGCGCGCGAACTCGTCGTTCAACTTCGCGGACAGCAAAATCGATGCCGTCGCTCCGCTGAACATGGACGACATCGACGTCCCGGCTTTTCTGCGCTACCGCGGTTAGAGCATGACGTGATCGCTGCACTGCTCTTGGCCCAGGCGCTGAATTGGACGTCCGGAGCAGTGCAGAGTTCCGTCTGGATCGACACGGGCAGTCTCCACTACAAAGAAAGCGCGGTCATCCCACAACTCAAAGCGACGGCATGGACGGAGTATTGGATTGCGCTTTCCGATATTCAATGTTTGCAGCTCGCGCACGCCGGCCCGGGAAGCGTGCTGCGCATCCGGGGCGATCAGTCGGACAGCGTGCAGAAGCTCGCGCGCCAAAGCAATTCGCAAACCGGCTACCGCCGTGCCGTCGGTTCGTTCGAAATCGATTTTCCGGTGGACAGTGCGCACCAAGCGCAGTCGGTCGTGAATGTCATCACCGCTGCGCAGCCGCAGCTCGCGCGCACGCTGAATAAGGGCGCCTGCGCCGGGGTATAACGGCGGCATACTCAGACAACATGGACGTCGCGCGGTCTCCCTTATCAAGGAGACCGCGCGCGTATGGGGCGCGCACCGTTCGGCAGAGATGGCATCGTCGCTCGCCTTTTACGGCGCGGTGGCGCTAGCGGGCTTGGGCTTGGTCGCCCTCTACATCGCCGGGCGAGTTGCTGGACGCGGCACGGCAGCGTCGACCGCGAGCGGACAAACCGGACATTTCGCGGGCGCGCACAACGCGCAATTTCTTCAAACCGTTCTTCATGAAGCGGCATCGCGTCACGACGCGTGGATAGCGCTCGCCGCCGGCGCACTCTTGTTCCTCGCCGCCGTCGTCGCAACGGCATTCCAACTGCAGCAAGTGCTCGACGTCGTCTGGAACGAGCGCGGCGCCGCCAAAGACGCCAAACACCACGCACCGCAGTTCGTGTTGATCTTCGTTCTCGCGCTGATTCTGATCGTGCTGCTGCTCGCCGGTGCCGCGGTTCACGGATTGAGCCGGCACACGCACCACATCAGTTTTGCGGGCGGCCTTGCGTATCAAGCGCTCGTCGTGGGCGTGACGATCGTCGTACTGACGTTCGTATTTTTGTTCATCTTCGCGTATTTGCCACCCGTCCACGTTCCGTGGCGCAAGGTGTGGATCGCGTCGTTCGTATGCGCGATCTTGTACGAGCGCGGTCAATTCGGTCTCTCGCTGTATTTAGGGCAAATGGACGCACGCTCGCCCGATGCAGATGCGGGGGCGCTGCTCGCGGTGCTGCTGTGGCTGTACTACTCGGCGCAAGTCGTGCTGATCGGAATGGCATTGACCAAAGTGTTGAAGGAACATTCGCAGCGCAAAGGTGTACATTCCAGCGGATGAAGAGCGGCAGATGGCTGAGTGCGGCATGTACGTTCGCGTTCGCGCTTTGTGTTTGCGGACAAGCGTTCGGCAAACCCATCAATATCAAGCAGCGGGAGGCGTACGACTACACCGCACAGCTGCGCACGCACATCAAGCATATCGTGGTCGTCATTCAGGAAAACCGCAGCGTCGACAATCTCTTCCACGGCCTTCCGGGCGCGGACACCGTCGACGAGGGGTTAAGCCACACCGGATACGTGAAACTGCGTCCGGTCGGTCTCGGGTACGCCGCCGACGTCGATCATCAACACAAAGCGTTCGTGCAAGAATACGACGGCGGCCGCATGGACGGCTGGGACCGCGTCGACACCCTCCCGCGCCAAGACCCCGATTTTCCGTACGCGTACGTTCCTCAAAGCGACGTGCAGCCGTACTTCGACATGGCCGAACAATACACGTTTGCCGACCGGCTGTTTCAGTCGAACACGGGACCGACGTTTCCAGCGCATCTGTATCTCATCGCCGGTCAGTCGGGCTTCGCGGCGAATAATCCGAACGAAATGGAAACTACGCGGTTTGCGTGGGGATGCGACTCGCCGCTCACCGCGCGCGTCACCATGATCGCGCCCAACGGCCAGGAAGTGCCCGGGCCGTGGCCATGCTACAATTTTCAAACGCTTGCGGACGTCGCGATGCCGCTGGGCGTAACGTGGCGTTATTACGCTCCGGGATTGGATGAGCTCGGAAATATCTGGTCGGCGTTTGACGCGATCCGGCACATCCGGTACTCGCCGTATTGGGCGAACGTGATCTCGCCGGAGACACGGATCTTACGCGACGCAAAGCGCGCCGATTTGGCCGACATCACCTGGGTGGTGCCGACGGCACGCAATTCGGACCATCCGTTCCCCGCGCAGCGCAGCCCGCGCGATTTAGGCATCGAGGGCGCCGTTTACGGACCGGAATGGGTTGCGTCGGTCGTCAATGCCATCGGCGAGAGCCCGAGTTGGAACACGACGGCTATCATCGTTCTTTGGGACGACTGGGGCGGCTGGTACGATCACGTCAAACCGCCGCAGCTCGATCGCATGGGCCTGGGCTTCCGCGTGCCGATGATCGTCATCTCGCCGTGGGCCAAGCGCCATTACGTCTCGCACGTGCAGCACGAATTCGGCAGCATCGTGAAATTCACGGAACTCACCTTCGATTTGCCGTCGCTGCATACGACCGACGAGCGCTCAGACGCGCTGCGCGACTGCTTCGATTTCACGCAGAAACCGGCGCCGTTCAAACGCATCGAAACGTTCCGCCAGGCGGCGTTCTTCGAGAACCTGCCGGACGACGGACCGGGGGACACCGACTACTAGTCGCGCGCTGATCGAATCGTTGCAAGCGGCAGCGCCAGAATGCTGCCGGTTTTGGTGCCGATGATCAGCGTTTTACCCGCGACGATCGGCGAGCCCACGTTGAATACCGTGTGCATGTTTTTCTCGCCGGCGACAGCGCCTGTGCGGGCGTTTACCGCCCACAGGTAGCCGCCGAAATCGCCGAAATACAGCGTGCCGCCCGCGTCGACGATGCCGCCTTTGACCGGCCCGTGCGTATGCATGCGCCATCTGACGGCGCCCGTTTTCGGATCGATCGCGTGCAGTGTCGGGGAAACCGAACTGCCCATGTACAGCGTGCCGCCCGCAAGCAGCGGAATTGCCGCTTCGTTGCGTTTGGGAAGCATGCCGCCTTCGAGCACCACGTCCCAGAGCTTCTTGCCGGTGCGCACGTCGATTGCGTACGCGCGGAACACATTGTAGCGCTCCGTTTGCACGGGCGTGGCGGAGCTGGGCGGCATGACGTAGTTACAATAGATGCGCGTGCCGTCCGTTACCGGCGGACAATCGCCGATGCCCGATGCGACCGGTGAAAACGGCGACTTCCACACCACCGAACCGTCGCGCGCGTTCAGCATCCACACCGCGTTTGCATCGACTCCCGTCGTCACGAAACGGCCGCCGGACATCGGCAACGCGCCGGCCATCGATGCAATCGAATGAAGATTGCGATCGTAAAGTACTTTGCCGCTTGCGGGATCGATGCCCATTACGTGTCCGGCGCCGTTGTGATGTACGAGCACGCCGTCGATGATCGCCGGCGTCGGCATGCCGCTTCCGGGCAGCGGCACTTTCCAGAGAACCGCGCCGTCTTGGCGATTGAGCGCAATCAGCGCGCTGGGCGGTTGGCCGACGCGAATCGGATGCGAGGGTGAAGAACCTTGCGGACTGTTTTCATCGCCTTCGCCGACGATGACGGCATTGCCGTACACGATCGGCGCCGACATGATCGGATTGGCGGCGCGGTAGCTCCACAGCACGCGTCCGCTTTGCGGATCGATCGCGCACAGACGCCCTTTGTTATCGCCTATGTACAGCACGCCGCCCGCAAGGACGGGAGAAGAAGAAAACGGGCCGCCGCCGCTGAGTTTCCAGGACGTTTGCAACGTACCGGCAAGCGCGACGTTATTCGAATCGGCGCGCCGGAATTGCGTCCAATTTAGCGGCGCATCGACGACAACCGTTGAAGCACGCACGATCGCACCGAGCGCGATGACCGAGCAGGCGCTGCCTACGACGATGCCGAGCATTCGCGTGCGCACGGGCCGCTTCTACCCTGGTTACCTGAGAATCAGATAAAGATGCGATGAGGCCGCAAACAGCGCGCACAGCCACGCGCTGCCGAAGAACATTCCGCCCGCCACATCGCTCAAATAATGTGCGCCCAGCGCCAGACGCGACCAGGCGATCCCCAGCGCCCACAGCACGAGCACGGCCATGACGGCCTCTTTAAGCGCAGGCGCCATGGGCGCAATGGCGACGACGATCGCCCAGCCGGCGAAGAACACCACCGCAGTTGTCGCGTGGCCGCTTGGATACGAGTGTCCGGCTTCCCGACCGGCGAGCCAGTAATCGGGGCGCAAGCGTCTGTACCGCGCTTTCGCGACTTCGATCGCCATTTGCGAGACGAGCTGCGATGCGCTCATCAGCAGCGCAACGTGCAGCGGAAGATGAAAGATCGCGAACACCGCGATCGAGATAATACAGGCAGCGGTCATCGCGGTGCCGCGGCCGGATTTCGTGAACACGAGTGCGAGCGGCGTAAGCTGACCGCGAAATACGACCGCTTCGGCGTCGAGCCGCGTGAGCGGGCGCTTCGACACCCACCAGCCGATGACGATGAAACAGATGAAGAGCAGGACGGCCGCGATGTCGAGCGCGATCTCCGTGCTCATCCGCGCGGTTGAAAGTCCTGCGGCACCAAAACGCGCAATGCGCGCACAGCGATTTTAAACTTCGCCGGCGTATTGCCCAGCGCGTGCCCATCGATGTTGAGCGGCTGCTTAGGCTTGGTTTTGATCGTGATCTTCGGCGCGGAAAAGTAGTGTGCACCTTCGAGTTGCGTGTGGTCGCCGCGCAGCAGCGCCGCGTTGGTCGCGATAACGTCTTGCGCCTTGTCACCGGCGGCGGCAAAGAAGACCAGTTCTCCGCTGCGCAGCGAGGCTTGCGGCGTGACGGGTTGCCAGCCGAAATACCGCCCGCTGGCGACAATCGCCTGATGCGTTACGATGGTCAGTTTCTCGCCTTTCCATTTCACGCGCATCTCGAAGGGCTTATCGCGCAGGAACGATTGAACGGCGGCGATGCCGTACGCCACCGGACCGATGATGCGCTTGAGGCCGCGCGGCGTGCGGTTCGCGGCATCCGCGATAAGGCCAATCGTGGAAAAATTCGCGAAATAGGTGCCATTGACGACGCCCGCGTCCACGCGGATTTCTTTCCCGTTCACGATCGTTTCGATAGCGGCGTCGAGGTCGTCCTTGATACCCAGGCTGAACGCGAAGCTGTTGCCCGTGCCCGCCGGTATGACCGCAAGCGCGCAGTCGGTATGCGCGAGTTCGGCTACGGCGGCCGTTTGCGTACCGTCCCCGCCGATCACGATAACCAGCTGAGCACCCGCCTTGACGGCCTGGCGAATGCGTTTCTTGAGGTCTTTGCGCTTTCGCACCATATGCGCTTCGGCAACCTGGACCCCGCGCTGCGGCAGTTCTTGCTGCAAGCGCTGGTAGTACGCAAGGCCGTTGCGTGAGCTGAGCCGGCAAATGATTGTAGCGGTGCGCATAGCAGCACTATTCCCGCATATAGGTGTAAAGGCGCGCGCTGCGAGGGCGGGCCAAACCTAAAATAATGGGCCGCAGACGGCGTGACGGAGTGTGAAGGTAGCATGCTGCCCGGCCCGTGCGCGAAGGATGGTAGTTACTGACTAGTATCGTTAAGTGCGCACGATCGCGCTTTTCGTCTCATCCGTCCAGACTGCTACCCGTACGAGCGGATTTGTCATCCACTCAAATGCCGCCCGCGCCTCCTCCCGAGAACATGCGCGCACAGAGCCGTGTTGGGCGAGCGCTGCATCTACGGCCGCCATCGCAACATCTATTGTAAATACCGGGGCTTCATCTTGTTGCGCAAACTGGTCGTACAAGCTTTGCTGCGCTAGCATTTGCTGCATAATGAGCGATGCTACAACGCGTAAACGCTTGGCCTCGCCATGGACGCGATCCCAGAGCAAATCGTCAATCGCATCCGACACGATCCCTGGCGCAACGAACACCGCTCGAAGATCGAATGCCGATATGCCGTGTTCTAGAACGCGAATCAGGTCATCCGTGGTCCACGCCGATACGCCGTGCACCTTCAGCTCCGAAACGAACGTTAAGTCGTGCGGATACTGCGGGGCCACCAGCGCGCAGTACGTACCGTGATACGAGTCATTGTATTTCGCGGCTTCCGGAGCGCCGTGCGTCTCTCCGATGGTTCCGCGCGACTCCAACTTACACTCAATCATCACGCGATATGCAAGCGGGCCAAGCAGCGCGTCGGCGTAGCCGTCAGGAGCGCCGACACCACCCACATGGGTCGCGGCGAACCCCAGGCACGAGAAAAGACCGCACACCACTTTCTCATATTCCGTAGGGTCCGCGCCTTCGTGGCGTGCGCGGGTAATCGCATCTTGAGCTTGCGCATTAAGCGCTGGAGGGGACGCCAACGGTGGCAGGCCGGTGATGTCGACGTCGGGCCAATCGTCCGGAGTGCGGTTGATGTAAAAGTGGTGCTGATCGTCCTTTAATATTTGCGGCTTCCGACCAGTGGCGAGGGCCCGTTCAATGTATCCTAAGAGCGACAGACTGAGGTTCTGGCGCGTTGTCGATGCGCCGAATAGACCACTCTTTTGGCCCTCCTCCAATATCTCCCCGGCGGTGCGTGCCTTGCCGTCAGATAAAATCAAAACCGCCGCGTCCACAAGGGAGCTTAGTGCTAGAAGCTGCATGACATGCGCTTTTGCGCGCGTGTCTGCTGGTCCTTTCGAACTACTGGAATCTTGAGTTTCGGTGATTGCGCGCGGGCCCGTGGAATGGTCGTGATATAGAATACAAATCTCGCGCAGAACCAGTACGATTGCAGGCTCATACCCATCAATCACGACGGTGTACATGAGAATCAAGCGCGGGTAGCCTCGCGCGTTAGCCGGGTCCATCGCGCCGTAGATGCTATCCTGGAAACTCCCGCTTTTCCACCGCCCGAATCGTCTGCAGCTCTAGAGACTGGGCGTCAAGCAACCCGGCTTGCTCAAAATGCGTTGCGCGAGCGTTTAGCAATCGGTCAAGCTGCGTCACAAGATGCTCAAGCTCGCGGACCTTTTGAATGTCAAACCGCCGCCAACGGCGTTTTCGCTCGGGTTGATCTATTTTATGTCTCCCCGCTTTACGAGTTCTTCAAGCGGAGGATCAAAGGCATCATGCAGGCGTTCAATGCCGCCTATGGCGTCGATAGAAGTTGGGGGCGGCCATCTAAAGCGGGGCCGAACGGGCCAAACACGCTCGATGACCTTGACCGGCGCCATGGCGAATCTCATATCACCCGCGAACGTGTGGCCGAACACGACGAACGCAACTTGTCCCAACGCGAACACAAGTCGGTAGGCACGCGATCCGCT
>DAISWS010000103.1:0-553 GCA_036826275.1 Vulcanimicrobiaceae bacterium
CAATTTGCGCAGCACGAGCGCATGCGCGATCCGGTACTGCATGGAAAGCGCGATGCCCGGCGATACTTTGCGCGTCTTCGCGGTTGCATAACGGCGGCCGGTGTCCAACGCCCACGGCACGAGCTTTGCTTGCAAGCCGCCGTGCGCCATGGCTTTTCCGGTAATGCCGGAAAGCATCCGTTCGAATATACGTGGCACCGCCGTCATGAACAGCGGGCGTACGTCGCGAAGATCGTCCAGCAGTTCGTCGACGTTGTGCGAAATGTGGTGCCGCAGCCGCATGAGCATGTAGCCGTACAAAAAGCAATGCTCGTAAATGTGCGAAAACGGAAGCACCGAGAGCACGTCACTTCCGGGCGGAAGCAGGTCGAGCGCGCGGCTGAACGTCGACTGCGCGTTGAACCCGATGTTGTAGTGCGAGAGCATGACGCCCTTGGGTTCGCCTGTCGTGCCGGTCGTCAAGATTAGAACGGGATAATGGTTGGGCGCCTCGACTCGCAGCGGATTCGCGCCAGACTCGACGTCGGCCAGCGTCATCGTGTTTAAGTCAGCG
>DAISWS010000103.1:563-9432 GCA_036826275.1 Vulcanimicrobiaceae bacterium
GAGAGCATGACGCCCTTGGGTTCGCCCGTCGTGCCGGACGTGTAGATCAATACCGCCATCTCGTCGGGTTCGATCGCCGCCTCGAATGTGCGCGGGCAGTCCGAATGCTGCGCTTGCGCCTGCGCGCCGCGCGTTTCAAACGCCGCGAGCGAATCCTCGCCTTCGCTTTCAAAAACGATCAGCGCCGGCAGCGGTACGCCGAGATCCCGCAGACGCTGCGCCGCGGCAAGCGTATCGGCGAAGATGAGCTTCACCTGCGAATCTTGCAGAATGAACGCGACCTGATCCGGCGCTTGCGTCGGAAAGATCGGGACGACGACGCAGCCCGCAAAGAGCGCGGCGAAGTCGGCGACGATCCAGTTCACGCAATCCGCGGCGATAAGCGCCACGCGATCGCCGTGCTGCAGTCCCGCATCGCGAATCGCGCACGCCAAGTGTTCGACGCGCGCAAGCAACGCTTGCG
Organism: Vulcanimicrobiaceae bacterium; assembly: GCA_036826275.1. Classification (GTDB taxonomy): domain Bacteria; phylum Vulcanimicrobiota; class Vulcanimicrobiia; order Vulcanimicrobiales; family Vulcanimicrobiaceae; genus DATGJX01. Next base: position 1,027 of record DAISWS010000103.1, read on the forward strand.
ACGAGGTCGGCGTCCACGCGCCGTGCACGCGCTCGACCAGCACCGCATCCCGCGATTGCAAAAGCGAGCGGCGGATAAGCGCGGGAAGCGTCTCCTTCGCCGGAAGCTGAAAATCCATGTGTCACCGGAGGGTTCGCCCGGCTACGGCGTGCTGCCTACCTCGACGTACGCACTGAGCGCATCGATCCGGCTCTGCGTCATTCCGGCCACATCGGCAAGTTCGTCGAGCGAAGCGAACGGGCCGTTGAGCCGGCGGTATTCGACGATTCGCGCGGCGAGCGCCGGACCGATGCCCGGAATCGACGAGAGCGCGTCTTCGTCGGCCGCATTGAGTTCGATGGGTGCTTGCACCGCCGAAACGGCAGTCCGCGCCGCGCGTTTTCGCCTGCTGCGCTTCGCCGGCGCGGGTGCACTCTCACCCATGCGCAGAACGCGAATTTCGTCGCCGTCGCTCACGTGCTGAGCGAGATTCACGGCAGCGGCATCCGCATCCGCACGCAGTCCGCCGGCGCGCTGCACCGCGTCGTTCACGCGGGCACCGGCCCGCACGCGATACAAGCCCGGATGAGCGACCGCGCCGACGACATAGACGATCGTCGATCCGGCGGTGAACGCTGAAGGATGTCCTTTGCGCGAATGCTGAGAAGGCGCGGGCGGAGCAGCCGCTGACGCGAAAATCGCCGGCGCGGGCGCGGGGCGGCGCAGCGCGAGCAGCACCGCAGCCCCCGCGGCGATAAAGACAAGCAGTCGCTTCATGCCGCTCCTTCACGCCGAGAAGACGTATGGAAAGGGGTGCGGCACCGCGCTTCCCTATAAATGCCCCCTATGGCCGAGACCTACGATTACCGCACGACCGAGCGCAAATGGCAGCGGCGCTGGGACGAAGAGGGGATATACCGGGCGTCCGCGGGCGAGCGGCGCGAGAAATATTACGCGCTCGAGATGCTTCCGTATCCGTCGGGCGATCTGCACGTCGGCCATGCAAAGAATTACACCCTTGGTGATGCGGTCGCGCGCATGATGCGCATGCTCGGCTATAACGTGCTGCATCCCATGGGCTGGGACGCATTCGGACTGCCCGCGGAAAACGCGGCGATTCAGCGCGGCGCCGACCCGAACGTTTGGACGCGCGAGAACATCGCCAACATGCAGCGTCAAGTGCGCCTCATGGGCACGAGCTACGATTGGACGCGCGAGATTGCGACGTGCGACCCCGCATATTACCGTTGGAATCAGTGGCTCTTTTTGCGCTTGTACGAAGACGGTCTCGCGTATAAGCGCGAAGCGCCCGTGAACTGGTGCCCGAACGATCAGACGGTGCTCGCGAACGAGCAGGTGATCGACGGACGCTGCTGGCGTTGCGATCACATCGTCGAACGCCGCAATCTCTCGCAGTGGTTTTTGAAGATCACGGCCTACGCCGACCGTTTGCTCGCGGATCTGGAAAAACTTGAAGGCTGGCCCGAGCGCACGCGCACCATGCAGCGCAACTGGATCGGCCGCAGCGAAGGCATACAATTTTCCTTCGGCATCGATAATTCGCCCGAGCGCATCAGCGTCTTCACGACCCGCATGGACACCGTGTTCGGCGTCACGTACGTCGCGGTTGCTGCGGAGCATCCGGTCGTCGAACAGATCGTCACGAAGAAGCAGCAGAATGCCGTGCGGGAATTCGCCAACAGCTTGAAGTTGCGCTCGGAACTCGAGCGCACCAGCCTGATGGAAAAGCAAGGCGTATTCACCGGCGCCTACGCGGTCAATCCGCTTTCGAACGAACGCATTCCGATCTGGGTCACCAATTACGTCCTCGCGGAATACGGGACCGGCGCCGTGATGGGCGTTCCGGCGCACGACGAACGCGACTTCGATTTCGCGCGCAAGCATGGACTGCCGGTTGCGCAAGTGATCGTGCCGCCCGGCGGCGAGGTGCAGGTTCCGCTTGCGCAGGCGTTCGTCGACGACGGGCGCCTCATCGCCAGCGGCGATTTCACCGGAATGTCCAGCGCACGCGCGCGCAAAGCGATCACCGATCGCTTGACCGCGCTCGGCCTGGGTGAAGCGCAGGTGAATTATCGCTTCCGTGATTGGCTCGTCTCGCGCCAGCGGTATTGGGGCACGCCGATTCCGATCGTGTATTGCGAACGCTGCGGCGAAGTGGCGGTTCCGGATGACCAGCTTCCGGTGCTCTTACCGCAGAACGTGCCGATCACGGGCGAGGGTTCGCCGCTCGCCCGCGATCCGGCGTTCACGAATACGACGTGCCCGAAGTGCGGCGGCGCCGCCAAACGCGAAAGCGATACCATGGACACGTTCTTTGAATCGTCCTGGTATTATCTGCGCTATTTGGATCCGCGCAACGATCGTCTGCCGTGGGATACGGCGCAAGCGGATCGCTGGATGCCCGTGGACCAATACATCGGCGGTTCGGAGCATGCGGTTCTGCATCTGCTCTACTCGCGGTTTTTCTACAAGTTTTTTCACGACAAGGGCTGGGTGAGCGGGCCGGACGAGCCGTTCACGCGCCTCTTTCATCAAGGCATGGTGCTCTACAACGGCGAGAAGATGAGCAAATCGCGCGGCAACGTCGTCGGCATCGACCAAACGGCCGAAGCCAACGGCGTCGATGCGATGCGCCTCTTCTTGCTGTACGTGACGCCGCCTGAAGACACCAGCGACTGGACCGACGAGGGCATCAGTGGCCGCGTGCGCTTCGTCAACCGCGTGTGGCGCGCGTGCGAGCCCTTTTTCGATCGCACGCGCCCGGTCGACGTGCGGCAGTTGCCGGAAACGCCGACGGCGGAAGAAAAGGCGCTCGTGCGCGCCGTGCACGTGGCGGCGAAATCCGCAATCGACGAGACGCGCTCGCGCCGCTTCCACTACAACGCGACCATCGCGCGGTTGGACGAGTACGTCAACGCGCTCACCGCTTTGGAACAAACGTCCCTCGATTCCCCAGCCGTGGCATATGCCGCGCACGCGCTGCCCGTCGTCATCGCGCCGTTCGCGCCCCACATCGCGGAAGAATTGTGGGAGCGCATGGGCCACAAGACGTCCGTGCATTTGGAGCCGTATCTGCAGCCCTCGGATGACGCGCTCGCGGTCGACGAGATTACGCTGGTCGTGCAGGTCAACGGCAAGATCCGTGCGCGTCTGCAGGTCGCGCCCGGCATTAGCGAAGACGACGCATTCACGCTCGCGATGCAGCAAGCGCCGGTGCAAGCGCAACTCGACGGCAAGGAGATCCGCAAGCGGATCTACGTCGCGGACAAACTGCTCAATTTGGTCGTGTAAGGGACCGCCTCAAAAATTGATTCGGAAGCGGCTGCGGCGATAACGCGGTTCAGCTTCAGGCCTGCTCGCGCCAAGAGCGCTTCGAACTCTTCGCGCGTGCGCTCGCGTCCGGAGAGCATCGCGAGCATCTCCAAATCGGTGATGCGGTCCTGCGACCACCAGCCGCCCGGCGGCGCGGCGACGATCTCGTACACCAAAATGCGCGCATGCGCCGGCATCGCAGTTCGCACGTTTTGCAGCATGCGCACGCACGACTCGTCGTCCCAGTCGTGCAGCACGTGACTAAGAATGTACGCGTCGGCGTGCGGCGGAGCGCCGGTCAGAACGTTCCCGGCGACCGCGCGAAGGCGATCGCTCGTGCGCACGCGCTCGATCACCGCAGGAAGATCGAAAACGGTCCCATGCAAATGTTGAAACCGTTGCAACACATACTCGAGCAACGCGCCGGTCCCGCCGCCGACGTCGACGACGTGCTGCATGCGCGAGAAATCGTACGCAGCCGCAAACGCCGGGCCAAACAGCGGCGTCAGCGACTTCATGGCGGCGTCGAAGACTTTACCGGCTTCCGGATGCTGCTCGTAAAAGGCGAACAACGGCATTCCCTCCGCGATATCGAACGCCGGTCGATTGGAACGCACGCCCTGCGCGAGGTGCGCGTATGCGCCGGTGTGCCACGGCGCATTGGCGTACAGTACCATCGGCAACGCCGAGTGCGTTCCGACGAGCGCCTCGCCCAAATGCCCGAGTGCAAAGCGCCCGTTGCCGCAATGGCGCACGACGTCGTATGCGGCGAGACCGCGCAGCATCCGGAAAAGCCGATCGCGATCGCCGTAGCCTTCCGTTGCGAGTTCGTCCGCCGTGCGCGCTCCGTTTGCGAGTGCTTGCGGTAACCCCAGTTCGCAAAACGCCGCGATGCTCTGGGCTACCCAGGACATCGTCGCGAGTTCGATGATCGCGAAGTTCCGTGGAATCAGGCGCCGCCGCACCTTCGCCAGTGCGTCGGCGAGGCGCGTAACGGCACGCGCAACCCACGGCGGCGGGATCACGACACCGGCTGAATTTTTTTGAAGTATTCGAACGTTTCACGCATGCCGTCCGGGAGGGCCGTCGACGCCTCCCATCCCAGTTCGCGCCTCGCGAGCGACGAATCGAATTGCGCGTCGCGCGCATCGCCCGCGCGCTTGGGCGCATGCGTAACGGGCGCCTCGAACCCGCTGATCGCGCAGAGCGTGCGGTAAATCTCGTTCACGCTCGTGCGCTTGTTCGTGCCGATGCAATAACACATGCCGGAACCCTTTTCCAGACCGATGACGTTGAGGCGCGCCACGTCTTTGACGTATACGTAGTCGCGCGTTTGCTCGCCGTCCCAATCGATACGCACGCCCTGACGCGCCAAAAACTTACCGATGAAGATCGAGATCACGCCCGCCTCGCCGTTGGGGTCTTGCCGCGGTCCATAGACGTTTCCGTATCTAAAAGCCGTGTAGTCCAGGCCGTGCTGCGCTTTGTAAAAGCGCAAGTAGTGTTCGGTGACCATCTTCGTGATGCCGTACGGCGATTCAGGACGCTGTGGCGTGCTTTCGTCCATCGGCAGTTTGTCGGGCGTGCCGAACGTCGCGCCGCTCGACGCAAAGATCACTTTCTTCACGTTGTTGCGCACGCAATTGTCCAGCACGTTGAGCATGCCGATCACGTTCACGTCGGCGTCGTATTTGGGATCGCGCGAACTAATGGCAACGCTGTGCTGCGCCGCGTGATGGTTCACGACGTCGGGCTTGAATTCTTGAAAGATGCGTCCCAGTTTTTCGTCGCGCACGTCCATATGAACGAACAGCGCGCGCTCCGGCACGTTTTGGCGCTGACCGCCGCCGTGCTCCCACAGCGAATCGACGACGAGTACCTCGTGGCCGGCCGCCTGGTACGCGTCGGCGATATGTGAACCGATGAATCCGGCACCGCCGGTGAGTAGAATCCGCATGGTCTCCCCTTGATGACGCGCGCACGTGTCGCGATTGCTTGCGAGATGGAAGCGCGTCGGATGCTGGTGCTCGGCGTTGCGGCGGTAGCCGGCGCCGCGGCCGTGCAGCCCGCCTGTCCCGGGCGCTTCATCTTTTTAACTGCGTGCATAGCGTACGTGATCTGGCCCGCGTTACACGGCGAGCCAGGGCGCTTTCGTGCGTTCGCGGCCATCGCCCTGGCAGCCGGGGCGTGCAGCGCTTGGTTTCATCTGAATGGCGTCGCCGCGCCCGTTCGAGAGCACACGATGCGCCTGGCGTGCACCGTCCTGGATGCACGCACGTGCGCCGACGACCGCGGCATCGCCATCGGCATCGAAACGCAGGCGAACCTGCCGCCTGCCGGAACGCGCGTGCTCCTGCGCGGCCGGTTGCAGCCGTTCGATGCACCACGCAACCCCGGCGAACCCGACGAAGCGGCGGTCGAACGCGAACGCGGCGTGTCCGCGCACATGAGCAACGCGCGCGTGTTGCGCGTATTGCCGCCGGGCCGGCTGACGTTTACGACGGCGATTGCAACGGCGCATGCATGGGCGCTGGCGCGGTTGCAACAGCAGTTGGCGCCGCCGTACGCAGCTATCGTTGCGGGTGAACTGTGGGGCGACAAAACCGCGCTGCCGCCGGATCTGCGCGCCGAGTTTCAGGAAACCGGAACCGTGCATATTCTGGTCACCGCGGGACTGCACTTAGGCGTTATCGCGCTTGCAGCGATGGCGCTTTTGCGATGGTGCAGCGTACCGCGGGCAGCAGCGTGCTCCGCAACATGCGTCATCGTGTGGCTATACGCAACGTTCAGCGGCTTGCATCTGCCGTCGCTACGCGCAGCGGTTATGGCAAGTTTTGCGCTTGCCGCCTATGCGGCCGGCGGCGCGTCGCGCTCGTGGAACGCGTATGGCGCGGCGCTGCTTGCGGTCGCACTCTTCTGGCCGCTGTCGATTACCGGCGCATCCTTTGCGCTTTCGTTCTCTTGCGTCGGTGCGATTCTGCTTTTTGCCGATCACTTCGGTCGACTGCTCGAGCACGTTGCAATTCCCGCCGCGGTTCGTGAGGCGATCGCACTGACGCTCGCGACGCAACTGGGAACGTGGCCACTCACGCTGTCCATTTTCTTGATTTTTTCGCCCTACGCCGTCCTTGCAAATCTGCTCGTCGTGCCCGTGGTCGGTGCAACGATGCTGCTGGCCGCGGTGCAACTCGCTTTTGCCCCACTGCCGCTTGTTGCACAAGCGGCGGCCGGCGTCAACAGCTGGCTGTTGGCATGGATCGTGTCAGCCGTACAGACGATTACGACCTTGCCGAATGCATCGATTGCGCTCACGCCGCCGCCGTTTTGGTGCATCGTCGCGTACGACGGTGCGCTACTCGCTGCGGCTTGGTGTTGGACGCGCGAAGCACGCACCGCCGCCTGTGCGCTGATCCTTGCAGGTGCGACGCTCGTCGTAACGCCGCCGCATGGCACTGATTACCATCTGCGCATCACCGTACTGGATGTCGGCCAAGCCGACGGCATCGTGATCCAAACGCCGCTCAGCCATACACTGCTGGTCGACGCGGGCGGGCGCCTCGAACGCGGAACCGACGGCGGCAGCTCGGCGGAAGCCGTGGGAGAACGCGTCGTCGTGCCGTTTCTGCGCCGCGCCGGCGTGCACCGCATCGACGCCGTGCTGCTTTCGCATCCGCACGGCGAGCATAAAATCCTATACTCACATAACGGGTATGGCGGTTCGAATGTGCATCCCGCCGCTTGGCAAGTTTACTGCGCGCGGCGGAACGCAGATCCGGCCATTGCGCTTAACCGCATCATAATGAGCGCCTAAAGCCGACTGCTCGCGTCCTGTCATTCGCGCCTCACCGTGAGAAAAAACGGCTCGTCATGAGAATATTGCCTCCCGACGAGAGCGCTCTGCACTGCAAAGCCACGACTCGCGTTTACTCAAGCGAGGCGGTATCGCCGGACTAAAGCGGCCATTCCGGATTCCGCACCACACGTTCACCGGAAAGGCAACGCCTGGGTGTTGTAAGATCAACTTAATGATGAGAAAAAGTACTTAAGCGTGAGAAAAATACTTAGAGTTGAGAAAACGGTCGGAAGGCGCGGTGCGATTCGTCATGCCTTCAGATCTAAGCTGCAATTGACTTCCACCAGTTGAGAAGCGTACCCTGAACAAGATAGGCGAAGACGTGCAGATACGTTGGAGTATCTTTCAGTAGCCACTTCCCTTGCATGCCTGAGGCGCCCAAGAATGGTGGATGCTCCATTGGTGCGTTTTCATTTATGTCAGCTTTGGGCGGACGCTCGCACATCGGATACGGGAATGGCGTCCCGTCATGCAGTGCACGGGAACGATGTTTATACACCGTTTGGAGAATAGGGCGAAGGCCCGCCGATGTCCAAGGCAGTTGCCCGTACGTCGGCCGTATCGGCGGTGCAGCCGGCAAATACTTCAACATGAACTCGATAAATCGACGGGTCGAGCCATAAAGCCGACGTAACATCGGTGCTACCTTATTTAGTAATTCCCTACTTCCATCTTCGAGTATAGGCCGCGCTATTTCAGGATAATATTCCAGCAGGAGATCGGCGTCTGTCGATTGCGTGTCCTCAACGAAACTGGAAACCGCCTCTATCGCTGCTACAAAATGCAACCACGCCTGTTCTGGCTCCAACTCGCCGATCCACATTCCCCTCTGATATGAGCGCGCCGCCTTCATCAGAGCACTCGATTGTTCAGGTGTGAGTTTCGCCAAGATTGAAAACATGTCTGACTGCAAGTGGTGCTCGCCATATGCAAAAGGCAGCCGTGGCGGTAACTTCACATGTTGTCGTGCAGGCCACCCCTCCGCGTCCCACCCGCGTGGCCTGCCTGGATCATCCAAACTTGCGAATGTACGATCTATTGCTCCCGCTTTTGTACGTATGCCTAGATGTAACGCGATAAGTGCTGCTACTTCATCCTGAAAGTGGCCGCCGTGGTATCGACTCGTGTCCGTCGCCTCAATAGGCTCTGGCTTCCACTGCATTGCTGGGATTCTCGCCCGAACGACAATAATCGGGCGAAAATCTCCCGGTCCGCTAGGCATCGACACGTTATTGAGAAGG
>DAISWS010000104.1:0-2024 GCA_036826275.1 Vulcanimicrobiaceae bacterium
CGGTCGATCGTGTTTGCACCGCAGAATCCGGACGCATTTTCACAATCGGTATACGATCGCACCGGCGTCGCGTGCGCGGTCGTCGACGCAAACGATCTCGAGAAAGCCAAAGTGCTCGGCGCGTCCTCCGGCGTAAACCGCGCCAACGTCGAGTGCGCGCTCCTGGCAAATCCGCACGGCAACGGCGACGAACAGACGCCGATCGTCGTGCTGAAATGGCGCGCCGGCGGAGCAAATCCGCTGTTCTCCGAGGCCGCCGCATGAACTACGGCTACGAGCTCACGATCGTCGCCGCGGGCTTTCTACTCGCTGCGATCGCCGCCGCGATCGCGTTGCCGCTGTTGGTACGCTTGCAGTTTCGCCAGCACGCCTATGAAGACGCACCGCAGACGCATCAAAAAAAGACCGGCACGCCGACGATGGGCGGCGTCGTCTTCGTCGTGGCGCTGCTCGCGATGCTCGTGTACTTGCACAACGCGGTCATGGTTGCGACGCTGCTGCTCGTGGCGCTTTGCGGCCTTATCGGCTTCTTTGATGATTTCACCGCGATCCGGCGCGGCAAGAACGCCGGCTTGCGGGCGCGCACGAAGTTCTTGCTTACGGCACTGCTGGCCGTCATCTATCTGTGGTACGTTTCCGCGTACGCCACCGTGCCGGTCGATGTGATTTTCCACATGCGCGGCTACGTGCTGAGCGTGCCGCACTGGCTCTGGCTGGTGCTCGGCATTCTTGCCGTAACCGGAACGATTCACGCGGTGAATTTGACCGACGGGCTGGACGGATTGGTTTCCGGAACCATCGTTCCTCCGCTGGTCGTGCTTGCCGCGCTTGCATGGCGCGACGGCAACGCCGCGGCAAACGTTGCCGCGCTGCTCGGCGTCGGCGCATGTTTCGGATTTCTGGTGTACAACCGTCATCCGGCGAAGTTGTTCATGGGCGACACCGGATCGCTCGCACTGGGTGCGCTGCTTTCGGGCGTGGCAATTCTGACCGGTGAGATGCTGCTGCTCGTGATCATCGGCGGCGTGTTCGTCGCCGAGGCGCTCTCGGTGATCATCCAAGTGACCTACTTCAAACGAACGGGCGGCAAACGGATCTTCCGGATGAGCCCGCTGCACCACCACTTCGAACTCTCGGGCTGGCCCGAAACGACCGTAACGGCTCGTTTCTGGCTCGCTTCAGTTTTACTCGCGGGCTTAGGACTCGCCATAGTCAGATAATTATGCATACGATTCCGCATTTCGTTGCCGGGGAAACGATTCTCGTCATTGGGCTCGGGCGCAGCGGCGTTGCGAGTTGCGAGGTGCTGCGCGGCCGCGATGTAGCGGTCTATGCGACCGACGAAAAGCCGCGCGAAGATCTTTGCGAGGCAATCGCGCAAATCGAAGCACTCGGCGCGCGCTTCATTGCGCCGGCCGAGTTGCCGCAGGTGCTCGCAGACGTTACCTCCGCCGTGCTCTCACCGGGAGTGCCGCTGAACGGCGCGCTCGTGCGGCGCGTGCAAGATGCGGGTGTTCCGGTGCTCAGCGAGATCGAAGTTGCGTTTCGACTGTGCAAAGCTCCCATCGTTGCGGTTACCGGAACGAAAGGAAAATCGACCACGACCGCACTGATCGGGCATCTCTTCCGCTCGTGCGGGAAAAAGGTGCACGTCGGCGGCAATATCGGCAATCCGCTGATACGCGAAGTGCAGGACGCCAAACCACAGGATTGGGTCGTCGCCGAAGTTTCATCGTTTCAACTCGAGTCCATCCGCTCGTTCCGCCCGCGCATCTCCGTCATCTTGAACATTTCGGCGGACCACTTGGACCGCTACTATTCGATGGAAGAGTACGCCGAAGCCAAGTACCGCATCTTTGCCAACCAGAACGAACAGGACTACTTCGTCGGCAACATGGACGACGAGCGAGTTCGCGAACTGCATTGGCACACGGGCGGCACGCGCGTCCATGCACGCCAATTGTGGTTTACGCTGGGCGAGCATCACGAGCACGCCACCATGTTTATGCGCGGCGACGCCATCG
>DAISWS010000104.1:2034-9241 GCA_036826275.1 Vulcanimicrobiaceae bacterium
CCGCCACAACGTGCAAAACGTCATGGCGGCACTCCTCGCGGCCTTGGCCGCGAATCTCGATCCGCAAGCACTGCGCGAGGCCGTGACGTCGTTTGCGGGAATGGCGCACCGGCTGCAGCCGGTGGGAGAGGTGGACGGCGTGCTGTATGTCGACGACTCCAAGGCAACCAATCCGGGGTCGGTTGTCGCTGCATTGCACGCGTACGACCGTCCGGTCGTACTGATCGCCGGCGGCAAATCGAAAAACACGGACTTCTCCGAGCTGGGGCGCATCATCGACGGGCGTGCGAAGGCGCTCGTCGTCATCGGCGAAGCGGCGGACGAGATCGCCGCGCACGTTTCGCGCAAGCCCGTGCAGCGCGCGACATCGATGGAAGACGCCGTGCAGCGCGCGCGCGCGCTGGCGGCAGCCGGCGACGTCGTGCTTCTCTCACCGGCATGCGCATCGTTCGACATGTTCCGTAACGCCGAGGAGCGCGGCGAAAAATTTACCGCTGCAGTCGATGCGTTCAATACGCTGCGGACGTCCACGCTATGAAAGCCGCGACCGTGAAGAGCCCGTCGTCACGCGGCCGCGCGGCCGAAGCGCCGCGTCCCTTTGTGCCCGCTCCGCCGGATACGCTGCTCTTCGCGGCGGTTGCAAGTTTGGTCGCCATCGGTCTGGTCATGATCTTCAGTGCGTCGAGCGCGCAGGCATACGCCGATCACCGCGATACGGCGTACTACGTCAAACATCAAGTGATCTACGTGTTCGCCGGGCTTGCGCTCGCGTACGTTGCGTACCGCATCGATTACCGCAAACTCAAGGCGCTCGCTCCATACGTGCTCGTGCTGTGCGTGCTCGGCCTGGTCGCGGTGCTCGTGCCGCATGTCGGCGTGGTCGTAAACGGAGCGCGCCGCTGGATCGGCGCGGGGATGATTTCGCTGCAGCCGTCGGAATTTGCAAAAATAGGCCTCGTCGTCTATCTTGCCGCGGCGCTCTCGACGCGCGGCGATAAGATAACCTCCCTGAGCAAAGGCCTCTTTCCGCTCCTCGTGCCCGTGCTCATCATCGCGATGGCAATTCTGATGGAACCGGACATGGGCACGGCAAGCCTCATCGTCTTCACGGCTTTTGCGATGTTTTTCGCTGCGGGCGCGCGTATCGAACATCTGGTCATGGTCGTCCTTGCGACCGCGCCGCCCGCCGTATTCGCCGTCCTGGCGCGGCCGTATCAGCGCGCGCGCGTGCTTGCGTTTCTGGATCCGTGGAAAGATCCGCAGAACACCGGCTTTCACATCGTTCAGTCGCTGCTCGCGCTGGGGAGCGGCGGCCTCTTCGGCGTCGGACTGGGCGAGTCACGCGCGAAGTTCTTCTATCTGCCCGAACAATACACGGACTTCATCTTCTCGGTGCTGGGAGAAGAACTCGGCCTTGTCGGCACGCTCGGCGTTATCGTGCTCTTCGTCGTCTTCGTCTATCGCGGCATTCGGATCGCCATCGCGGCCCCGGATCGCTTCGGTTTCTTCTTGGCGGCGGGCTGCACGGCGATGATTGCGATTCAGGCATTCGTCAACATCGGCGTCGTCACGTCGTCCTGGCCCGTCACCGGCGTTCCGCTGCCGTTCATTTCCTTCGGCGGCAGCTCGCTCGTCGTTTCACTCGTCGCGGTGGCGCTCATCATGAACGTCGGACGATACCGCAAAGTCAATTTGCCGTAAATGCACACGCAGAGCGCGGTGCCAAGCGATCTCGCGCGCCTGGGCGAGACGTGCGCGAAGATGGGATCGCCGTTCTTCGGCGCGTTGCTTGGATATGCGGCTCACGCATACGAAACCGATAGCGTGCTGCGCGATCTGCTCGAGCGGCATGCTCGCCGGTCGCGTCCCGGTTTGCGCCTCGGCGGCGCGGCGCATTTCCGTGCGCTTCGCGGACTCGCGCCGGAGATCGCGCGTCATTATCCGTCGACCGGCGGAGACGGCGATGCGCACGCCGCATGGCAAGCGATTCTGCGTGATATGCACGCGCATGCGTCCGAATACGACACGCTGTTCGCGCGAGAAGTACAAACGAACGAAGTGGCGCGCGCCATGCCGGTGCTGGCTGCAATGCTTGCCGTCGCAGACCAAACGCATCTGCCGCTGCGCATCTTCGAGATTGGATCGAGCGCGGGGCTCGTGCTCAATTTCGACCGGTATTTCCACTGCGCAAACGGATGGTCGTGGGGTGCGCAGAGATCGCCTGTGCGCCTCACCAACCGCATCACGTCCGGCGTGCCCGGCCATCTGGATGCGGACCTTCGCATTGCCGAACGGCACGGATGCGATCTCCATCCGCTAAACGCGGCGGATCCAAACGACGCCGATACGCTGCTCGGGTTCGTTTGGCCGGACCAGCACGACCGTTTCGAGCGGCTGCGTGCCGCGCTCGCGGTTGCGCGCGAACATCCGCTCCGGATTGCAACGGCCGATGGCATTGCATGGGCGCGAACCGCGGCGCTTCCTGCGGACGGAGGAGTCACCGTTTTGCTGCATACGGTCATGGTGGAACATCTAACGGCGGAGCAGGCAGCGCGTCTCGACGAGACGGTGCAAACGCTCGCAGCGCAGGCGCGGCCGCACGCGCCGTTCGCGTGGGTGCGCATGGAAATGGTCGCTCGCTCGTACGAAACCGCGGTGACGCTTTGGCCGGGAGCGCATGAAACGCTCATCGCGCGTTCCGACGGCCATGCAAATACTCTGCGGTGGACCGGCGCGTGAATATCGTTTTCGCAGGCGGCGGCACCGGCGGACACATTTATCCTGCCATTGCGCTCGCGGACGCGTTGCGTGGGCGCGCCACCGTTCGGTTCGTCGGCACGGCGGATCGATTGGAAGCGAAGATCGTTCCGGACGCCGGCTACGAACTCGTTACGATCGCGAGCCGTCCGCTGCAACGCAGCCTGTCGTTTTCGACCATCCGCACCATGGCAGTGAACGCAGCCGGCGTTGCGCAAGCGCTGCGCGCACTGAGCGAGTTCCGTCCCGATGTGGTGATCGCAACCGGCGGATACGTGGGCTTTCCCGTTATCGTCGCAGCCAAGATACTGCGCGCGTTCGGCCGCATGCGGCCGCATCTTGCCCTGCTCGAACCCAACGCGCAGCCCGGTTTGACGAACCGGCTTCTCGCGCCGCTCGTCGACGAAGTCTGGGGCGCGTTCGCCGGCGGGGATGCGCATTTCGGCGCAAAGTACGTGCGTACCGGAATTCCGGTGCGGCAAGCGCTCTTTCATCCGAACAACCGCATCGAAGCTGCGCGGCGGCTCGGCTTGGATCCGGGCCGCAAGACCATCCTCGCAATCGGCGGCAGTCAAGGTGCGCGCTCGATCAACGAGACCGTTGCGGCGCTCGTCACGCGGCGCGCGCTTCCTCCGGAATGGCAAATACTGCACGCGAGCGGCGAACGCGATTACGAGTACATGCGGGCCGAAGAGCGCGAGCCGTTCGGAGATAACCGCATCGTGCTGGTGCCGTACCTTCGCGAGATGGCGGATGCCTATGCGCTCGCGGAACTCGTCATCGCCCGCGCCGGCGCATCCACGCTCGGTGAACTCGCTGCGCTCGGCTTGCCGAGCATTCTGGTGCCATATCCGTTCGCGTCGGAAGACCATCAAACGCGTAACGCGCGCGCCTTCGAAGAAGCCGGCGCGGCGTCGGTCATTGCCGATCGGGACCTGAACGCCGATGCGCTGTGGTGGACGTTGCGGCAGAGCATGGAACCGCAGCGCCTTACGGCGATGCGCAACGCGGCCCGCTCGCTCGCTGCGGGCGATCCGGTTGCGACGATTCTCGCACGGATTGACGCACTCGCACCGCGAAGGACGGCGGCGGTATGAGTTCCACGGGCACGCTGCACTTCGTCGGCATCGGCGGCATCGGCATGAGCGCCATCGCGCGCATTTTGATGGCGCGCGGTGAATCCGTCACCGGTTCCGACGTTGCGGAATCGCCGCTGCTCGACGAACTTCGCACGCTCGGCGCGACGATTAGCGTCGGGCATGACATGAAAAACGTAAACGGCGCGCGTGCGGTCGTCGTGAGCTCCGCCATCGACTCGGAGAATCCGGAATACCGCCATGCAGCCGAGCGCGGCATTCCCATCGTGCGCCGCGGCGAGATGCTTCGCCGCATCATGGACGGCCGCAGCGGCATCGCCATTTGCGGAACGCACGGCAAGACCACGACGACCGCAATGGCCGCAACGATCTTGCGCCGGTGCGACATCGATGCCAGCCTGGTTCTCGGCGGCATCGACGTGAATACCGGGACGAACGCGCATGAAGGGAGCGCACCCTGGTTTTTGACGGAAGCGGATGAATCCGATGGCTCGTTTTCACTGCTGGAACCAACCATCGCCGTCGTCACGAACATCGAAAACGACCATCTGTCCTCCGACGCGGAACTGCCCAAACTGATTGCGTCGTTCGATCACTTTTTAGGCCGCTTGCCGGAAAACGGCGTCGCGATCGTCGGCGTCGACAATCCGCAAAGCCAGTCCATCGCGGCATCGCGGCGCGCCGCTCGTACCGTGACGTTCGGAATCGCGGAAGACGCCGACGTGCGTGCATCGAATATCCGCTTCGCCGATTTGGGCTCGAGCTTCGACGTCATTGCCGGCGGTGCGTGCTTGGGAACCGTGCAATTAGGCGTCCCCGGCGCGATCAACATTGAAAATGCGCTGGCCGCTATCGCGGTGGCGCGTGCTATGGAACTGCCGTTCGTGCGTATCGCGCAGGCGCTCTCGACGTTTCGCGGCGTGCGCCGCCGCTTCGAGATTCTTGCGAAGACGCCGCGCATGATCGTGGTGGACGATTACGCGCATCATCCGACGGCCGTGCGGGCGACAATTGCGGCCGCGCGCGGCTATCACCGCGGGCCGATCGTCGTCGCATTCCAGCCGCACCGGTATACGCGAACCGCGTACTTGGCTGCGGCGTTTTCCGACGCGCTGCGCGGCGCGGATCAGGTCTATCTCGCGCCGATCTACGCTGCGAGCGAACCGGCGATCGACGGAATCAGCGAACGCACCATCGGCGATCCGCTCCAAGCATCCGGCACGCCGGTGCACTACGTGAAATACGTGCACGATCTGCGTACCGTTTTGCAAGAACAAGCGCCGGACAACGCGCTCGTGCTGATGCTGGGCGCGGGCAACATCACCAAAGCCGCGAAAGAGCTCGCAAGCGACGTCACGGGCGCAACGGTCTAGATGAGCGTGACCGACGATGCGCTTCTGAGCGTTTTAAGCGGCGAAGATCGCGCCCATTTGCGTGAAATTTGTGGCGAGCACGTACGGTTCGACGAACCGCTCGCCGCGTACACTTCGTGGAAAATCGGCGGACCGGCCGACGCATGGATTACCGTAGAGAGCGAAGCGCAGCTCGCCGGCGTGATGCGCTTTTGCGGCAAACGCCGCGTGCCGTGGTTCGTCTTGGGCAGCGGCAGCAATCTGCTCGTCGGTGACGGCGGCATCCGCGGCATTGTGCTGCGCCTCTCGGGCCATTTCGCCAACATCGTCGTTACGCACGACGACCGCACGGTGGTCGTGCACGCGGGCGCCTCTGCCGGTATGGCGATGCTCACTGCGAAAGCCGCCTCCGCGGGAGCGATCGGCATCGGTTCCCTCGCCGGGATTCCCGGGAGCGTCGGCGGATCGCTGCGCATGAATGCGGGCACCGATCGCGAGATGGGCGACTTCGTGCGTGAGGTCTGGGTGCAATCGCCGTCAAAACCCGATCCGCATCCCGTGACGGTACAGTATTACTACCGGCACACCTCGCTCGCGCGCGATGCGATCGTTTCGCGCGTCACGCTGCAGTTCGAACTCGGCGATCCGCAGGCAGTGCGCGAGGAGATGCAGCAGCGGCTGGTCCGCCGCAAGAACACGCAGCCCATCGCCTTGCCGAACGCCGGCTCGTGCTTCCGCAATCCGTACCGCGATAAGGCGGCGCGGCTGATCGAAGCCGCCGGATGTAAGGGATGGCGCGAGGGCGGCGCGGAAGTGTCACCGCTGCATGCCAATTTCATCAACAACCTTGGCGGCGCTACCGCCAAGGACGTTGCAACGTTGCTGGCGCGCGTGCGGCGCGCCGTTTTCGAACAATTCAACATCGAACTGCAACTCGAAGTCCACCTCGTCGGTGTCTTTATAGATGAAACATAACAAATGCGGCGCCCTCGGGAAGCATTCATGTTAGCACGACATTCAGGCGCCATGAGGCCGGGGGGCCGCACGAAGTGGGGGGCGCGCAGGCTAGGCCGGAGTGCCTTTTTAAAATGAAACATAAGAAGGCCAAGGTCGCCGTCGTCATGGGCGGTACGAGTGCGGAGCGCGAGATCTCCGTTCAAACCGGGACCGGCGTCGTGCGCGCGTTGCACGAACTCGGCTACGACGCGCAGTCGCTCGATTACGACGCGCGCTTTGTCGATGCCGTTCGCGCGTTGCAGCCGGACGTCGTCTTCAACGCACTGCACGGACCGGGCGGCGAAGACGGACAGATTCAAGGCATTCTGGATTATTTGGCGATTCCGTACACCGGCAGCGGCGTGGAGTCGTCTGCGCTCGCGATGGACAAGCATTTGACGAAGAAGTTGTGCGCTGCCGAAGGCTTACCGACGGCGGCGTGGGATCTCTTCGATCTTTCGGGCGGCACGCTTCCGCTGCTTCCCGGTTCGCTCGATCTGCCGCTGGTCGTCAAACCGCGGTACGAAGGCAGCAGCGCGGGCGTGAACATCGTGCGCACGCACGAGCAATGGACGCAAGCGATGATCGATGCAGCCCCGCAATACGCAGAAATCGTTGCGGAAGAGTTTGTCGCCGGACGCGAGTTCACGTGCGGCGTGTTGGGCGAAGAAGCGCTGCCCATCGTCGAAATCGTGCCGAACCGCGACGAATTTTACACGTACGAGGCAAAGTATGCGCCCGGCGGCAGCGCGCACATCGTGCCGGCGCGCATCGATGACGATTTGGCGGCGCGCTTGCAAATGCTCGCGCTTTCCGTTCACCGCTTGGTTGGCCTGCGCGATTATTCGAGGACCGATTTCATCGTGAGCAAAGAAGGCCGGCCGTACATTTTGGAGATCAACACGCTGCCCGGCCTCACGCCCACGAGCATTTTGCCCGACGCCTGCGCGGCTGTCGGCATTAGCTACCAGGCGCTCGTGGATCGCTTGGTCGGCTATGCGCTCG
>DAISWS010000105.1:0-9239 GCA_036826275.1 Vulcanimicrobiaceae bacterium
GTACCGCTACAAAAATTTCAAAACTAACTCCGCCGTTTTGGCGATGGGGTTGTGGTGGCTCGCGAAGAAAGCTTTAGGGCAGGACCTCGTCCTAAATGTTGACATTGGGCCGGCCGAACGGCCCGGACCATTTTACTCGCTAAATTTGCGCTCCCCGAAGGCCGGCAATAAGGGCGCGCATTTGCGTAAGGATCTCAGCGAAGTGAAGAAGATTGTCGAAGATCCGCACTTCGACGGCTGGCTCTATGACCTTACCACCGAGACGGAGCGCTTCCACGCGGGCGTCGGCGAACTGATCGTTCATAACTCGCCCCGCCGCGGTAAAGAATTCGTGACTCGTAAAGTGACCGACGGCGTTGCGCGCATCAAGCTCGGGTTGCAAAAAGAATTGCATATGGGCAACTTGGACGCGCAGCGCGATTGGGGATATGCGGGCGATTACGTGCGCGCTATGTGGCTTATGCTGCAGCAGGATCATGCCGACGATTACGTTATCGCGACCGGCCGCACGCACACCGTTCGCGAGTTCTGCCGGATTGCATTTGAAAGTGCCGGCCTGGGATCGTACGAGCAATACGTGCGCATGGATCCGCGTTTCATGCGTCC
Organism: Vulcanimicrobiaceae bacterium; assembly: GCA_036826275.1. Classification (GTDB taxonomy): domain Bacteria; phylum Vulcanimicrobiota; class Vulcanimicrobiia; order Vulcanimicrobiales; family Vulcanimicrobiaceae; genus DATGJX01. Next base: position 607 of record DAISWS010000105.1, read on the forward strand.
GGCCGAGGTGGATTTACTGATCGGTGACCCGTCCAAGGCGAAGCGCGTTCTCGGCTGGCAGCCGCAGGTGACGTTCGAAGATCTGATCGAGATGATGGTCGCCGCCGACATCGACCGTTTGCGTCCGCTCGCAGGAGTCTAAAGGTGCGCGCGCTCGTCACCGGCGCGAGCGGTTTCGTCGGCGGCTACCTCGTACAGCGCCTTGCGCAGGATGCTGAAGTTTTCGCTGCAGGCGGACCGCACGACGGGGCAGGGTATTTACCAATCGATCTGCTCGACGCCGAAACGCTGCACGCGGCGTTCGACCTTGCGCAGCCGGACGTCGTGTTTCATCTCGCGGCTCAAGCGTTCGTTCCCCAAGCGATTGAAGCGCCCGCGGAAACGTACGAAACGAACGTTATGGGCACGGCCAACGTGCTTGCCGCGTTGCGCGCTTTCAGGGATCGCGGTGAACGCAAGGTACGGCTCGTCTACGTAAGTTCCGCGGAAGTCTATGGCGCACAACCGCCGGAGTCGATGCCGATCGATGAGATGCGCGCCCCGAACCCCGCCAATCCGTATGCCGCCAGCAAAGCGGCCGCGGAGGCGTTCGTTCTGGGCGAGGTACGGAGCTTTGGCGTCGATGCGGTCATTACGCGAGCCTTTAACCACATCGGTGCGGGACAGAGCGAGCGTTTTGCCGTTCCGTCGTTCGCGGCGCAGCTCTCGAAGATCGCGCAAGGCGGCGAGCCCGTTCTGCACGTCGGGAACCTCGAGGCAAAGCGCGACTTCTTGGACGTGCGTGACGTCGTCGACGCATACGTGCTGCTTGCACAGCGCGGAGCATCGGGAGAAATATACAACGTTTGCAGTGGAACGGCGCTTAGCATGCGCGAGATTCTCGGCGAATTGATCCGCGTTGCGCACGTTCCGGTTGAAGTACGCGAGGATCCGGCGCGCATGCGGCCGTCCGACGTGCCGCTGCTCTACGGAAACAACGAAAAGCTTCGCCACGCGACCGGCTGGTCACCGCGCATCCCGCTGCGTGTCACGCTGCAGGACGTGTACAGGTCGTTCGACAAGGTCAAGAACCCCTCGAACCCCTCGACATGCTCGGGGTCGTTCGATACCTCACGATGACAAACGACGAGCCTCAGGATGACAAGATTTTGACTGATCCCAGAAGCGATGAACTGCAGGCGCTGGTGTTTAAAAACCGTGGCGCGCTCCTCTCCATTCCGGCGTTGATGCTCGCTGCACTCGGCAAACCGAGTGCGTTCAGCGTGACGCTCGGATTGCCCATCGCCATTGCGGGCGAATTGCTGCGTTGCTGGGCGGTCGGGTATTCGGGCGTGACGACGCGCGAAGATCACGTCACGGCGCCGGAACTGGTAACGGCGGGGCCGTATGCGTACGTCCGGAATCCGTTGTACGTGGGAAACTTCATTACGGCGGCGGGCTTTGCGATCGCGTTCACCGGCGGAAATCCGGCCGGCAAGCGCTTGGGCTTGATCGCTGCCTCCTTGGGAACGATGGCTGCAGTGTACAGCATCATCGTGCCGCACGAGGAACAGTATCTGCGTTCGCAGTTCGGCGAGCCGTACGAGCGCTATTGCGCAACCGTCCCGCAGATCGTTCCGTCGCAAACGCCCGCGCAGGACCAGCGCGGCGAATGGAAGTCCGACGTGATTGCGGGCGCGGAAAAAAACACGTTTCTGACGTTCGGCGCGATGCTCGCCGTGCTTGCGCTCAAGGCGCTGAAGGTCTAATCATGACGCCGCGCACGCGGCTGATAGTCGCGCTGGTCATCATGGCGTTCGTGGCGGCGCTCGAATTCTGGGGCGGAATACGCGCGAATTCGCTTGCGCTGCTCACCGATGCCGTACACGTTTGTATGGACGTGTTCGCGCTCGGCATCGCGTTCTTCGCATTGATCGGCGCGCAGCGCCCGGCGACGCTTCGAAAAACGTTCGGCTACGGGCGGCTCGAAATTTTGGCGGCCGTGCTCAACAGCAGTGTGCTCCTCGCCGCGACGGCGTTTATCGCGTATGCAGCCGTGCACCGCTTTTTCGTGCCGCACGTGCCGCAAGGCGTACTGATGAGCGCAATCGCCGGTGTCGGACTGCTTGCGAACGGATCCGTCGGCTTGATGCTGATGGGGCACGGCAAAGAGAATTTGAATCTGCGCGCGGCGCTGTTTCACGTCGCGGGCGATGCGCTCGGCGCGCTGGCGGTGATCGTCGGCGGCGCGATCATTGCCGCGACCGGAGCTGCCTGGATCGATCCCGCACTCTCGTTGTTCGTCGCGGCGATCATCATCGTCGGCGTTTTGCGCGTGCTGCGCGACGCAACGGACGTTTTACTCGAAGGCGTTCCGCGCGGGCTGCACGTCGGGCACGTGCGTGACGCCATGTCGGCCGTGCCGGGAATTCAAGCGATCCACGATTTGCACGTGTGGGCGATCGGGTCGGGCGCGTTCGCGCTTTCGGCGCACGTGCTGGTCGACGACCGGCGCGTGAGTGAAGCGAGCATCATCCTCGCGCAGCTCGACACGCTGGTGCGCGCGCGCTTCGGCATCAGCCACGTGACGCTGCAATTCGAATGCGAAAACTGCCAAGCCGACGAACGCATTATCTGCACGCAGGCCATGCCCGGGCAAGCAGGCGGTCCGCGACATTAGTCGTGAGGGACGCTTCACGGGCTTGCGCGAAGCGTCACGGGCTATGACTTCGATCAATTCCAAGGCCGTGGTGCTCGCCGCGGCTCGCACGCCGTTCGGCCGCCTCGGCGGAACTCTCTCGCCTTTGGAAGCGACCACCCTCGGCGCCACCGCCGTCGTCGCGGCGCTCGAGCGCTCGGGTCTGGACCGCGCGCAAGTCGAGCACATCATTATGGGCCAGGTGCTGCAAGCCGGCGCCGGCCAGAACCCGGCGCGGCAAGTTGCGTTCAAGAGCGGCCTTGCCAAAACCGTGACGGCCGAAACCGTCAATAAGGTCTGCGCTTCAGGTCTTCTTGCGGTGGTGAACGCGGCACGTCTCGTGGCCGAAGGAAGCAACGAGGTCGTCGTTGCCGGCGGCATGGAGTCCATGTCGAATGCGCCGTACATTTTGAAAGAAGCGCGCAGCGGCTACCGTTTCGGCGACGGCCGTCTGATCGACGCGATGATCCACGACGGCTTGTGGGATTACTACTTTCCGATGACGATGGCGACGCAAGGATCGAAGGTCGCCAACGAACTCGGGCTTTCGCGCGAAGAACAAGACCGTTTTGCGTACGAGTCGCACCACCGTGCAGCGCAAGCGCAGAACAGCGGCAAACTCGCGCAAGAGATCGTTCCGGTTCGCGTTGCAACCAAGGCAAAAGGCAAAGTCGTTCTCGATGCGCTTCCGGAACCTGCGCGCGCACGCGTACCGGTTGCGGCCGGTTCGTCGAGCAGCGCCGCCGACGACGTGTGGACGCACGAGCCATCCGCCGAGTTCACGCTCAACTACGCGCAGTGGGCGCCGTTCGTTACCGGCGATGTTCCGAATACGGTTCTGGACCGCGACGAATCCGTGCGCGCCGACGCGAGTCTGGAAGCGATGGCGAAACTCAAGCCGCTCGAAAAAGACGGCACCGTGACCGCGGGCAATGCGCCCGGCGTGAACGACGGCGCGGGTGCGCTCGTGCTGACGAGCGCCGCGTACGCGAGCGCGCACGGCCATACGCCGATCGCGTCGATACTCGATCACGCGACGGTCGGATGGGACTCGCCGTACATTGCGCTCACGCCGGCGATGGCCGCGCAGAAGCTGCTTGCGAAGACGGGTCTGCGCAAAGATCAGATCGACGTCTGGGAGATCAACGAAGCATTTGCGGCGGTTGCCATTACCTCGGCGCGTAAACTCGGCCTCGATCCGGAGGCGATCAACAAATACGGCGGTGCGGTTGCGATGGGTCACCCCATCGGCGCTTCCGGTGCGCGCATCATCGGCACGGTGATCAATCAACTGCGTGCCCGCGGCGGCGGCCTCGGCATCGCGGCAATTTGCAGCGGCGGCGGCCAAGGCGACGCAGTATTAATCCGCGTCGAGTAACGCCCGCGTGCGCATAGCGATTATCGGCGCCGGACAAATGGGTTCCGGCATAGCTCAGGTTGCGGCGATGCACCATCATTCCGTCGTGCTCGTCGATCGCGATGAGGCGACCGTCGCGCGCGGCGTCGCCGCCATCGAGCGCAACTTGGGGCGTCTGGTTGAAAAAGGGCGTCTGAGCGAGGAGCAGCGCGGAACGGTTCTCACGCACATCCGGCCCGAAATCGCGATCAAGGATTTTGACGTGGACGTCGCCATCGAAGCGGCGACCGAGGATCTCGAACTCAAATCGGAACTCTTTCGAAGCCTCGACCAGTCGACGCCGCCCGAAGCGATTCTCGCCACGAACACGTCGTCGATCTCGGTCACGACGCTTGCGGCGCAAACGCGCCGTCCCGCGCACGTCATCGGCATGCACTTCATGAATCCGGTGCCCGTGATGCAACTCGTCGAGATCATTCGCGGCATCGCAACCTCACAGGCCACGTACGACTTCACCGAAAAACTTGCGCGCGACTTGGGCAAGACGCCCGTCGAGGTCAAAGACTTTCCGGGTTTCGTTTCCAACCGCGTCCTGATGCCGATGATCAACGAAGCGATCTACGCGCTCTACGAAGGCGTCGGCTCGCCCGACGCAATCGACACCGTGATGAAACTCGGTATGAATCATCCGATGGGACCGCTGCAACTCGCGGACTTCATCGGCTTGGATACGTGTCTGGCAATTATGAACGTGCTCTACGACGGCTTCAGCGACACGAAATACCGCCCGTGCCCGCTTCTCAAGCAATACGTCGCCGCGGGTTGGTACGGCCGCAAATCGGGCCGCGGGTTCTATACCTATGAGTGACGCGGTCGCGGCGCCCGGCGCCGCATTCGACCTCACGGAGGAGCAGCGCCAGATTGGCGCACTTGCCGCCGAGATCGCGGAGCGCGAAATCGCGCCGCACATCATGCAGTGGGATCGGGACCATTACTTTCCGCGCGATCTCTATACGAAGCTGAATGCCGCGGGAATCATGGGCCTGCTGGTACCCGAAACATACGGCGGCGCGGGCGCAGACTACGTCTCATACGCGCGCGCCGTCGAGGAACTCGCGCGCGTCGATGCAGGCACGGCCGTAACGGTCTCCGTTCATTCGATGATCTGCATGGCGATTTTAAAGCTTGGCAGCGAGGAGCAGAAGCGCGCATATTTTCCCAAGCTCGCGCAGGAAGATACGATCGCCGGTTTCGCACTCACCGAGCCGGATGCCGGATCGGATGCTGCGAACATCCGCGCCAGCGCCAAACGCGTGCCGGGCGGCTACGTGCTCAACGGCCGCAAGCAGTGGTGCACCAACGGCAGTTACTCCACCGTGCTGATGGGCATGTTCCGAACCGGCGGCGAGGGAGCGAAAGGCGTGAGTGCGTTCTTGGTGGACAACGATCTGCCTGGGATAGCGGTCGAGAAGGTCACCGAAAAGCTCGGCATTCACACGAGCAATACATGCGACGTCGCGTTCGATGACGTGACGGTTCCGGAATCCGCGCTCATCGGCGGCGAAGGCGGTGGTTTTAGCGGCGCGATGACGGCGCTTACGGGCGGACGCATCGGCATCGCCGCGCAAGCGTGCGGCATTCTTTCAGCATGCTTGGATGCGTCGGTGAAGTTCGCGCAGGAGCGCAGCGCATTCGGAAAGCCGATCGGCGCCTTCGAAGGCATCTCGTTCAAGATCGCGCAGATGGGAACGGATCTCGACGCCGCGCGCTTGCTCACGTACCGCGCGGCGGCGTTATACGACGCCGGCAAACCCTTTGCGGTGGAGGGAAGTAAAGCGAAATATTTCGCCTCGACCGCCGCGCGCAAACATGCTGCCGAAGCGCTGCAGATCCACGGCGGCTACGGATACACGACGGAGTTTCCGGTCGAGCGGTACTACCGCGATTCAAAGATCACGGAGATCTACGAAGGCACGTCGGAGATTCAACAACTGATCATCGCGCGCTCGTATTTAGGCAAACTGTAGCGAACCTCGCGATAACGTTAAAGTAAAAGGACGACAATCTGAAGTGAACCTGATGGAGTATCAGGGGAAGGAACTGTTCCGGCGTGCCGGCATTCCGGTTCCCCGCAGTCAACACGTCACCGATGCCGACGGAGCCGCAAACTTCGTCGGTCAACATCCCGGCAATTGGGTCGTCAAGGCGCAAGTCTTGATGGGCGGCCGCGGAAAAGCCGGCAAGATTCAATTCGCAAAATCGGCCGACGATGCGCGCGCGAAGGCGGCGGACATCATGGCGAGCCCGATGCCGCCCAACCGGCAAAATCCGAAGGGCGAGCCGATCAACTCGCTGCTGATCGAAGAAACGCTGGGCGTGAGCAAAGAAGCGTACGCCGCGATTGCGATCGACCGCGCGACGAAGAAGCCGGTGATCATGGTGAGCGCCTTCGGCGGCATGGACATCGAAGAAGTCGCCGACAAGCATCCCGACTCCATAGCGAAAGCGTTCGTCGACGTCGCCGGCGGCTACTGGCCGTTCATCGGCCGCGACCTCGCGTTCAAAGCGAATCTGGACAAAGGCTATCACAAAGCGCTGCCGGCGGTTCTGTCGGGCCTGTACGATCTCTTTTTCCGCTACGGCGCAAAACTGGTCGAAATCAATCCGCTCGTGCTCACCGAAGACGGACGCGTGATCGCTGCCGATGCGAAAGTCGAGCTCGACGACGACGCGCTCTTCAAAAATCCCGAGTTCAAGCAGTGGCAAACCACGCTGCCGCTCGACGAAGACGAAACGCTCGCGACGAAAGCGGGCCTGGGTATTCGTAACTTCCGCCGTTTCGATGGAACGGTCGGCACGATGGCCAACGGCGCGGGCCTTGCGATGGGAACGATGGACGCGGTCAAGAACGCGGGCGGCTCGTTCGCAAACTTTCTCGACGTCGGCGGCGGTGCGGACGCCGAGCGCGTTCGCAACTGTTACGAGCTGGTGATGAATCACACGAACGCCAAAGCGTTCTTCATCAATATCTTCGGCGGCATCACGCGCTGCGACGAAGTGGCCAAAGGCATCGTCGAAGCGCTGCGCACGACCAGTTCGCGCAAAGTGCCGCTGGTGATTCGCTTGACGGGAACCAACGAAGAAGAAGGACGGCGCATTCTTGCCGATGCCGGCATGAAGCCGGTGGAAACGATGGACGACGGCGCAGCCGAAGCCGTGAAATTGGCGGGAGTATAAACATGTCGATCTTCTTAGACAAAAACAGCAAAGTGATCGTGCAAGGCATCACGGGCGGCGAGGGTTCGTACCACACCGGCCGTATGCTGGATTACGGCACGAACATCGTCGGCGGCGTCACGCCCGGCAAAGGCGGACAGAAATCGGCGCATGGACTGCCGGTGTTCAACACGGTGCAGGAAGCCGTCGACGCAACGGGTGCGACGCACACGTGCATCTTCGTTCCGCCGCCGTTTGCCGCGGACGCGCTGTTCGAGGCGCATGCTGCAGGCATCACGTTCGCCGTATGCATCACTGAGGGCGTCCCGGTGCACGACGTGCTGCGCGTGGTTTCCGCCACGCCGGGCATGCGCATCATCGGTCCGAACTGTCCCGGCCTCATCTCGCCGGGCAAATCCTCCGTCGGCATCATGCCGGGACACGTTTTCAAAGAAGGCAACGTCGGCGTCGTTTCACGCTCGGGAACGCTGACGTACGAAGTCGTCGATCTGCTGACGCGTGCCGGCTTCGGACAATCGACTGCCGTCGGCATCGGCGGCGATCCGATCATCGGCACCACGTTCGTCGACTGCCTGCGTGAGTTCGCAAACGATTCACAAACCGACGCGCTCGTGCTCTGCGGCGAAATCGGCGGCTCCGACGAAGAAGACGCCGCCGCGTTCATCAAACAGCATATGTCGAACGTGCCCATCGTCGCCTTCATCGGCGGCCGTAACGCGCCGCCCGGCAAATCGCTCGGGCACGCCGGCGCGATCATCTCCGGAAAATTCGGGACGCCGCAAAGCAAGATCGAAGCATTTCAAGCCGCGGGTGTTCCGGTCGCCGACCGGCCCTCGCAGATCCCCGGACTGCTCGCACAGCGCATGCCCGCCATGTCCTCCTGAGGGTTCGAAGGCCCCCGGGCGTGGCCGAGGGGATTCCCAGCCCGTTCCCAGAGGATTAAGAATGTGTGAAAAGAATCGTCCGCTTAAGTCGCGGGGGAGCGACTTCTGTTGCCATGCCCCCACGATGATTTCACCCTAGGCCTCACTCAAAGAGGAGGAACCATGCCAAAACTGAGACTGCGGCATGCGTTCGTGGCCGTGATGATTATGCTGGCGATGCTTGCCCAGGGAACATGGGCACTGGCGGGCACCACCGGCGGTATCACGGGCGTGCTGACTGATAGTACGACGGGCAAAGCGGTCGCTGATGCAAAAATCAGCGTCGTTTCACCGTCCCAGTCGGCCGATGCCACGACCGATGCCGGCGGGCATTTCTCATTCCTGGCGTTGGCGCCGGACACGTATACCGTGTCGGCCACGAAGGATGGATATGCTCCGGTTTCAACAGCAGGCGTGACGGTCTTCGCAGACCAAAACG
>DAISWS010000106.1:0-9206 GCA_036826275.1 Vulcanimicrobiaceae bacterium
GGAACGGCCCGGCCGGACCACCGGTCGAAGATCCGCGTCCGCTCAAGAAAGGCCGCTTCTGGCCGGATCAGATGTTCATGGACGCGTTCATCTCGTTCGTGATCTTCCTGATTATCGTGGCGTTGGCAGCGTTTGCGCCGCCGTATCTGGATGCAAAAGCGGACCCGGCAAACGCGACGTTCGTACCGTATCCGGCGTGGTATTTCTTGGATCTGTTCGGCTTGCTGCAAGTCGTGCCGGGTGATTTGGAAATCGTCGGCGCGCTCATCATTCCGGGTGTCGCCACCGTCATTCTGCTGCTGCTGCCGTGGATCGACCGCGCGACGACGCGCATGGTAGGCAACCGCAAACCGATTATGTGGATCTTGGGCGTTTCGCTTGCCGTCATGTGGGGTCTGACGCTCTACGCGCAAACGACCGTGATGTCGAAGCAGGCCGCGGGTCCCGCGAGCGCTCCGCAGGCGCAGATCCTGGCGATGGAAGAAACGAATGCCACGCGCGGCGGTAACGCGACGGCGCCGGGCGCAAACAACAACTCGGGCGTTACCGGCGGCGGGGCGCCGGCCGCACTGAGCCCGCTTGCGAAGGCCGGACAAAAAGTCTTCGCGCAAAACTGCTCGAGCTGCCACGGTGCAAACGGGCAAGGCACGCCGGGCGCGTTCCCGCCGCTGGCCGGCAATCCGGATATCACCGGTCCGGCAGATCCGGTGATCAAGACCGTGCTCAACGGTAAGAGCGGTCCGCTTTCCGTGAAGGGCGGCAGCTACAACGGACAGATGCCTTCGTGGAAAGCGACGCTTTCGACCAAGGACATCGCCGCGGTCGTGAGCTTTATTCGCAGCGGGCTGCCGGGCAACAACGCGAGTGCCGTGACCGAACAGCAGGTCGTCAAGCTCAAGAAGTAGCGGCGCCGATCAACACAGACAAAACGGAGCCGTTACCGCGGCTCCGTTAATCTTTTCTCGATGCGGGTGGATCCACGCGAGTCCGATTGCGAGCGCATAGAGGACGACCGAGATGAAACACGGGCAGTACGCGAGATTAGCCGTTCTTTGCGCATCGACGTCCCTCGTAGAGATAGAGCACCGCTTTGCCCCAGCGCGCCACGACGCGGCGTCCATGGCCGAACGTCGGCGTGCCGGCCGGCGCGATCATCCAGGTGCGCGCGTTCGAACACACGACCGCTTGCGGGCTAACGCCCTGACCGCCGGGATTAGGATCGTGCGGGCCGACCACGACGTACACGCGCGGATGCGTGTAAAACACCAGCGCGTTTCCGCCGGACACGTGAAAGATCGCGACGGCGTCGCTGGTTTTGCGCTGCGCGTCGATGATCTTCGCCAAGTGCGGGACCGGCTTGAACACTTCGGTTTGCGGCAACGCGAGCAGCGCAATAAACGCAAGCGCGAACAGCATCGCAACGCCCAGCGCATACGGTCCGGCGGAACGCGCGCGCACGCTTCGAGAACAGAACAGCGCGAACGCGGCGAGGGCGCCTATAAATATCGCCGCACCAACGTAGATGAGGTTGAACGCGAGCGTATCGAAGGCAGCGGTGAGCCGGTTATCGCGGCTGAACCAGACCAGCGCTACGGCCAGCAGCATGATGAAAAGCGGCACGATTGCCGATGAAACGAGCGCCGAACGGCTGCGTGCCCGCTGCACCGCTTCATCCAAATACAGGCCGGCAAGAATCGCGGGCGCCGGCAACTCGAGTGCGATATAGTTCGGCAGCTTCGTTTGCGCGAAGCTGAAAAAGAGCAGCGGCACGACGAGCCAGCAGATCGACAGACGCAGCCAGCGCTGCGTATGCAGGGCAGCGTCCGTCGTGCCCGCACTGCGCAGCCGCGATACGCCGTACGCAATTGAGGACGGGAAAAATGCGATCCACGGAAAGAATGCCAGAACGAAAACCGGGACGTAATACCACACCGGCCCGCTCTGATTTTCGATCGTTCCCGTGTAGCGCCCGACTGTGTAATGACCGATGAGCATTGCCACCGATCCCACGCCGCTTCGCGCGGCGAGCGCGGCAAACCACGGTGCGACGATCGCCACAAACAGCAGGATGCCGCCGAGCCATCCGCGCCATGTGGGCACACGCACGCCGCCGCGGCGCTGTTCCCATATCGCATACGGGATAACGACGAGCAATCCAATAACCGGCGCCACGGGACCCTTCGCCAGAAATCCGAGTGCCGCAGCCGCCGCACCGGCCGCCGCATACCAATCGTTTGCGTCCCGCAGCGCGCGGAACCAGCAGAACACGGCGAGCGTAACCGAAAGATCCAGAAGCGCGTCCATGATCGCCAGCCTGCCGACGATCGCTTGCATCAGGCACGTCGAGAGCGCAACGCTTGCAAAGAGCCCCGCTCTGGTACCCAGCGTGCGCGCGAGCGCATATGCAACCGCCGCACCGGCGGCGATCGTCGCAAGCGCCGCGGGCAGGCGCAGGGCAAACGCCGTGACGCCGAAGATCTTCGCGCAGATCGCCGCAAGCCAGAAATAGAGCGGCGGCTGCACGTACCACGCCGCGCCGTTCAGGTGCATGACGACCCAATCGTGCGTGAGCAAGATCTCGCGGGCGACTTCACCGTAAGCGGTCTCGCTGTTGTCCCACAGCGTGCCGCTGCCCAGGCCGGGAAGTGTGACGAGCGCCGCGATCGCTGCGCCAATGAGCCCCGCGCGTGCATTTTTTGTCACCGTGGCGGTGTTGGGCACGGACGGAGCGAAGTCATGCGGGCTCATGTCGGCTCCCGAGCGAGGCTCTGACCTCATCGCCGCAGCAGCGCGAACGCTGGCGCGCATGCGTACGTACATCAAAACGGTTCTTCCGCCCGCGCAGCGGGCCACGGTTTTCCATACGCTCGCGCAGCTGCCCATCGAACGCCTCGCGCAAATGAACCCCGCGCAGGCCGAGCACGAAGTCGAACACGTGATACGCGATACCGGTCAGCCGTCCGGCAACGGCGTCACCCACCTCGTGTGCGCGTCGCGGGCAAGCGCGCTCGCCATGGTACAGACGCGCGCCGTCGCCGCCAAGCTCGCGCAACGCGGCATCGCAACGGAGATCTTGAACGTCACGACGACCGGAGACCGCGTGCAAGATCGCTCGCTGGTTGCAATCGGCGCGGAGAGCCTATTCGTCAAAGAACTGGAACGTGCGCTGCGCGAGGAACGCGCCGACTACGCGGTTCATTCCTGTAAGGACTTGCCCAGCACGCTTCCGGACGACATGCGGCTCGCGGCAATTTCCGTTCGAGAAGATCCGCGAGATGCGTTTTGCAGCGAGCGCTATGCCTCGTTCCAATCGCTTCCCGCGGGCGCGCGCGTCGGTACGTCGAGCTTGCGGCGCCGTGCGCAACTCGCGGCCTTGCGCGGCGATCTGCAGTACGTCGACGTTCGCGGCAACGTCGATACGCGCTTACGCAAGTTACGCGAAGGACAGTACGATGCACTCGTGCTCGCGTCTGCGGGACTGCACCGTTTGGGCGTACGCGCCACGCACACCGTGCCCTTCGAGGTGGACGAAATCGTGCCGGCGGTCGCGCAAGGCGCGCTCGCGGTCGAAACGCGCGCTGCAAGCTCCATCGGCGAACGCATCCGCGACGCGATAAACGATGCGGAAACCGAGTTTGCCGTGTCGTGCGAACGCGCCGCATTGCGCACGCTGCAGGGCGGCTGCCAGGCGCCGATCGGCATCCACGCGCGACGGCAAGACGCACGGATGGTCGTGGACGGTGCGATCGCAACGCTCGACGGCAAGACGATCGTTCGCGATCGCCGGAGTGCTCGCGTGACGGACGTCGCCGCAGCGCAGGCGCTTGGGATCGATCTCGCGCGTGCCCTACTCGCGGCAGGCGCCGCGGACATTCTCGCAGTCAGTCCGCGCCCGCAGGCGCTGCCGCTTTCGGGAAAAGTGATCGTTTTGCCGCGCACGCACGAACGCGCAAGCCGCATTGCCGCGGCGCTGCGTGCCGACGGCGCCGAAGTCGTCGAAGTACGATCCGGCGATGCAAACGCCGCCGATCTCGGCTCGCGCGCGCCCGACGTCATCGTTTTCCCGTCGAGCGCAGCCGTGAACGCCGCCGGCGCGTACTTGCACCGCGTTCACCGGTACGAGCGCCGTCCCGCGGTCGCGGCGATGGGCCCCGCGAGCTCCGCGGCGGCGCATGCCGCAGGCTTCACGCCCGACGTGGTTGCGCCCGAAGCCCAAATCGACGCGCTGGTGGGCGCGTTGCGCGCGCACTTGCTTTCAAAGGATCACGCATGATACGCACCCGTTTGCAACAATTGCGCCGTCCGCGCCGCTTGCGCCGCACGGAAACGATGCGCTCGCTGGTGCGCGAACATCACGTCGAAATCGGCCGGCTCGTGCAGCCGATGTTCGTCGTCGAAAACGCGCGCGATGCCGGACCCATCTCGTCGATGCCCGGCATCCACCGGTACACCGTTGAAAGCGCCGTGCAGGAAGCCGGCGTCCTCGACGCGCTCGAGGTTCACAGCGTGCTGCTCTTCGGCATTCCCGAGAGCAAAGACGCTATCGCAAGCAGCAATTACGATCCGAACGGCGTGGTTCAACAGGCGGCGCGTGCGATCAAAGAAGCCTTTCCGCATCTGCTCGTTATCGCCGATCTGTGCAACTGCGAATATACCAGCCACGGACACTGCGGCATCGTCGGTGAGGACGGCGAGGTCGACAACGATGCAACGGTGGAAATTCTGGTTCGAACGGCGCTGACGTACGCCCGTGCCGGCGTCGACGTGATCGCGCCGTCCGATATGATGGACGGGCGCGTGCGCGCGATCCGCGAAGCGCTCGACGCGGAAGGCTTCGAACAGGTTGCGATTCTCTCGTACAGCGCGAAGTACGCGTCGGCGTTTTACGGACCGTTCCGCGAAGCGGCCGATTCGACGCCGCAGTTCGGGGATAGACGCTCGTATCAGATGGATCCGCCGAACGCCCGCGAAGCGCTGCGCGAGATCGCGCTCGATATCGAAGAAGGCGCCGACGCAATCATGGTCAAGCCGGGCTTGCCGTATCTCGACGTGGTGCGCGCCGCACGCGACCGGTTCGACGTGCCGGTTGCGGTGTATAACGTGAGCGGCGAGTATTCGATGATCAAAGCGGCGGCGCAAAATGGGTGGATCGACGAGGAACGCGCCGTCGACGAACTGCTCGTCGGCTTCGTGCGCGCGGGCGCCGACATCATCATCACCTATTTTGCAAAGGACTACGCCGCGCGGCATGCGCCTCGCTGACACCGCCGTCGTCATCCTCGCGGGCGGGCAAGCCACCCGCCTTCCCGGCAAGCTCGAACTCGACGCGGGCGGGATTCCCCTGGTCGTGCGCGTCTACCGTAACGTGCGCGGCATCGGCCCGGTGTACGTCAGCGCCGCGGGCAGCTTCCCTCCGGCGATAGATGCCGCCCTCGAGTGTCCCATCGTCGTCGATCGCTGGCCGCGTCGCGGCCCGTTGGCCGCGCTCTACGGCGTGCTTGGGGAGGTGAGCGAGCGCCGCGTCTTTGCAGTTGCCGCGGACGCGCCCTTCGTGGATGGCGCCACGGCCGGCGAGCTCGCCGCCGCATGGGAGCCGCGCACCCGAGCCGTCGTTCCGGTGAACCCGCAGGGGTATCTGGAGCCCTTGTGCGCGCTTTACGACCGGGCTGCGCTGCTGGATGCCGCCCGGGCGGCACTGGCCGCCGGGTCGGGAGCCGTCGCGGCCGCCGTCGAACGACTGGAGCCCAAGCGCGTGCGGCTTTCAAACGAACGCGTTTTTGCGAACGTTAATACGGCGGCCGACCGTACCCTATTGAAAGTGTAATTTTGCGTCTCGAGAGATCCATTTCCGCGTTTGCTCGTGCCCGCGGCATCATTGCGGGCGGCGTCAATTCCCCCGTACGCGCATTCCGTTCCGTCGGCGGCTCGCCGGTGTTCATGAAGAGCGGTCAGGGCGCGTATCTGTGCGACATCGACGGGCACGAGTACATCGATTACGTGCTCTCGTGGGGCCCGCTCATTCTGGGACACGCGCATCCGTCCGTGGTCAAAGCGATCGCGCAGACGGCGCAGCGCGGCAGTTCCTTCGGCGCGCCGACGGAAGCGGAATCGGAACTCGGTGAACTGATCCGCGCGATGATGCCGTCGGTCGAACGCATCCGGTTCACCTCGAGCGGCACCGAAGCAACGATGAGCGCGATCCGGCTTGCGCGCGGCTACACGGGACGCGACAAAATCGTCAAGTTCGCCGGGTGTTACCACGGTCACGGCGACTCGTTCCTCATCGCCGCCGGCAGCGGCGCACTGACGAACGGCATGCCGAATTCGCCCGGCGTCACGCAAGGCGTCGCGCAAGACACGATCGTTCTGCCGTACAACGACGCGCATGCGGCCGCGACCGCGTTTGACGCAAATCCGCGCGCGATCGCCGCGGTGATCGTCGAGCCGTACGCCGGAAACATGGGCCTGGTTCCCGCCAAGCCCGCGTATTTGCAAACGCTGCGCAATCTGTGCACGCAGCACGGCGCGCTGCTGGTTTTCGATGAAGTGATGACGGGCTTTCGCGTTGCGCGCGGCGGCGTGCAAGAGCGTGAAGGCGTCGCGCCCGACCTCACCACGCTGGGCAAAGTGATCGGCGGCGGCCTGCCCGCCGCCGCATTCGGCGGCCGCGCGGAGATTATGGCGGAGCTCTCTCCGGACGGCGCCGTCTATCAAGCCGGGACGCTTTCCGGCAATCCGCTTGCGATGGCGGCCGGCATCGCAACGCTGCGCCTGATTCAAAACGACGCGACGCTGTACGAACGCCTGGACGTGCTTTCCAAACTCTTGTGTGACGGTTTGCACGAAGTATTCGCCAAACACGGCATACCACACTACAGCACGCACGCCGGATCGATGCTTTGCTCGTTTTTCACCGAAGGCCCGGTGCACGATCTCGAGAGCGCGATGAAAAGCGACACTGCCCTGTACGGACGCTTCTTTCACGCGATGCTCGATCGCGGGGTGTATTTTGCGCCGTCGCAATTCGAAACGGGCTTCGTTTCGAGCGCGCACACGACGCGCGAAATCGAACGCACCATCGCCGCGGCGGACGACGCGCTGCACGCCCTGGACGCGCCGGTGAACCGCTGATGCTGCAACCGCTGGAATCCGCGCGACGCGCGCCGGTTCGTTTCGAGCTGAACGAAGTAGCGATACCGCGGCTTTTCGCCTATCATCGTGCGCTTGCCGCGGCGCTGTCGGCGGGAACCGAGGTCATCACCTCGCACGGCATCGCCGGCCTGCTGGGCCGCACGATTTCCTCGACGCAGATCCGCAAAGATCTCTCGGCGCTCGGGCCGCTGGGCCGCCGGGGGCAGGGCTATGCGATAAAACCGTTAGTGGACCAGCTCGCGCTGGTTCTAGGATTGGAACGGGACTGGCGCATTGCCATCGTCGGATTCGGCTACCTCGGACACGCGTTCGCGACCTTCGTCGCTGCGCGCGAAGAGCGCTTCAAAGTAGCGGCGATCTTCGATCGCTCTCCCGCCGTTATCGGGCAGAAATGGCAAGATACGCCCGTGCGTGACGTACAAGAATTGGAAAACGTGCTTTCCGGCATCGACTGCAACATTGGAGTCCTCGCAGTTCCGGCGCAAGCGGCTCAGCCGGTCGCCGAGCGCCTGGCTGCAAGCGGTGTGCGCGCACTTTTGAATTTTGCGCCGGCTTCGCTGACGCTGAATGCGCCCGTAATCGTACGCAATATCGACCTGGCGGGCGAACTCTCCATCCTCACGCACCGGCTCACGTTCGCAGAAAGCTCGCAGGCGGGGTATACACTCTAAAGACTATGCCGCTGGTTTGTCTTGGGCTTTCCCACCATACCGCGCCGGTTGAAGTGCGCGAGCATCACGCATTTCCGGCCGCCCGCATGGAAGCGGCGCTGGTCGCGCTGCGCGACTATGGCGCGGTTCGTGAAGCGGTCATGCTGCAAACCTGCGGGCGTCTGGAGATTTACGCGGACGTTGCCGATTACGAGGCAGGCGTCACGCAACTCAAGTCGTTTCTGCTGAACTTCCGTCACGGCATGACGGAGTACGACATCGAATCCTATTTGTACACGCTGCTCGGGCGTCAAGCGGTGGAGCATCTCTTCCGCGTTAGCACCGGTCTGGATTCCATGCTCATCGGCGAAGCGGAAATTTTGGGACAAGTCAAAGAGGCGTACACCACCGCTCAGCAGGCAAACTCGCTCGGAAAGACCCTGCACCGCCTCTTCCGCGAGGCGATGAGCGCGGGCAAAGCGGCGCGTACGCAAACGCGCATCGGTGACGATTCGACGTCCATCGCGACCGCGGCGATCGAGCTTGCCCGTACGGAATGCGGCACGCTCGAAGACCGCAACGTGGTCATCGTGGGCGCCGGCAAAATGGCCAGGACCGCTGCAAAGCGCCTGCGCGGCGAAGGCACGCACAACTTGATCGTTAGCAACCGCACGGCGAAAACCGCGCACGATCTCGTCAGAGAACTCGGCTTCGGTCACGCCGTCGAATTGCCGGGCCTGCTGGACGCGCTAACGTCTGCGGACATCGTCGTGACCTCGACCGGCGCATCGCATTTCGTTCTCACGCCGGAGATCGTCGGCAAGGCGATGCACCGGCGGCCCGGTCATCACCTCTTCATCGTCGACATTGCGGTACCGCGCGACGTGCATCCGGACGTTGCCGCCATCGACGGCGTGACGCTGGTCGATATCGACGGATTGAAATCGCGCGTCGAGCAGACGCTCGACATGCGCCGCGAAGCGATTCCGCACGTGGAAGAGATCATCGGCGAGTATCTCGAGCGCTTCGGACAATGGTATCACTCACGCGTGGCGGTGCCGGTCATCGCTTCGCTCACGCAAAAAGCCGAAGCAATCCGCACGGCCGAGCTCGAGCGTCTGTTCCTGCGCTGCCCGGCTCTGAGCGAGCGCGAAAAGATGCTCATCACCGGCATGTCGATGACGATCATTTCAAAATTGCTGCACACGGTCGTCACGAAGATCCGCGACAAGGCCGTCAGCAACCATTCCGAAGCGCTCGAGCACGTTCGGCTGCTCGACGAGCTCTTCGAACTGAACGTCGCAGACGAACTGGCGAAAGTACGTCCCTCGATTCCTGCATTGGACGTCGAGGAGTAACACCGCGCTCGCCGGTATACGCGTTCTCGTTACGCGCCCCGCGCAC
>DAISWS010000107.1:0-1213 GCA_036826275.1 Vulcanimicrobiaceae bacterium
CGGCGTGCGTCCAGCCGATCGAGCTGCACGCGTTTGCGAGAAAACGCGGAGCGACATACGCCAGCGTGCCGATGGAACCGGTCATGCCGAACCAGGCGAGCAGCGTCGCGAGAAAAGCCCAGCGCGGGCCGAGCGTATCGCGAACGATCACGTACTCGCCGCCCGCGCCGACCAGTCCGGATGCAAAGAAGTAGCGATATGCCACGACCGTCAGCAACGTGATCGCGCCGCCTGCAAGCATGAGCCATGGCACCAGATTGCCCACGCCCGGCACCGTCTGCTGAATTTGCGTCGAGACGAAGAACAGCCCGGCGGCGATTTCGTTGGTCACCCCGAACGCGACGACGGCCCACGTTCCGAGCACGCGCCGAAGCGGCTGAACCGGCATGGAGCAGAATTCCGCCACCCCCGGCGAAAGCCATGCGGATGCTTGGCTACGAGCGGCCGTCTGGGCGGTGGTTTGATAGCGTAAGTCATTCGTTTAACGCTTCCCGCAACAAGGAACGTACACCGCATGCGAGACAGCCGTCCATCGTGGCCCGTACTGCGCCAGTTCGAGCGCGATCCGCTTGCGCTTGGCGCCGCCGCTCAGTCCGACGCCAACCGCGACTGGCACGCGCGGATCAAGGGCGTCAAAGCCGTCCGGTCCGTGTGCCCGTATTGTGCGGTCGGGTGCGGCCAGCTGCTCTACGTCAAAGACAACAAACTCATTCAAGTCGAGGGCGATCCGGACAGCCCGATTTCGCGCGGCCGCTTATGCCCGAAGGGCTCGGCGACGCGCACGATGGTGCAGAGCCCGACGCGCGAGTATAAAGTCAAGTACCGCCGTCCGTACGGCACGGCATGGGAAGAGCTCTCGCTCGAGCAGGCCATGGACATGATCGCCGAACGCGTGCTGAAGACGCGGCGCGAGACGTGGCTGAGCCAAGAAGAAGGCAAGGACGTCAACCGGTGCGAGGGCATCGCCAGCCTCGGCGGCGCGACGCTCGACAACGAAGAAAACTACGTGATGAAAAAACTCTACACTGCACTTGGCATCGTGCAGGTAGAGAACCAAGCGCGAATATGACATAGCTCGACGGTTCCCAGTTTGGGAACCTCGTTCGGCCGCGGCGGCGCCACCACGTTCCAGCAAGATCTGCAGAACTCCGACTGCATCCTGATCATGGGATCCAACATGGCCGAAAATCATCCGGTCGGATTCCAATGGGTC
>DAISWS010000107.1:1223-9093 GCA_036826275.1 Vulcanimicrobiaceae bacterium
AGCGCGCGAGCGCGGCGCGAAAGTGATTCACGTCGATCCGCGGTTCACACGCACGAGCGCGATGGCCGACCTGCACGTGCCGCTTCGCGCGGGAACCGATATCGCGTTCTTGGGCGGCATCATCAACTACATCTTGCAGAACGATCGCGCGTTCACCGACTACATCGTCAACTACACCAATGCGCCGGTGATTTTGAAAGACGACTTCCAGGACACCGAGGATCTCGACGGTCTGTTCTCCGGGTGGGATGAAGAAAAAGGCGGCTACGTCTTCACGAGCTGGCAGTACAAAGGCATGGATCTGCACGGCGCCGCCGGACAGCGCGAAGGCGAAGAATCGCTGGCCAAAATGGGCAGCTTCCCGCAAAAAGAAGACGCTTTGAAAAACGGCGAGCCGCCGCACATGGACAAGACGCTGCAGCATCCGCGCTGCATCTATCAGGTGCTCAAGCGCCATTACGCGCGCTATACGCCGGAGATGGTCGCGAAAATCTGCGGAATCCGCCCCGAGCAGCTGATCGAAGTCGCGGACGCGCTTTGCAGCAACAGCGGACGCGAACGCACGAGCTCGATGGCATACTCGGTTGCGTGGACGCAGCACACGACCGGCGTGCAGAATATCCGCGCCGCTGCAATCATTCAATTGCTCCTGGGCAATATCGGACGCCCCGGCGGAGGCATCATGGCGCTGCGCGGGCACGCCTCGATTCAAGGTTCGACGGACATCCCGACGCTCTTCAACATTTTGCCCGGGTACATCGTGATGCCGCACGCGAAAGCGCATCACAATCTCAAGCACTACATTGAATCCGAAGGCGCCATTACCGGCTATTGGGGCAATCTCGACAACTACATGATCAGCTTGCTCAAGGCGTGGTACGGCGAGCACGCGACCGAGGAGAACGAGTATTGCTTCGGGCTGCTGCCGCGCATCAGCGGCGACCACTCCGCCTACCGCAGCGCGATGGCCGCGCTCGACGGCAAGGTCAAAGGCTACTTCGTTTGCGGTGAAAATCCGGCCGTCGGCAACGCCAATGCGGGCTTGCACCGCCGCGCGTTCGCGAGCCTGGAGTGGCTGGTCGTGCGCGACTTTCACGAAATCGAGAGCGCGTCGTTCTGGTATGACTCTCCGGAAATTGAATCGGGCGAACTCAAAACGGAAGAAATCCCCACGGAGATCTTCTGGATGCCGGCGGCAGCGCACACCGAGAAAGACGGTTCCTTCACCAACACGCAACGTCTGCTGCAATGGCATCACAAAGCCGTCGAGCCCGAAGGCGATGCGCGCTCGGAACTGTGGTTTTATTATCATCTCGGCAAACGCATCAAGCAGAAAATCGAAGAACGCGACGAGCCGTTTGCCGACGCGATCCGCTGGCTCACGTGGGATTATCCGACGAAAGGCGAGATCGACGAGCCCGACGCGCACATGGTGCTGCGCGAAATCAACGGCTGGGACAGCGACGGCAACGCACTCACCTCGTACACCCAGCTCAAAGCGGACGGCAGCACGGTATGCGGCTGCTGGATCTACTGCGGCGTCTACAAGGACGAATTGAATCAAGCGGCGCGCCGCAAGCCGCGCACGGAGCAAACCTGGGTGGCACCGGAATGGGGCTGGGCGTGGCCCGCGGACCGGCGGATATTGTACAACCGCGCGTCAGCGGATCCCGACGGCAATCCGTGGAGCGCGCGCAAAGCCTACGTCTGGTGGGATTCGGTCAAAGAGCAGTGGACCGGGTACGACGTGCCGGACTTCGAGAAAACCAAGAAGCCCAGCTACGTTCCGCCCACCGGCGCCAAGCGCGAAGACGCGATCGCGGGCTGGCATCCGTTCATCATGCAGGACGACGGCCTGGGCTGGCTGTTCGTGCCGAACGGCGTCGTCGACGGACCGCTGCCGACGTATTTTGAACCGCATGAATCGCCGGTTAAAAATGCGCTGTACGGCGTGCAAGCGAATCCGGCGCGGCAAGTCTTTCCTCGGGCGTTCAACGAGTACAACCCCTCGCCGAGCGAGCAGCACGGCGATGTCTTCCCATTCGTTCTCTACACGTACCGCCTGACCGAACATCATACGGCAGGCGGCATGTCGCGCACGGTTCCGCATCTCTCCGAACTGCAGCCCGAATTTTTCTGCGAGGTCAGCCCGGAGCTTGCGGAGCTGCGCGGATTGCGTCACGGTGACTGGGCGACCATTTACAACGTGCGGGCCGTTATCGAAGCGCGCGTGATGGTGACCCGCCGCGTGCAGCCCATCCGTCTGAACGGCAAAGTTCTGCATTCCGTCGGGCTGCCGTATCACTGGGGATCGCGCGGTGTCGTAACCGGCGATTCCGCCAACGATTTACTGCACATCGCATTAGATCCGAACGTGCACATTCAGGAGACCAAAGGCCTCACGTGCGATATCCGTCCGGGACGGCGCCCGCGCGGCAAAGCCGTGCGCACGTTCCTGGAAGAAGTGCGCGCCAAAGCGCACGTCGGGAGCTCCGTATGACGACGTTCATCGACCTCACGCGGCTGCCCGAGCTGACCTCAGCGCAAGCCGAAGCGCAAACCTACGGGGCGGACCAGCAAGAACGCATGGGCTTCTTCACCGATACGACGCTGTGCATCGGGTGCAAAGCGTGCGAGGTCGCGTGCAAGGAATGGAACGAGCTTCCGCAAGACGGCTACAACTTCACCGGCATGTCGTACGACAACACCGGCGAGCTCAACGGCTACACGTGGCGGCACGTCGCGTTCGTCGAACAGTTCGAACGCGCCGCCGCCAAACCGGAACCGCAGCAAACGGGCCGCTGGCTCATGGAGTCCGACGTCTGCAAACACTGCACGCACGCGGGGTGTTTGGATGTCTGCCCCACCGGCGCGATCATCCGTACGGAATTCGGGACCGTCGTCATTCAAGACGATGTGTGCAACGGCTGCGGCTATTGCGTGGTTGCCTGTCCGTTCGGCGTCATCTCGCAGCAAACGCAGGAAGGCACGATGGGCAAGTGCACGTTGTGCTACGACCGGCTCAAAGTCGGCGAACAGCCCGCGTGCGCCAAAGCGTGTCCGACCGAGTCGATCCAATTCGGCCCGGTTGACGAGTTGCGCGAGCGCGCGGAGCGCCGGTTGCACCAGGTGCAAAACCGTTTCACCGGCGCGCAGCTGTACTTGACGAACGACCAGGACGGCATCGGCGGCGGCGGATCGACGTGGCTCTTGCTCGACAAACCGGAAGTGTACGGCTTGCCGCCCGATCCCGTCGTTCCGACGAAATACTTACCGCAGATGTGGAAAGCTGCGGGGATCGCGATGGCCGCGCTTGCGGGCGCGGTGATCGTGGCGACCGTGGCAGGAGCACGGAGATGATCGAGACGCCGCAAACGACGCACGAAAAACAAGCCGGCTACTACGGCCGTCCGATGATCAAACCGCCGGAATGGACGGATCTGATTCCGACGTATTTTTTCGTGGGCGGTATGGCCGGGACGTCGGCGACGTTCGCATTCACCGAACGCTTGGCAAAAAACGACGTGCTCGCGCGAACGCTGATCCTCGGCGCCGCGGCGGCCTGCGCGGTGAGCGGCTATTGCCTCATTGCGGATCTCAAGCGGCCCGAGCGCTTCGCCAACATGCTGCGCGTCTTCAAACCCACCTCACCGATGAGCATGGGCGTGTATCTGTTCAGCGCGTTCGGCGGCGCGGTAACGATTGCGGCGGCGAGTGAGTTGACCGGCATCTTGCGTCCGATCGGACGCGTCTTCGAGGGACTTGCCGCGTTGCTCGGACCGGCGATGTCCGTGTATACCGCCGTGCTTATCAGCGATACCGTCGTCCCGGCGTGGCACTACGGGCGCATCTCCATGCCGCTCGTATTCGCATCGACGTCGGCGGCGACGGCCGGCGCATTCGGCATGCTGTTTACGCCGGCGGCCTTTGCGCGCCCGGCGCGGCGGCTGGCGCTCATCGGCGGCCTGGGAATGCCGCTCGCGCTCGAACGGCTGCACATCGAGCTTGGTCCGCGTCAGAAAGAAGCGTACGAGGAAAAAGAAGCGGCCTTCCTCTCCAAAGCCGCAAGGCTCCTCAACATCGCGGGCTTGACCGCGGCGGTCTTTGCAAAAGACAACGATGCGGCGGCCAAGATCGCCGGATCGCTGCTGCTGCTTTCGGGCCTGGCCGAACGCTTCGGCGTATTTCGCGCGGGCTGCGTGTCCGCGAAAGATCCGCGCTACACCGTCGATGCGCAGCGCGACCGCATCGGCGACCGTCCGCAGCCGCAAACGCCGACGACCATCGGCGAGACGGCCTGGCGCAAACCGTAAACCGCCGGCTATTTGCGCTCGCGCTTGTCGCGCTGAAGATCGGCTTCCGCGTGAGCGATCAGTGCGGACGCGTCCGTCGTGTCCTCGCTCGAACACGCGATGCCGCCGAAGGTCTTCATGCCGATCGCGCCGCCGGGAACCGCGAGCACGCGCGATTCGATTTGCTCGCGCGCCCGGCGCGACATCGGCCCGATCGCCTTCGGATCGACATCGACGTAAATGACCAGAAACCGGTCCGCTTCGTACCGGCAAATGATGTCCGTGATGCGGCACACCGATCGCAGCGCGTGCGCGGCCGTGCGGATCGCGGCATCCCCGCTCGGAAACCCGTAGCGCGCATTGATGTCCTTCAAACCGGCGAGATCGACCAGGAGCGCGCACACCGACGCGTTGCGGCGCCGTGCGCGCGCGAGTTCTTCCTCCAGGCGCAGCAGCGCGTAACTGCGGTTGTACAGG
The DNA here is from genome assembly GCA_036826275.1 of Vulcanimicrobiaceae bacterium. Lineage (GTDB taxonomy): Bacteria > Vulcanimicrobiota > Vulcanimicrobiia > Vulcanimicrobiales > Vulcanimicrobiaceae > DATGJX01. Next base: position 5,993 of record DAISWS010000107.1, read on the forward strand.
CCGGTGAGCGCATCGCGCACGACGCGGCTCTCGATGTCGCGCAGCGACGTCGCCGCCGCGAGCGCCGGCGCGAAAAACTCGAGCGCCACCTCGATGTCGCCGCTCACCGCATCGATTTGCTCGGACGCGGCATCGATCGACAATACGCCGGTCTCGCGGCCGCCCGATCGTAGCGGATAGGTGCGCTCGTTTTCGACAGGCGGCGCATCCAGCGTGCCGTCAGGCGCAAACACGCCGACGCGGACCTGGGCGCCCGGAATCAAACTTTGCACGAACGCCGTGAGCCAGTACGTCAACGAATCGATGTCGAAACCGGCGTTGGCCAAGCGCCGGGCGAATTCGAGCAGCTGTTCCGGGTTGCGCACCGTTACACCAGACGCATGGCCCGTTTGACCGCGGCGATCGTCTCGAGTGCGGTTTCACGCGCGCGGGCGGTGCCATCCGCAATGATGCGTTCGACTTGCGCCATGTCGCGCGCATACGTCGCCCGCCGCTCGCGCAGCGGCCGTAAATACGCGTTGAGCGCTTCGGCGAGATCGCCTTTGTCTTGCACGCAGCCCAGTGCGCCCGAACGGCAATCCGCATCGACCAGCGGCACGTGCTGCGGCTTGACGAGTTTCCACAATGCAAACACCGCGCAGATATCGGGATTGCCGGGATCGTTACGGCGCACTTTGTTGGGATCCGTAATGTATTTGCGGACTTTTTTCGCCGTTTCGTCTTCGCTTTCGGCCAGCAGGATGAAATTATTGTACGATTTGCTCATCTTGCGGCCGTCGGTACCGGGCACTTCGGCGGCATCCTCGACGAGCGTTGCTTTCGGCTCGACCAGAATCTGCTCGCCCTGGCCGTACAAATAGTTGAAGCGGCGCACGACTTCGCGTCCGAACTCCAGATGCGCAACTTGATCGCGGCCGACGGGCACTTCTTCGCCGCGGAAGATCGCGATATCGCAGAGCTGCAGCAGCGGATAGCCGAGAAATCCGTAGGTGGCAATCTCCTGGCCGAGCGCTTCGATCTGACCCTTGTACGTCGGCACGCGCTCCAGCCACGAAACCGGCGTAATCATGCCGAGCAGCACTTGCAGCTCGGATATTTCCGGAATGCCGGACTGCAGATAGAAGGTCGATGCGTTGGGATCGACGCCGGCCGCCAGCCAGTCGAGCACCATCTCGTTACGCGCGTTGCGGATCGCTTGCGGCTCGGCAAAGCCGGTGGTGTACGCGTGCAGATCGGCGATCTCGAAGTACGCGTCCGCGCTTTGGCAGTACGTCACCCACTGCGTGAGCACGCCGAAATAGTGGCCGATGTGCAGCTGTCCGGTGGGACGCATACCGGACATGACACGCGGGCGTTTTGCGGTGGACACGGACGGGGTCGTCGTCATGAGCGCGCGATATTCGCGCGTACGTACGCGCGCGCCCCCTTGAGCGCATCGGGCAAGCTGCGTCCGAGCGCGAGCTCGCAAGCCAGCGCCATCGCGAGCGTGCATCCCGTGCCGCGCATCATCTGCGGCAACCGCGGTTCGACGAACGTTTCAACGACGTCATGAGCCACGAGAACGTCGACCGGATCGCCCGGCAGGTGCCCGCCTTTGACGATCGCCGCACGTGCGCCCCGTTCCACGAGCGCCTTGCCGGCGGCGATCATCTCGTCGACACCGCTGATGGCGATGCCGGTCAACCGCTGTGCCTCGCCGGTGTTCGGCGTGACGATCGTCCGGACGCGATGCAAAAACAGGCGCACGGCAGCGAGCGCATCATCGGCATAAAGCGAGCCGCCCGCGCTGGCGTCCATCACCGGATCGAAGACGACGGGAACCTCGAGATGCTCCAGAAACTCGCTCGCGACGATCGCGTTCTGTTTGCTGCCCATCGCGCCGACGCGAACGGCGCGCGCGGTGCCGACGTCGATTGCGCCGAGCTGTCCGCGCAGCACGCCCGGCGGAAGCGCGAAGAGATCGTGCACGCCGCGCTCGTCTTGTGCGCTCACCGCCGCCACCGCCATCACATGCTTGACGCCCCAATCGGCTGCAACGCGCGCATCGCGGCCCAATCCCGCAACGTTCGCCGGATGCGTGGTGCCGATCGAAACGACGGGGGTGCTCACGCGCTGTCCCAGGCGTGCACGAGCGCAGCGGCTGCCGCATGCGGATCGGCCGCCGCCGAAATCGCTGAAAGAACCGCCGCCATCGCGACGCCGCTGGCGCGAATTTGCGGCAGCACGTCCAGCGTGATGCCGCCGATCGCAGCGACAGGCAATGTGCTCGCATTCGCAACGTCCTGCAATCCGCTCACGCCGATCGGATCGCCGGCGTCGGCTTTAGAACCCGTCGCATACACCGCGCCAACGCCGAGGTAATCGGCATCCGCGCCGTTCGCGACGTGCGCTTCGCCGGGCGTCCCGCACGACAGGCCGATCAGGCGATCGGCCAGCGCCGCGCGGATGCCTCCTAATTCGTGCGGCTGCGCGTCATCCGGACCCAGGTGCACGCCGTCGGCGTCGAATGCGTGCACCGCGCGCCAGTCGTCGTTCAGGATGAAGAGCGCACGGCGCGCACGCGTCAGCTCGCGCAGCGCACGCGCGTTCGCTGCAACGATGCCGTCCTTCGCGCGGTACTGCACGATGCGCACGCCGCCATCGAGCGCCGCGCGCGTCAATTCGACAACGTCCGCTTGCTCGTTCACGATCGCGTAAATACCGTGCAGGTGCGCCGCGCGCTGCGTGCGCGTCATTGCTTGCGGGAGCGGCGCATGCGCACGAACAGCCACGCGTTGATCGCAATGTATGCGGAAAATGCGCAGACGACGATCGCCGCGATGATCAGTTGGTGGCGCTGCACGGCGAGCGGAACGATGAAAAACAGCATCGCCAGCGCCATTAGCAGCGAGAGCACGCGTTGCATTGGAAACACGCTCAGGCTTCGAGCAACAGATCGGCGATGCGGATGAGATCGCTTTCATTCGTATAGCGGATCTCGATCGTGCCGCCGCCGGGGCCGCGCCGCAGTTGAACCGCCGCGCCCAGTTTGGTGCGCAGACGCGCTTCGAACTCGCGGTCCTCCGGCGCCTGCGCGGCACGCGGCTTGGCCGGAGCGGGCG
>DAISWS010000108.1:0-6323 GCA_036826275.1 Vulcanimicrobiaceae bacterium
AGAGCCGCCCGTGCCCAACAAGGTGTGGTACCTGGAGCGCATCCGCGTCTTCCGGGGCGTCCCGCGCGAAGAGATCGAAAAATACGCGCATCTCTTTCACGAGCACGATTACAAACCCAAAGAGATCGTGTTTTCCGAAGGCGATTTGGGCGATGCAATTTACTTGCTCAAGACCGGGCACGTGCGGCTGTACCGGGTCACGGAAGACGGCAAAGAAATCACGCTTGCCATTCTCGGTCCGGGCGACGTCTTCGGCGAACTTGCATTGTTTCAAGAAGCCCATCGCCGAACGTTTGCCGAAGCGATCGACGCAGCGCACATCTGCGCGGCGTCAGTGGAAGACTTCTCGCGCCTGATGGGGCACAAACCACAGCTCACGATGATGGTCGCGAACGAAATCGTACGCCGCCGGCAAGAAGCGGAAACGCGCATCGCCGGACTTGCGTATGGTTCGGTACGCACCCGCCTGATGCACGCGCTTCGGCATCTCGCACGAGAGCACGGAGAGCCGCTCGAGAACGGCGACGTTCGCATTCCGCTGCATCTTTCGCATCAAGAATTGGCTCATCTCATCGGCACGTCGCGCGAGACGTGCACCATCGAGATCGGAAAACTTCAGCTCGCGGGGCTGCTGCGTCTCGACGACGATAAATGCTTTATCGTAAATCCGGACCGCCTGGCGCCCAGCGTATTGGATCGGGTTCTAGGGGCTTTCCGGCGCTAAAGGAATGCACGAGTCGGGCGGATCCGGGAGACGGGGCGCCCGCTTTGCCGGCCGGCACGCCAAGCGAATGGCGATACGGTGGTTGCGTGCATGTCCCGGTCCTGGGAACAATCCCGTCAGATGGACCTCTTGATTTTTGACGTCAACGAAACGCTTTTGGATACCAGCGCACTGGACACCGAATTCGAAGAAACCTTTGGTGACGCTTCGGTTCGTCGCGAGTGGTTTGCATTGTTGCTGCAGCGGGCGTTCACCGTAACGATAACCGGCTCGTACCGGGATTTCACGTCTTTGGCACGGTCGGCACTACACATGATCGCCGAGAAGCACGGCATCGTACTGGATGACGCATCGGTGGGCAAAATACTCGATCCCATGAAACGTTTGCCGCCGCATCCCGACGTACCCGATGCGCTTCAAACGCTGTGCGATGCGGGCTTTACGCTGACGGCGCTGACGCAGTCCCCGGACGAAACGCTCGAGGCGCAAATGGCGAATTCCGGACTGAAACGCTACTTCACGCGTTTGTTTTCCGTCGATCGGGTCGAGCGATACAAACCGGATCCCGCACCATACCACATGGTTGCGTCCGAGATGAACTGCGCGATTGGCGACACGAGGCTAATCGCGGCGCATGAGTGGGACGTCGAGGGCGCGATGCGCGCAGGTTGCAAGGCAGCGTTCGTTTCAAGAGCCGGTCAAGTGCTCGATCCGGATGTGAACGAGCCGAGCATTATCGGAGCCGATTTGGGCGAAATTGCAATCGAACTGCTCGGTTGCGCGGGCGCAATAAAAATGTAAGGCTCGCGGCCTGCGCCGCGTCGCGGTGAATCTCGTCGCCGGCTTCACGCGCTCGCTGATTATTGTTGGCGCGGAGGCGTTGACGTAATCCAGCCTCGTATTTCTTCTTCGGGCAGCGGATAATCGTGCTTTTCCTTGGCGTGGGATTGCGTGATGCGGATCAATTCGTCTTCACGCTCGTCTTCGAACACGCTTCCGCATGGCGGACAAACGACGTACTTCATTGCGGTTTCCTCCGGGTTGAATCGAGTAAAAAGCCACGAGTCATTGCGCGCGCGGCGGCACGAATCGCCGCCGTCGCCGCCGCATCGTCCATGTCGCATGCATCGCGCAAGACGTTGAGCGTTTCAACAGCGAGCAGCGTGCCAAGCGATCGTACCATCAACGCATAGGTTACGGGCGAGACCTCGCCGCGTAACGGCTCGAGAATCGGATCCCACGCGCGAACCCACGCTCCGCTGAGCAACGGAATCTTGCGTTGGTGCACTTCTGCGAGCGAGCGCTCGAGCGCAATTTTGAGCAGCGCGCGCAACTCCGGCTCGTGCCTGAGCATGAGCGGCGCGAGCTCGGCGAAGACCGCGTCGACACGCTCCAGGACATCACCGTTGCCGCCCGCGCCCGTAATCGCATCGGCCACCGCTTGCACGAGCGGTTCGGCAGCAGCTTCGGCGAGCAGCATCTCCTGTGTCGGAAAATACCGGTATGCCGTTGTCCGGGAGATGTTCGCCGCATCGGCCACGTCGCTGACCGTCGGAACGCGTCCGGAGGCTCGCAGCTCGCGAGCGGCGCGTAAAAGTTCGGCCCGCGTGCGCTCTTTCTGGGCAACGCGCCCGCCTTTCGGGGCGGTGGCGGCCGCTTGACGGAATATCATCGCGGGCTTATAGTATCAGAATCCCGTTACGGTATTCAAGTACCACGACCCACTCTTCGCCCCTTGAGGTATCCGTCATGCTCATCCAAGCCCTCGTTACGGCCGCACTTCTGGTAGCGGCCGCGCCGCAGCCCCCGGCCGGCATTCCCGCCGGCTATGTTATGGTCAGCCCGTGCGTGCCCACCATGGGCGAGCACTGGGCCAACCCCAAGAACCTCCAGGCGCCGCTCTACGGCACATATCACGGCAAGGTGGTTTTTTCGGAGATCATGGTGCCGAAAACCGCGTTCGAAAAAGGCTTCAACTACGAGAATCTAACCGCGCTGCCCGGGCACACGATCAATCACGTCGATATCGAGTACGAGCCGCAGGGGCATCCCGGGATGACATTCCCGCACTACGATATTCACGCATATTACGTTTCGCACGCAACGCATATGCACTATTGCACGAACGCAGGCGGCCATGCTTAAAGAACGTACCATTCATCACGTTCCGGCCGGCCAAGGCCCGTGCATCCGTTACGGCGGCCAGGAAATGAACGTCAAAGTCGGCGCGGCGCAATCCAACGGCGAACTCACGATCATTGAAGACGTCATCCCGCCGGATTCCGGACCACCGCTTCACGTCCACGAGAAGGAAGACGAGAGCTACTACGTGCTCGAGGGGGAATTCGAGTTCGTCTGCGGCGGCGAACGCGTCAGCGGCGGAAGCGGAACGTTTGTTTTCGCTCCACGCGGACTACCGCACCGCTATAAGAACATCGGCACCACGCCCGGGCGCATGCTCTTTTCGTTCACGCCCGGCGGCATCGAAAGGTTTTTCACCGAACTCGGCGCGCAAACGCAGCTCAACCCCGCGATCATGACCGCGATCGCGGCGCGCCACCGCATCACGATACTGCCGCCCTCGCCCTAACGGCAGGGGGAGCAAGCCTTCGGCACCTCCGGTAACAGGCCCGCGGCGGTATACTGTTACCGGAGGTCGGAATATGGCAACCGTCGCGTACCGTTTGAACTTTCGCCGCACCGTGTTCACGTGCGAACCGAAGTTCCGCATACTGCGCGGCGTAAGCGCGGTCGGGGAGCTTCGCGCGCTTCGCCGCACCGGATCGAAGGCAACGATGAACGCGCGTTGGCATTCCCTGCGCACCCACAGCTCCTGGAGCCGGGCCTAAACCTAAAGAGCATTTGGCGGCCAGGCGGCCGCCCGGCACCGGGCAGGCGGGCAGGCCCGTGGCCCTGGGCCCTGTGTTGCATCCGTGTTAGGATCCGTGGGGTACGCCGCCATTTCGCAGGCGGGGTACGTTCTGTCTACGAAAAGGGCGAATTTACGTATGAAGAGACTGCTCGGGCTGTTTTGCCTGTTGGGGCTCCTTTATGGCTGTAGCGATGCCGGCTACTTGCCATATGCTCCGCATGCGCTCAATCCCGCGCAGTTACAAGCCCTCGTGACCGATGCGTCAGCGCGAAACGGCGTTGCACCCGCCCTCGTAAACGCCGTCGTCATGGCCGAATCCGGCGGAAACCCCTCCGCTATCAGCGTGGCCGGCGCCCAAGGGCTCATGCAGCTTATGCCCGGCACCTCGGCTTCATGCGGCATCAGCAATCCGTTCGATCCGGTGCAGAACGTGGATTGCGGCACGCGGTATCTGCACGGACTGCTGCAGCGTTACAACAACGACGTCCAGCTAGCGGTCGCGGCGTACAATGCGGGACCGGGCGCGGTGGATCAATATCACGGCGTGCCGCCCTACGCCGAAACGCGCGCGTATGTCTCGCGCGTCCTCACCGCATACCGCGACTATTAACGCAGGCTAACGCGTGGCGTCGATGACCGGAGCGCGTACGGCCCACGGCGGCCTGCTCCGAGCGCTCCGCCTGCCGATTCTGGACTCGTACATCCTTGGCGAGATCCTCGGCCCGTTTTTATTCGCGTTTATCGCGTTCTTCTTGTTTTGGGGCTTCAACATATTTTTTCTGGCCGCCAAGTACGTCTTGGCGCAGAACGCCCCGTTTTTCTTGGTGCTGCGTTTCGTTATTTTCCGCGTCCCACAGTCGATTCCGATGGCGTTTCCGTTCGCGACGATTTTTGCAACGCTGCTCGGCATCGGACGGCTCATGGCGGACAACGAAGTCAACGCCATCCGCACCTCTGGCGTCTCGCTCTGGCGTTTCGCACTCACGCCGGTGATCTTCGGCTTCATCGTGTTTATCTTCACGTGGGGTATGAACGAATTCGTCGCGCCCAAGTCGGTGGATCTCTCGACGCGCACGTTCTATCAAATCATCTATCACACGGCAGCGCTGCCGGTCGAGCCGCAGTTTTTCCGCAAGGATCCCGACACGGGCAACGTGTTTTTCGTGAGCAACGTCGCACCGGACGATCGCACGATGGAAGGCGTCCAGATTTTCAAACCCGGACGCAGCGGCTATTGGAACGAAACGATTCAAGCGAAAACCGCGCGCGTGGACGGCGCGACGCTCATTCTGACCGACGCCATTCTCACGTTCTACAACGCGCAGGGCTTCGAAACGTCGCAAACGACGACGCCCGAGTTCCGCATCGGCTTGCCGCTCGGTGAAAGTGCCGCACAATTCTTGAGCACGCAAAACAGCGACGCGTACACGATGAACTCCAAGCAGCTCTCCCAGCAAGTCAACGCGCTGCGCGCGCAAGGCGTGGGCGGCGAGGCGCTTGGGAACCTCGAACTGAGCCTTGCCGACAAGTTCGCATTTCCGTTCTCGGCGGTCGTGAGCGTTTTGATCGCGCTGCCGATGGCAATCAGGTTCGGAAAGAAAGGGCGCGCCATGGGAATGGCGCTGGCCATTGTTGCGTTCTTCGTGTATTACGTGATGATCGAAGCTGCTGCCGCGTTCGGAAGCACCGGGCGCATGAATCCGTACGTCGCCGCGTGGCTGCCGAATGTGATATTCGGAACGGCCGGCCTCGCGCTGCTCTGGAGCGAAGAGCACTAAGCGGTGCGCTCGCCGGTACGGCGCAGGACGCTGCATGCGCTCGCGTGCTTGCTCGCTTTTAGCGGGAGCATGGTTCTGACATGTTCGCTGCTCGCGGCGTTAGCGTTGCCAAGTTCCGCGCAAACCTACGACGACGCAGCATCGGCGCAGATGATGCGGCTGCTCAACGCGCACGGCTGCGGCATGCCGGTGCGAGTCGCGCAAGCCAACACGGGAGCGACACCGTCACCCTCGCCGTCCCCAGCGTTTTCTCCCATCCCCGTTGCGCCCGGGGAACCGTACGCCACGCCGTTTCCGAGGGGAACGCCGCAAGTATCCCCGCCTCCCATTCCGACGCCGACGCCGGTTCCCAGCGCGACGCACGGGCCGGTGTATCTCGCTACTCCTTCAGCATCGCCGTCGATTGTGCCGGCCGGACAACAGACGCCCGCTCCATCACCCTCGCCCAGCGCGGTGCCGACGCTTCGGCCCGGATACGTTGCGGTCACCGCCAATAAAATCACCGGCAGCACCAAACCCGGCGTGCCGGGCGATGCGACCGGCAACGTGCACATCTTTTATCAGGACGAAGTGCTCGTCGGCGACCGCGCGCACTACGACGGCGTGCGAACGATTACGGTAACCGGCAATCCGTATATCATCAACAACAGCAAAAACTCGGTTCTCTATGCCGACAAAATCACGTTCGACACCGTCGCGGAAAAGGCCGAGCTCTTCAACGGCCGCGGCGAGAGTTCGCAAGGCGTCGAACGCGGCCTCGTCTATTTCACGGCTAAAGATCTGCACTCCGACGAGCATGGCGTCTCCGAAGGCGACTACGCCAGCGTAACGACGTGCGCGCGCCCACGCGCCGGGTACCACATCACCGGGCGCACGATCAACGTGATCCCGGGCGATCGCATCGTCATCAGCAAAGCCATTCTGTGGCTCGGTGCGGCGGCCGTCTTTT
>DAISWS010000108.1:6333-9090 GCA_036826275.1 Vulcanimicrobiaceae bacterium
AGGCTTCTACGTCAAAGCGCGCATTGGTTTTGGCAAAGACCAATACTACTACGGCTACTACACGATCGAGTTCTACAGCAAACAGGGCACGACGCTGGGCTACGATGCGACGATCACCCCACGCAGCGGAAAACGCACGGCCACCATCGACGTGCAGCGCATTCAAAACCGCCTGCAAGGCACGACGCAATACAATTTGAACGGTCAAGACCTGGAGAATTTTTCACGCACGCTGCGCGCGCAGCTCGGCTATAGCTATCAGGGCAACTATGGGCCGCTCGTGAACATCGCGCCGAACAGCAACATGAATGCGACGGTCACGCATACGAACGGTTCGGAAAACCAAAGTTATACGTTCCGCGGCTCGAATACCGCCGGCCAAGCATCCTCGGACGGCTTCGGATTTTCCGACACGCGCAGCTTAGGAACGACGCTTCAGAATAGTTTCACGGCGAGCATGACGCGCAGCCAGTCGACCTACGGGTCGTTTTTCAGTCAGAACTCGAGCGGTTCGGTGAACGACCAATTCCACTGGGCGAGCCGCGCGGCGGATTACATGCTCACGTTCGATAAGACGTTTGCTCAACAGCCGTTCGGCGTGAACAAAGAGCCGGAACTGCAAGTGCGGCCGAACCTCTTCATTCCACATTTTCTTTTCCCGATCGCCCCGACCCTGACCGTTGGCTATTACAATGAGCCCCAGACGCCCGAGAGCACGCTGCGCGCAGATCTCGGCATGCAGATGGGGCCATTACTGTACAACTCGATCCTCGGCGTCTTCAACGCGAGCGCGACCGTGCACCAATTCTACTACGGAACCGGCGACATGAAGGCCAGCATCCAGCAGCAGATGTCGCTCAACACGCCGATCGGCTCGCATATCACGAACAACATGTCGTACAACGAAACGAATTACAACGGTCCGGGAACGGTGCCGTTTTCGACGCTGGACTTGCAGAACAGCCAGAACTTCAAGAGCGCGACGGACATCCTACGCTTCTTCAACGGCGACGTCTACAATCTGAGCTTGAGTTTCGCGACGTCGTTCAACGGCCAGGCGCAGCCCGTCACCTACCAGCTCGCGACGCGTCCATCGCGCCGCTCGTACGTATCGCTGCAAGGCGTTTTTTCACCGGGTTCCGGCCAAGGATTCGGCTCGACGAATCTGCAGTTCACCACGCCGTTCGGCAACGGCGCCTGGCTCCAGTTCATGGGCGATTTGGACTGGAAGAACAAGGGGCGCATCGAGAACAAGAGCGTCTATTACAGCCGCATCATCGGCGATTGCTACCAGATTCAGGTGCAGTACAATCAGAACTCGCGGACGGTCAACATGACGCTGAGCCTGCTGGCATTCCCCTCGCACGCCGCAGGCTTCGGCATCAACACGAACGGCGGATCGATTATCCCGTCGTCGTTCAACGGTTTTAACGTCCCGTAACAGGAAGCTTCTCCGCCCCGGCTAAGGCTGTGCGATGAGCAAGGCGCGCGCATACGCGTACACTGCCGTCACGACGGCAATTGTACTGCTGTTCGCGCTTGCCGAGTGGGCAGCGGAACGGTACGTTTCCGGGCTCTCGCGTGCGGGCACCGTCACCCTCGAAGTCGCGATCCTGTTCGCCGCCACCCTCGCCTTCCGGCCGATCCATCAACGCGTTGAAGGCGCCATCGAGGCCGCCTTCAACAAACGCAAGCATCAAGCACTTGCCTCGCTTGCGAAATTCCGCCGCGAACTATCGTCGTTCAGCGACGTCTCGCAGTTGCTGCGCCGCGTGATCGAAGCGGTCGAACACCATCTTGAGGCACCGGCGTGCGCCGTGTATTTGCGGCGCGACGTCTTTCGCGCGGAAGCCTCGTCGTTCGACGTTGCGGCCGGAGACGTCGCCGAAACCGATCCGCTGATCATTCGTCTACGATCCAGCGGCGCACCCGCGCAGCCGCAGTTGCTGCAGTCCGCCGCACAAGGCACGCACGCGTTTCCGATGACTGCAGCCGGCGATCTCGTCGGTTTTTTGCTCGTGCACTGCAAGCACGCCTACGACGATGACGAGTCGGAAATGTTGAGCGGCCTCGCACAAGACCTCGCCGTCGCGCTGATCGCGCTCGATCCGAAGCTGCGCCCGCAGACCGCCGCGACGCCGAACAATTTACCGGCGAACCTGCCGGCACTCGTCGGCCGAGACCGCGAGACGGCCGAGATTGAAGCGGCGCTCGCGCAGTCGCGCTTGGTGACGATCACCGGTGCCGGCGGCGTCGGCAAAACGTGTATGGCGCTCGCGTGCGCAGCGGCGCAAATGCAGCGGCATCGAGACGGCGCGTGGTTCGTCGACCTCGCACCGCTGAGCGACGCGGATCTGATCGCCGCTACGATGCTCGCCGCATTGTGCGCCGCCTCGACCGAGGATGGCGACGAGCGGCGCAAGCTACTCGACTATCTGAAGCCGCGCGATGCAATCGTCATCATCGACAACTGCGAGCACCTCGTCTCGGCGGTGACGTCGTTGGTTGCCGAAATTCAGAGCAATTGTCCGAGGATCGCGATCCTTGCGACCAGCCGCGAACTGCTTCACGTTGAGGGCGAGCAGGTATACCGGCTCGGCCCGCTGCGGATGGAAGCTGCAGTTGAACTGTTTGCGCAACGCGCCGTTGCCGTCGCGCCCGACTTCGATGCCAACGCCTCTGCGGAGACCGTACGGCGCATTTGCGAGAAACTCGACGGTATTCCGCTCGCGGTCGAACTTGCCGCCGCGCGCGTGC
>DAISWS010000109.1:0-8918 GCA_036826275.1 Vulcanimicrobiaceae bacterium
GTCATGGGTTCGAGCCCCACCAGCGTCGCCATTTGAGAAACCCCGGTGCGCTTCGCGCCGGGGTTTTTTGCCTATATGTCGACCAAAAGCATGAATTCGCGCTTATCGAGCGAGCGGGTTTTATCCGTGAATTGAGCGGGAACGCCAGCGGAACACGACTGAGTCCGCTCGCCGACTCTCCTTATGCCGAAGGAGAACAACATGGCACTACGTGTCACTTCCGTGCTCACTCTGGTGGCGTTCGCCTTAACTGCGGTAGGGTGTTCCGGTGCTTCACCATCCGGGACATCGACCATACCTCAAGGTGCACAAACGCGGACGGCACAGTCCGTAACACCACACGTACCGACGAACCCAACCCAAAATATTTCGATGACCAGCACCGCGGCTTCTCCTAATGCATTCAGCGGTACTTTCAGCATATCCAGATTCGTTTCCCAAGGCGCCGCATTGTATGCCGTCGGCAAGTTGTCCGGAACGCTGACGAACACTGCAACTGGCGCGACCCGAATCGTTAATCGGCCCGTCCGGATCCCGGTCACCGCAGCATCAGTAGATCCTTCGTGCACGATTCTCACGCTAACGCTCGGACCGCTCCACCTCGATCTGCTCGGTTTGGTCGTGGATCTAAATCAGGTTGTTCTAACGATTACGGCGCAACAAGGCCCCGGCAATCTGCTTGGCAACCTCCTCTGCGCCATCGCGGGCCTTCTGAACGGCGGTTCGCCGCTCGGTTCCCTCGCGAATCTGTTGAATCAGGTGCTCGCGATCCTGAACAATCTGTAACGGAGGTCAAGCCGATCAAAAGCGAAGGGCGCCGATGCCGCGGCGCCCTTCTTGCTTTCGGTGGCTAGTGTCACTTCCAGCATATAAATGATACCGCACCCCAACAAATAGCGGTATACCGGAAAATGAGTAGCGGGGATCAATGCTTACCGCCGTCCTGTCGCGGCGACGGTCATGGGTTCGAGCCCCACCAGCGTCGCCATTAAAAAGAAGCCCCGGACTTTACGCCGGGGCGTCTTGCGTTATTACGAGCGCGGTGGCCACGACTGTATGCGTTGTGCATCGACTCTGCACCACTCGCCCCAGTTTAGGTGGCCGTCGACAACGTGCAGGATGATGTCGATTGGCGTGCCGTCCGTGTCGTTTGTGCGCGCGTCGACGGTATCAAATCGAACCGGTGCGGCGTCGGACGGCACCGCGAACTGAAGGTGACCACCCGCGCCACTGGTATCCCAGTCTTCCGCGGTAATGTCGAGCGCGGCAAGTTGTCGTTGCAGCGCGTCGTCCGACGAATACATCGCTGCGAATTGTTCGATGAGAGCGCGGTAGCGTGTACTTTTGCGGTCACGAAGCGTGCGCCTGCGTTGTTATGCTGGCATGAGCGCAGCATCGAATGGCCGGGTTCTTCGCATCGCAATCGGCGCGTCAGTCGCCGTGCATCTCGCGTTTGCCGCCGTCGTCTATTCGCATCCGGTTACAGCGGCAGCGGAACAACAACCGCGCGGCGCCGTCATCGTTCATCTGCCGCCCCCGACGCCGACGCCGCCGCCGCCCAAACCCGCGTTGCCGCATCCTCAACGGAAGAGCGCCGCATACGTTCCGCATGTGCGGGCTGTGCGGTTGGTGGCAAAAAACACGAATCCGAAAGGACCTTCGGAGATGCCGCCGCCGCAGCCGACCGGCGATCCGAACGACGTCGCAACGCCTGGCGTCGACGCAGCGCCCACCGCCGCCCCGTTCGTCGCAACGCCGACGCCGAAGCCGGCATGCAGTGCGCCGGACATTCAGGCGAAAACGATCGACGCGCAAACGCCGGATAAACCTGACGACGCACAGGCGCAAGGCCTGGTTGGAACGGTCAAAGTAAAAGTGGATCTCGACGCTTCCGGAGCGGTTCTCGGCGCGAGCATTTACGAATCGAGCGGCTCGATGGAACTCGACCGCGCGGCGCTCGCCGCTGCGCGCCGGAGCAGTTACGCGCCGGAGGAACGCGAGTGCAAAGACGTTCCGGGATCGTATCTGTTCACGGTGGATTTTCAGTAAAGGCGCGCGCCGTTCGCAACGGCGCGGTCCGGTGACACGAGCACCACCGCGCCGTCCTCGTCAGGAACGCCGAGCACGAGCACTTCACTCGGAAAACCTGCGATGCTGCGCGGCGGAAAATTGACGACTGCCAAAACTTGCTTGCCGACCAGCGTTTCGGGTGCGTAATGCACGGTAATCTGTGCGCTCGAGCGCTTCATTCCGAGCGGCTGACCGAAGTCCACGGTCAACTTGTACGCGGGCTTGCGCGCTTGTGGGAACGGCTCAGCTGCGACAATTGTCCCCGTGCGGATATCGACAGCGGCGAAGGCTTCGAGGGTGCTGATTTCGTGCATGATTGAGAGGGCCACTTGGGCGGCAAGGGTAGAAGGCCTGCGCATCGAACCCAAGGCGGTCGCCCGTGCCAAGGTAGCTCAGTCGGTAGAGCATTCGCCTGAAAAGTGAAGGGTCGCCAGTTCGATTCTGGCCCTTGGCAAATTTTAAAGCCGCCACGCCGATGGCGGCTTTTTTGTGCCAGGGCCCTGGCATTACATGGCGTTACGGTTGTTCTATGAAGCGAGAGCCGATATGTCCGCGGTGCGAAACGCCGAAGAAGCAGCTTCGAAGCGGAATTCTCCGTTGTCCGAACTGCACGCGCAAGTGGAATCGCGAGTATTACCACAAAAGCGCGCAGCGGCGAGAGAAGCAACGCCGCTGGACCATCGAGCGGAAATACGGCATTTCGATGGATCGTGTTGAGATACTGTTTCAACAGCAGCGTGAGTCGTGCGCGATCTGCCGAAAACATTGGACGGCGTGCGAAAAATCCAAGCACTCGCGGTATGACGCGGTTTTTCTGCAATACTTGTACGTCGACCACTGCCACGCGAGCGGCAAAGTTCGTGGCTTGCTGTGCAACAAATGCAACAGCGCAATTGCGATGTTCGACGAACGTCTGGAACGCTTGGATGCGGCGAAGAACTATCTAAAGCGCCACGCGAAAGAATGACCAAGAGCCCCGCGTTATGCGGGGCTCTGTACGTTTTCGGATATCGTTTCGCCGATGGTGGTTATCGGGTCCGTAACGCGCTGCGAGAGCATCCCATACGCGCCAACTGCGGCAGCCCCGAACGCGAGCCATGCATATAACGGCCGCATCTTTCCGCCAAGCCCGGTGAGCTCGTCGATCGAAAGCGATCCGTAGCCGTGGTTCGCGAGTAGCAGTGCCACTGCGAGGTACATGACGTTCATCTCGTAACCGCCGCTGCTGGCCCAGTAGCCTTTCGGCCGGTGCACGGTTTCGATCGCAACGAGCATGACCGATGCGAGAATCGCCGGCCCTACCGGTCCCAGCGCGCCCAAAGCGATCAGCGCACCCGACGTCATTTCGGCTGACGAGCCCATGGTCGCGTAGCGGTCGCCCGGACGAAGCCCGAGCGAATGCATCATCCGTGCGGCTTTGTCCGGCCCGGGTCCGCCGAACGCCCCGAAGAGTTTTTGCGCGCCGTGTGCCGCGATCGTGCCGCCGAGCGCAAGTCGGGCACCGAGGACCGCGGCATCGCGCAGAGTCTTGTCGATGTTCATGCGCGCATTGTTCCCGCGCGGCGACGCATTACTGTCTGCCGGCTACTCCCTTGACCGATTGCAGCAGTTTAGCGGAATCGTACCCGACGCCGTCTTTGAATACGGTCACGACGTTTTCGATGTCGGCGATACGTTTGGACGGATCGCCGTGGATCAACACCAAGTCGGCGTTTTTCCCCGGAGCGATGCTGCCCACCGATGCATCGCGTCCCAGCGACTTAGCACCGTTGAGCGTTGCGACTTGAATGGCTTGTTCGGGCGTCAGGCCGGCTTGCACGAACAGTTCGATGTCGCG
The DNA here is from genome assembly GCA_036826275.1 of Vulcanimicrobiaceae bacterium. Taxonomy (GTDB): domain Bacteria; phylum Vulcanimicrobiota; class Vulcanimicrobiia; order Vulcanimicrobiales; family Vulcanimicrobiaceae; genus DATGJX01. The sequence continues at coordinate 3,908 of DAISWS010000109.1, forward strand.
TTGATCGCTGATGCCGGCTATCGTACCGCCGTAGCCGGTCGGATCGGGTCCTTGCGTGAGCAGGCCGCCCGCACGGAAGAACGCGACTTCGAACTTCAAATCGTTGTCGAATTCCTTACGCATGCGCGCCCGCGAGGAGGCAGGGCGCGCCAAAATGACCTTGCGCGTTTTCAGCACGTCACTCACGGACTCCGGATCGAGCACGTTCAGCACGCGTTGCTGCACGGACATCGGTGCCGGCAAGAAGCTCTCGAAGATTGCAATCGTCGAACTCAGTGCGACATGGTGCGAGAGCAGCGTCTGCATGAGCGCTTTGGCCTTTGGCCCATCGACGTTGAGGTTTGCCAGCGAGATGGCCACCGCTTTGGATGAAACGTTGCATTCGTCGTCCACTTTGCCGGCTGCAAACTCGGTATCTTCAAAAATACCGTGCTCCAAACTGTCGACGCCCATACGGGCGGCTTCTTCGTAGCCGATCGAACACAGGTGGGCCAGGACTTTGAGATGCCGCGCGTGCGCTTCGTCGATCACTGCTTGCGCGATGGCGCGTGGAAGATGCATGTAGAGTTTGAACGACGTTACGCCGCGGTCGGCCCAGAAGTCGACGCTGCGTTTGCCGTCGGCCGGGCTGCGAAGCGTACCCATCTGGATGAATTGCGGTTCGAAGCCCGTCATGTACGGGCTCGTGACGTCGAGATGCGGGCCGGCGAGTTCGCCGGAATCGATCGCGCGCTTCACGCGCAAGTCGGTGTATGGTTCGACGCTTCCGGTAGTGCGAATCGTCGTCACACCCGCGCCTAAATACAACCGCGGAAAACTATACGGCATCTCGCGCATCACGAACAGCGGGCCGCCGCTCACATAGTACAGATGGTCGTGCGTGCCGATGAACCCCGGCGTCAGCGTGTATCCGCGCCCGTCGATAATTTTGGCGCCGGCCGGAATAGCCACCCGCGCCGCACTTCCGGCGGCGGCAATCTTTCCGTGCGAGATGACGACGGTCTGGTCTGCGCGCGCGGGAGCGCCCGTGCCGTCGATTACGCGCACGTGCTCGATGGCGATGACGGGTTGACTATACGTAATGACGGCGCTTGGCGCGGGCGCTCCCAGCGGTGAGGGCGCCGCACCGAGAAGCGAACATGCCAAAAAGGCGGCGATCGGTCGCGTGTTCATACGCGGCGTTTCGCCGCCTTGCGGCGTGTTAACTGCGGGTGTTAACGGTGCGCTTGACGGTGAACCGTGCGCAGGGTGACGCGAACCGCAGAACCCGACGGAACCGTCATGTTCTCGCGGTTGTTTTTCGCGACGAGATAACCACCCGCGGCGCCCAGAAATCCGCTCATGCCGCCGCTCGCGTGGAAGATCGTCTTACCGATGATGTTCCCGACGATCATGCCGGCGACCGCGCCTCCGATTTCCTTGAGCGCATTACTTTTGGTCTGCGACTGCATGCCGGTGACGACGCCGTCGATCGCGTACGTCGCTCCGCTCGGAAGCACGAGTTTGGTGAACGTCATTCGCAACTGGGCGGGACGGCCTTGGCCGGCACGCACCACGCGCGTTACGGTGCCGTACATGTGAGCGCCTTTGACGCTGCCGTCTTCCGACGTAACGTTGTTCAACGTGACCGGCTCGCCGGTGTACGCGTCTTTGGTGTTGACGGTCGTGGTGATGATACCGGCGTACTGTGCACCGGCATACGGCGCCGCTAATGCCGGCGCGGCAGCTATGAGGACGGACAGCGCGACGGCTGCCGAAGCGATAAGGTGACGCATAGAGTTTCTTAGCCCTCCTGAGGTGTGAATAAAATCGGCTAAGAAAGAGCTTACCCGCTTTTTGCCGGATTACCGTTATGAACGAGGCGCTCGGCCGCTTCAATTCCGCTGGCGACGCAATCCGGAATACCGACGCCCCGAAAAGCTGAGCCGGCGAGCGCAAGCCCGGTCAGGTTTGAAACGCGCCCCTCGATTGAAGAAATCAACTGCGCGTGTCCGACGCCGTACTCGGGCAGCAGGCGAATCCAGCGCCGCACGAGCGCAAAGCGCGGTTCGGCTGTAATTCCGAGCAGTGCGGCAAATTCGTCGCGCGTGATTTGCGCGAGCTGCGCATCGGGCAGTTCCACGAGCTCGGGTTGAAGCGCGCCGCCGATGAACGCGCGAAGCAGCATGCCGTCTTGCGGCGACCGGTCCGGATATTTTTGCGACGTTACGGTTGCCGCGGTGATTCGCCGTCCTTCGATAAATGGTACGACGAACCCGGACATCGGCGGCAGCGGCGGAACATCTGCCGCATCGTATGCGAGATTCACCGTTGCGATCGAGTTGTACCGGATGCGTTCCAGCAATTCGCTGAGCACGGGATCCACCTCGCGCAGGAGCTTCGCCGTCGCGTATGCCGGAAGCGCACAAATCAGCGCGTCGGCTTGCGTCTGGGAGCCGTCCGCGAAACCGATCGCCCAACCGCTGCCGGCGCGCGAGAGCGAGACGATTTCGCTGGAGACGCTGACGGCCGGCCCTAGGCGCTGCGCAATCGCATCCGCGATCGTTTGCAGTCCGCCGCGCAAACTCATCAGTTGCACGGGCGCGAGCGCGTTCGAATGCTTTGTCGCGGTCATTGCACGCACGAGGCTGCCATGCTTGCGCTCCATCTCGACGAATTGCGGCAGCGTTGCCTGCATGCTCAGGCGCTGCGGATCGCCGGAATAAATTCCGCCGACGAGCGGCTGAGCGAGGCGGTCAAGTACTTCGCGTCCGAAGCGGCGCGTCACGAACGACGCAAGGCTTTCGTCGTCCGCGGACCTGCGGGCGGGGACAAACGGTTCCATTGCCGCGCGCGCAATGCCGGCGGCACTGAAGATACCGCTCGTCACGAGCGCCGGAATCGACGCCGGCGTGAACAGGCGGAAGCCGCTCGGAATCGGGCGCAGGCGTCCGCGGTGGACGATGCGCGCTCCGCGGAATTCCGGACGAATCGCAACGACGTCGCGTTCCAGATTCAAACGCGCAAGCAGATCGCGTGCCGCAGGTTTTTCCACGAGCAGCGAATCCGGCCCGAGTTCGAGCGTGAACCCGCTTTCGGACATCGTCTGTATGCACCCGCCCGCGCGCGGCGCGCGGTCGAAGACGCTAACGTCGATTCCGAGCTCGCGCAAACGCAATGCACCGGCAAGGCCGCTGATGCCGGCGCCGGCGACCGCTACGCGCATTCCATCGCGAGGTCGGCCATCATCTCGATGAAGAGCGGATGGTCGTTCAATGCGGACGCGCGCTCCATGGCCACGCCCGCGTCTTTGGCAGCCTTCGCGGCATCGACGTCCAGATCGTACAGCACTTCGACGTGATCGCACAGAAAGCCGACAGGCGCAACGATCGCCTCGTGCGTCCGTTCACCCGGCAGTGCGCGCAGCACATCGCGAATGTCCGGCTCCAGCCATTTCTCCGCGGGCGAACCACTGCGGCTCTGATAGGCAATGCGCCACGATTGCGCGCCCGCTTCGCGAGCTACGAGTTGAGCCGAACGTCGCAATTGTGCCTCGTAGGGACTTGCATCCGCCATGGCTTGCGGAATGCTGTGGGCGGTGAAAATGAGTTCCACGCCATCGAACGATCGTTTGCCCAAACGTTGGAGCGCTTCGCGGACGCGCGCGGCATTCGCACGCACGAAAAGCGGATGTTCGTAATAGGGTGGAACGTACCGGCCGCCCGGAATGAGGCCGGTGTATTTATCCCAACTCGCCGGACTCTGATGCGCAGCTAGAATAATAACGACGGGTTTCTCGATGCCTTCGTCGCGCAATTCCCGTGCGACGTCGGCGGCGAACGGCGCTGCGTTGACGTATGCGGTGCGGACGGAAGCATCGATGCCGCGCGCGCGCAGTTCGTTCGCGAGCGCATCGGCTTGGCGCTGCGTCAGCTCGTTGAACGGTGATTTGCCGCCGATGTGCATATAATGATCGACGACGAGCTCGATGCGCTCGGGCGGCACGCGACGCCCCCGGAGCACGCGATCGAGAAACGGACGAATGTCCTCTTGCCGCGCCGGCCCGCCGAAACCCAGCAGAACGATCGCGCGCGCGATCACCGGCGGCTGAGCTCGTGCACCGCGTCGACCAGCGCGAGAACGTTGTCGACCGGCGTTTCCGGTAAGACGCCGTGCCCCAGGTTGAAAATGTGTCCCGGCTTGCCGCCCGCACGCTGCAAAATATCGGTCACCGCGGTGCGGATCGATTGCCGGTCCGAAAAGAGCAACGCGGGATCGAGATTGCCTTGTACGGCGACGCCGTCTCCGAGCCGTTCCCAAGCCTCGTCGAGTTCTACGCGCCAATCCAAGCCGATGACGTCGCCGCCGGCATCACGCATGGCCGGCAATAGCGTTCCCGTCATCGTGCCGAAGTGGATGACCGGCGTTCCGGCGCGCAAACCGGAGATCACCTGTCGTGAATACGGCTGCACGTACGTGCGGTAATCGCTGGGAGAAAGCGCACCCACCCAGCTGTCGAACAGTTGTACGGCGTGCGCGCCCGCGTCGATCTGCATGTTGAGGTAATCCGCGGTCAGCGTTGCGACGATGCTCATAAATCGATGCCACGTACCGGGATCGTTATACATCAGCGACTTCGTCGCGACGTAGTTGCGCGAACCGCCGCCTTCGATCGCATACGACGCGACGGTGAACGGCGCTCCGGCAAAACCGATCACCGGAACCTCGGTGGGCATCCGCACCCCGGCCCGGGTGGGGTCGGCCTCGATTTGCACGACCCGGACTTTGCCCGGCTGGGGCAGATGCTGGGTGTAGGGGAAGTTGGTGCCGATCATGAACAGCGTGTCGCAGTCCTCGACCAGTTCCTCTCCCGGCTTGGTGCCGAGCAGCCCGATCCCGCCGACGGCGAACTCGGAGTCGTCCGGGATCGCCGCCTTGCCCGACAGCGTCTTGATGACCGGAGCGGCCAGCCGGTCCGCCATCGCCAGCACCTTCGCCGCGGACTTCCGCAACAGCCAGCACTGGTCCTAGC
>DAISWS010000110.1:0-3779 GCA_036826275.1 Vulcanimicrobiaceae bacterium
GCCGCCGGCCTATCCGTAGCTGCTATTGCGGCAGCCGCTGAAATCGCCACCCAATCGCACGTGCACTTTACGCGCTCCGGCGGAATGGTGATCTCATCGAGCGCAAAAATGGCATCGCGGACGATTCATTCCGAGGCGGAGATACAACAAGCCGCGGAGCGGCTGAATTTTCACGCGATTCTTCCGGCGGGTTTACCCGCCGGTACGAAGCCCACGCAGCTGTTCACAGCCGGCGCGGATATGCTCGCCGTAACCTACGATTTGCCGGGTTCATGGCGCGCGTCGCACCATCATCTGTGGGTGTTCCTGGTAAATCCGGCGACGATGGGCTCGCACCGTGCTCCGGTCGATCGCTACCGTCTGCAACCCGGCGGGCGCGTATCAGAGATGTCGATGTGGCGCGCCGGCGCCGAGCAAGTCATTGCCGTGTCGAACGGGTTGACTGCGATGGAGATGAGGCGCATCAAGAGCGCCATGCAAAATGAAGCCCGCTAGGGCTTCATTCGCTGTTAATTGCGGCGCGCTTCGCCCGCGCGGTAGCGGTAGACGATGCGGCCCTTGGTCAGATCGTACGGCGAGAGCTCGACGTCGACCCGATCGCCCGGCAGAATTTTGATGTGGTGCCGACGCAGGCGTCCGGCGATGTGTGCCAGGATCACGTGGCCGTTATCCAGCTCGACCGAGAAGGTCGTGCTGGGGAACACCTGTTTGATGCTGCCGAAAACCTCGAGCGGGGCTTCGCGCGTGTCTTGTACGGACTGCGCTTTGGATACGCGGGGGTTGGAAAGCCTTTTGCGAGCGATGATGACCTCCTTTGCTCTAGCGGCGCCGGCGGCGCTGGAAGGTTCGGCGGCGCGCCTGCGGCGCTTTTTCCAGCGTTTCGCGCATGGAGGTATCGCTGAGCGCGTGCTCCACGCGGTCGAGCCGCTTACCGACCGTACGTTCTATGTGACCGAATAATTCCGCTTCGTCGCGCGAAACAAACGTGATGGCGTCGCCGAGCTTTTCAGCGCGGCCCGTTCGCCCGATGCGGTGAACGTAGTCGGCCGGTTCGCTCGGGACGTCGTAGTTGATAACGTGACCGAGGTCCGCGATGTCGATGCCGCGGGCGGCAACGTCGGTGGCCACGAGCACGCGATAGCGGCCCTTTTTGAACAGTTCGAGTGCACGCGAACGCTGCGCTTGCGAACGATCGCCGTGAATGCGCTCGGCGCCGACGTTATGGCGGGAAAGCGCTGCCGTCAACCGTTCGGCTCGCGCTTTCGTGCGCGTGAAAACCAGCGCGCTGAAAATCGTGTTGTCCTTGAGAAGTTCCACCAGCAAGTCGGTTTTGCGGTGTTGCTCGACGGCGTACACCGATTGCGAGACCGACTCGACGGGTATCGCGAGCGGCGCCAAGTTCACCCGAACCGGCTGGTTGAGCAGTTCGTTCGCGAGCGACACGACCGTGGTCCCGAGCGTCGCGGAAAAGAACAGCGTTTGTTTGCGGCTCGGTAGTTTGGCGATGATGCGCTTGACGGCAGGCAAAAAGCCCATGTCGAGCATACGATCGGCTTCGTCGAGCACGAGAATGTTGACGCGGTCCAAGCGCGCTTCGCCTTGCTGCATCAGATCGATAAGCCGTCCCGGCGTCGCGACGATCACGTCGTGGCTGCGGCGAAACGCTTGTACCTGCGCACCGAAACCGACGCCGCCGTACACCGGTGCGACGCGAAGTTTGGTGTGCTTCGCCAGTTCTCGCAAATGATCGGTGATCTGCTGCGCAAGTTCGCGCGTCGGCGCCAAGATCAGCGCACGCGTACCCGGCGTGTGTTCTTTGAGAAGTGCTTCAAGAATCGGAAGGCCGAACGCGGCGGATTTTCCGCTGCCCGTAGGCGCGCTCGCGAGGACGTCGCGTCCTTCGAGGGCCGGCGGGAGGGCCATGCGCTGGATGGGGGTGGGGGCTTCAAAGCCCATTTCGCCGATGCCGCGGAGCAGGGGCGCGCTTAAAGAAAATTCCGAAAAGCTAGAAATAAAAAGCCGTCTTTCAATAGTGGGCGCTTCCTTACGACCACTCGAAAGATCGCGCTGAGGTGGCCCCGAGTATCTCATGAAAGCAGCCGGGGCGCAACCACAAAGACCGCAGCGGCCTCAAAAGGGTTGCGCCATGAAGCGTGCGGCCGCACGCTGTGCCTGGGGACGAGGATGGGAGGAGGCCGGCGCGTTCCGTGCCGCTACGGTGGCCCGGTCGGCAGGCCGTCGCGGTTGGTCAATCTGCGCTGCCAGCGCCCGAAGTACGCATTGTTTGCTTTGAAATACGACTCCAAGCGCGAAATGCGGTCTTTCGTGGACGGATGCTGCTGTACGTATTGCTCGTATCCGGCGTCGCCGTACAAACGTTCCGTTTCATCGAAGAACCAAATCGAGCCCCAGGGATCGTACCCGGCGCGCGCGGCCAGCGTGGCTCCATAGCGGTCCGCCTGATATTCCTGGTCGCGCGTAAATCCGAGGAACGTGTAGTTCCCGGCTTGCGTCGCAATATTGAACGTATTTTGGGATCCTTGCGACGCGGCATTGCTGAATATGCGGCCGATTCGGAACAGCAAGGTACGGCGTTGCTGCGCTTGCGCGCGGGCGCTTACGTGTCCTAATGCAAGATGGGCCGTCTCGTGCCCGAGCACGTTGGCAAGTTCGTCGACGTTGTCCGCGTTGCGAAGTAACCCTTCGTTCACAAACACGTAACCGCCGGGGGCCGCGAACGCGTTCATTTCATTCCCGCGAATCACATAAAAACGCTCGACGTACCATTGCCGCCCGGCGGCCGCCGCGATGCGTCGCCCTACCTGCGCAAGCACGCGGTTGTACGGCGATTTGGAAACGATTTGATCCTTGTTTTTCAAGTCGGTGTACACTTGTTTGCCCAGAGCTTCATCTTGCGCGTGCTGGTCGGCGCCTGCGGGCGCGACGAACGCGATCAATGCAAGAACTGCAGCGGCCGCAATACGGCGTCTCATGTCCGGCCTCGCAACTCCTTGAACGCCTTGCCTGCCTCTTTCCCGATCCGGTGTAACTCTTTAATCTCGCGATGCGAGAACGGATTGCCGTGAGCGCTCTGCTTCGGCCCAACGGCAAAAAAGCCGACCAGGCTCCCGGGCGCGGGCATCGCCGGCACTATCTGCGCCTGCGGCACGTAGTCGCCCGGTGGTGTCAGTTCATCGTGACGCACCTTGCCGCGTAAAATCTCCGCTTTGAGATGAGCGAACGGAACAGGCGACGGTTCGTGCACGGAGTCGGGATATGACGCGACGGGGGTGTACTGCTGCTGCGACTCACGATCGAGGAATAGGTGGGCGAATTCTGCCTCGATGTTCGTGGTAACGGCATGCACGAGCATTCTCTCGAGTTCGGCGGCTTTGGTAAAAAACGGAATTCCCTGGCGGAAGTGCCGGAGCAGCGCGAACGGCTTCTCCGTTTCCGGCATCATCACGCCGGCAACCTTTTCCTTCAGCCACTCCTCACATGGCGTAAGCGTGAGCGCGCCGACACCGGCCAGCAACATGTCCGCGACGAGTTTTTTTTGACCGGAGAGGCCCGGGAATACCGATCCGATCCCGTCCTCGAGCACGTCTCCGGTGCCGCCGCCCCAGTGGAAGGCACCGTGCGCGGAGCTGAATGCGAGATAGACTCCCGTCGTTACGCCGACGAAGACCGCCGCCTGCGCGAATGCTTGCCGCGTGAAATGTCCTTCGCACAAGTAGACCGTTCGAAAGAGTGTAATGCCCAGTAAAAAAGTGAGGACG
>DAISWS010000110.1:3789-8678 GCA_036826275.1 Vulcanimicrobiaceae bacterium
CACCGGACTGAGCTGCGAGAGTACCGCCGCTACGGCAAAGAGCGCGAAGAACGTGAGCGTATCGACGAGCGCCGTAGAGATCGCAAACGTCACGTCGAACATCCTGTTCATCCGCAGTGCTAGAAACAATCCGATGATGAACGCCAGCGTGCAGGCAGCATCGCAGATTTGCAACCGGAAAACGGCCGCATCGGAGAGCGGGAACAGACGCGCGCTAAAATCGACAGCGGTGCCCGCAGAGAGCAGGGCGGAGGCGGCGGCAATCAGGAACAGCCGTTGGAAGCGCTCCTTCGACGAGACGATTGCTACGACGGAGGCGATAAAGACGGCGATACGCGCAAGGGAATCGATGATGAAATACGCGCGGTACAAAGCAAATGCCGCTGCGTCACCCGTGCTGCAGACGCCTTGGACGGAACCGCACTGGCTAATCCACGTCGCACCGTGAGCGACGCCGGTGGCAAAGAGCGAGGCGGCGATGATAACGGCGCCTGTCTGCGCCATAAACCGCTGAAAACGCTCGAGCCGCTTCACCGTGCCGAACGACGCCGTAAACGAAATTAAGCAGCCTATTCCGCAAGCGACACCGGCGTATTTTACGTCCATGGCAATCCACTGAAGCACGCCGCCATAAGCCGATTGCCAAAACACGTCAAACGATAAACCGACGATGCCCCAGAACAACAATCGCCGCTCGCGCTCGTACTGTCGATTAGCGGAGGGCGCAAAAAGCACGATGGCAGCGAGTACAATCATGCCGAAACGCGCAACTATCTCGATAAACCGATCGGCGCGAAACGGCACACTGTCGTTGAGCGTGAAGAGCAACGAGGCGCCCAGCAACACAACAAGCGCAACCCGCCCGCTCAACGACGGCGCTGCACTACGAACCGCTGCTGCCTTTGCGCTCACGTTCTAGTGGATTGGCGCCAGCGCGCGATACGCGCCGACCAACGCGTCCGGCGTACGCATGTTGCAACCGTCGACTTCAAAACTGCCCGACCGGAATTTACCGCTTGCTTTTGTCGCGTCATTCCACCCTTGGTCGCACTTGCCGGTCCGTCTGAACGTCGTCGGCCCTATGAACGGGGAATCGGCGGACACGAAATTCATCTCTTCTTCGGTTTCGCCGGGTCCCTTGTTCGAGTTCGCGTTCTTGTTCGCGCTCTCACCGGAGGTCCGCAACGAGTTGGAAGCGGACGCGGTGCGCTGGCTGGCCCCACGAAACAAACGTCCAATCTTTTGGAAGAGTCCGCGCGGCGAAGGCGTTGCGGATTGACTTGCCGATGCGTTGCTGCCGCTCGGGGCTGCCTTGACGATGATCGTCGCGCCGCCGGGACCCGTATAAACAATCGTATAGGTGCGTTGCGCCGGCTCGATGTGTGAGCGTTTCTGATCCACGCGAAAACCGGGCGGCAGTTTGTCCGGAACGACGGCAAACGGAATGGCGCGCAATTGTTGGAGCTGCCGGTGGTTGAGCCCGCCTTGCGCGGCATCGGCGGCGTGCAACGTTGCGATGACCGAAGCGATCGCAATCAACGCGGACAGCACTGGAGAGAGATACTTCATGGCGTCCCTCGCGATGTCGTACATTGAACCGTACGAGCGCGGCCGTTTGCCAACCTTGAGCCTTTCGTCCCACCGGCCCGCGGAACGGAATCTCGCCCCCGCTACATTCAGCCGGCGAATCGGCTAGCGGAGCGTACGCGGGGGCGTGCAAGGCGACGCTCCGTCGCTTGCGCGGCGAGCGCGCACGCTCGTTAGTAGAAGCAGCCGTGCGTGCTGTTTGCGTATTCCGGCTGAATGAGATACGTGTGACCGTTGAGCGTTTCTTTCGCCCGATACGCACTGCACGTATCGGCGATCTCCAAGCCGAAAGTGTTGTTATAATATCCGTTCCCAGGATCCGGATCCGAGATGGCTTCGGACTCCTCGTGCGAGAGGGTTGTCGCCGTATCGTCTATCGGAACGGCATTCGGCAGCGTGAGGCCGGAGAAGTCGTCGCCGCATCCGGCCGTGTGCTGATATGGAATGATTGAGAAAATCACATGCCCGATATCCGAGAACGTGATGCTTCCATGGTATGCGCAAAACACGAACGTCGACGCGTTGTCAGGCGAGTAGCATTGCGCCGATAAATCGAAGCACGTGTCCAAATTTGGCGCGAGGAACAAATTGTACATGTGGCCGTACCCGGTAAGGTGAGATGATAGAGCAGCGGCATGCAGCACGGTGAACAGCTGATTTTGTGATATGACGTTCGAATATGCTGCAAGCGACGCCGAATACAGCGTCGAGCTGACCGGGTACCGGTTGTTCGCCGTCGAGCCGGCATACTGATCGAGTACATGCACGAACGTGCTGTTGCTGAAGTTCGCTTGAAACGTCTGCGGAGTTCCAACGGTCGCATACGATGTATTGATGAACACTTCATGCATCTGCGCGTTCGGAAGTACGTGACCGCCGTGGTACGAAACGTCGACCGGATAGACTGTCGCCAAGGGTGATAGCCCGTTGGCCCGTACCGGTAGAATATGCGTTTTCAGCGACGTGTAGGCCGGCAGCGCATCGACCATCGACGGGGTAACCGGTAACGGTACTGTATCGCCGGTCGTCGGGGGTGCGACAGGATTGGTTTGCGCCGGTGGAACCAGCGGCGGGGAGGAACTGCTACCTCCACCGCATGCGCTTAGTAACGAAGCAATGAATGTAGAAGCGATCGCGACGCTCAAACGCGTGCGAATTCGAAGTCCGGAATCCATGACATCCTCCATCGAAGAGATGCGTCAAGGCGCGCCGGCTCGAGCATTAGTCCGGAACAAGACGAGTCGGGATCGCCCTGCCCAAATCGTAGCAATAGAGGCGCATTCCGCTTGGGGCGTTCAGCCTCTTCGGTTGGGGCGGATCGGTCATTCAATTCCGCTTTTTTCGGTCGCCGACCGTGATGGACGTAGTGAGCGCTCTGTTTCTGCGCAAAACGGGGCGCACTGCGCGCGGCAAGGCCTGCCGGGCCGGAAGAGTGGTTACGCGCGCGTTATGTGGCAGCCGCCGCTTGCGGGCGGTACGTGCCGAAGCTCCAGACGTGACCTTCCGGGTCGGACACGGAAAACTCGTGCGAGCCATAGTCCGTGTCGGTGATTTCGCGCAGGATGTGCGCGCCTGCGGCCTTGGCTCGAGCATAGCGCGCATCGACGTCGGCGGGAGTATCGAATGCGATGTACATCGTCACTGTCGCGCCGTCGGGCGTACGAGCATTTGGGGCCGCTCCATCCTTGGTGGTTCCGAGCATGATCAAGTTACCCGCGATCGCGAGCTCCGCATGGTCGATGCGGTCGCCGACGCCGGTGCAGACTTCATGTTCACGAAAGCCAAGTACGGAGGTCAGCCATGCGATAGCGGCTTTTGCGTTGGCGTAGCGCACCGCAGGATAGACCGCCTGCGCTATTTTCGTCTGTGTTCCCATGGCTCGATTATACCTGGGGCCCCGTGAAGGCGTCTTGGAAAAATTGATCACGGCACGGCTAAACTGACGCCGCCGGGATAGCGTTTGGCGTCGATATACGCGCCGGGCGTCATTCCGGCAAACTCGGAAAAATCGCGATAGAGATGCGCCTGGTCGTAGTATGCCAAGTCCGCGGCCGTGCCGGCGATCGTCTCGCCGCCCGCGAGCGCTTGGAGGGCACGATGGAACCGCATGATGCGCGCGAAGCGCTTCGGCGTAACACCGACCGACTCAACGAAGCGCTGCGTGAGCCGGGCGCGGCGAACGCCGACGTTTGAGAAAAGTTCGTCTACCGCAACGATGCCGTGCGCCCGGCGTATCAGATCGGCGCTCCACCGAACCGCGGCGTCTGCTTCTTGCGCTCGGTGAATCCTTGCATCGAGCCAGCGTATCGCTGCGTCGATCACTTCCCCGGCATTCCGCACGTCGTTCCACGCGAATGTGCCGGCTGCAGCGGCGCAGCGTTCGCCGAGCTCCGCCGCGCTGCGCCCGAGCGCGTCTTGCAAATCGATCGTTAGGTCGACGAGATCGTTGACGGACGACCGCAGAATCCGGCATGCGCCGATTGGATCGAAGCGGATACCGAGAACGCGGCAGCGGCGGTGAGGAGCAACGACAACGGATGAGCGCGTTCGAATGCCGTTGATGCACACCGGCGGAAAGGTCACTAGTCGATCGGTATCGCCGTCGCGATGCGGCTCGTCGAGCATCACGACAAGTTCCGCGAAGCCGTCCGGAAAGACGCGCTCGCCCGCATCGGCAAGCACGCCGTCAAAATACCAAATGCGCTCGGCGACGCCGCGCAGCGGCGATTCTGCGGCGGGCGCAAAGCGCGCAGAAACCCACGAGCCGAGCGCCGAGTCCATGTGCTGAATCGTTGCGCCGTTACGGTGAATGCTCGATGTCATCTTGGAGCCAAACGTCATGCAGCTGTGCGCGGCGCGCGCCACGCGGATACGTTCCTGCGGGATGCGATGAAAGCCAGTCTTGCGATAAGACGGCGAGGTATTCGAAATGTTCGCTGACCGCCGTATCCCTGCGCCGCGCGATAGCAATGTACGGTGCCAGCTCTCCCCATTGTTCGGCAATCGCGGGCGCCCACATTTCCAGGACCGGCCGGCGTTGCACGAAGCCGGCCTTAACGAGCATGCCCATGTTTTCGTAAAAGTTGCAAACGTTGTTCGCATTCACGATCAAACTCTGCGTCTGCTCCGAACGGACCGATCTGTCGACGAGCTCGCGCCGAAAAGCCGGGTCCGGCAATTTCGCAATGAGTTCGCGCGTCGCGTACCAGGCCGCTTGAAAGTCGGCGCCCTCGAGCGTGTTGCGCAGCTCGTTAAGAACCACGATCTGATTGCTGCTGTTCATGTGGCGCAGCTGAATCATA
>DAISWS010000111.1:0-8611 GCA_036826275.1 Vulcanimicrobiaceae bacterium
GCGGAACACGACGCCCCAGCGCGCGAGTAAGCGGCGCGCGAATTTTTCGGCATCGATCGATCCGGTTTGCGACGTCAGCAGCGTCCAGCGGCCGCTCGACGAACGCGGGCGGGCGCGCAAACCTTTCTCGCCTAGCCGGCGTTTCGCGTCGATGAGCGAGCGGAGCGCGTCGAATCCATCGGCGGTAACCAAACCGGCCGCGACCAGCTGCCACAGCGCTTCCTCGACTTCCGCGGGCAGGCGTTTTGTGCTGCGCACGATCTCCATGAAGAACGGCGCCCCGCGGGCCTGAATCTGTTCGAGCACTTCACGAGCCGCGTGCGAGAGGCCGGCGGTTCCCACGTCGTTACGCACGATGAGTTGCTCGGAGTCCTCACGCGTGAACAGCGATACCGGTGCGAGCTTGGTTGGACGAATGAGTCGCGCAGCTTCCGACTCTTGCGCGGAAAGCGAGGGATGCGGCGCGAGCCTGCCCCACATGATCTCGCCGGAGTAGCACAATTTATCGAGATATTCCGGACGGTAGCTCGCAACGCGAGACGGCAGAATTTGCGTCTCCCACGCGGCCGCGGGAATTTCATAGCCCTCGAGTTGACGCACGATCTGCAGCGTGCCGTCGACGCCGTGCAATCGCGATGCCGGCGCGGCGTGCTGCCAGCGGTACAAGAAGCGATGGAATTCCGCCGCCGTGACGGGTTCGATTTCGCGCCGTAATTGACCGATCGTCCGCCGGTGAATGCGCGCCAGCACGCGGCGGTTGCACCATTCCTCGGTTTCGCCGCCTCGAAAGCGGCCGCGAAGCACTTGTCCTTCGGTTTCAAGACGCATGAGCGCCGCTTCAACGACGGCGCGTTCCACACCGAACGTCTGCACGAGCTCGTCGACCGTAAGCGGGCCGCTGGATTCGAGCCAGCCGCGCAAAACGTCCGCGAAGGCATCTTCCTGCGAGAGATCCAGCGCGCGGTGTGCTAGGTCCGAACGCTCCGCAGCAACCCAAAACGATCGGGCGTTCGCGTTAACGGTCGAAGCGCGGTTGTCCGCAACCAGTTCCTCATACCACGCGTGCCATGCGGCTACCGGCGGTAGAACGACCAAGGTCAGCAGCGCATCGTGCAATTCGTCGGCATCGCGAACGACCGGCCACGACTCTTCGGCGACTTCCGCGATGACCGCGGCATCGAGAATGCCGGCGCCGTCGAGATCGTCGCGAATCGTTCGCCGAAGCTGAACCGCACGCGCGCGGCGCTCCTCGAGTGGAGCGTCGTCGAGATACGCGTACGGATTGGCGTTCAGAATCTCATGGCAAAACGGCGACGGCTCGGGCGTATCTACGGCGGCCGTACGAATGCGCCCGCTTTCGACGCCGCCGAGCACCGCGAGCAGGCCGTCCAAATCCATCGCCTCATGCAAGCAATTCGAGATCGTTTCACGCACCAACACGTGATCCGGAATGCGGATGGGACCGGTTAAATTTTCGGCGCATGCGGCCTGATCGGGAAAACACGAAGCGAGCAGATCGTCCGCGCGCATGCGCTGCAGTTGCGGCGCGACTTTGCGTCCGCCGCGCATTCGCAAAATCGCAAGCGCACGCGTGGCGTTCCAGCGCCAGCGCGCGCCGAACATCGGCGCCGCAAGCAGCGCCTGCGTGAGCGTATGCTCGACGCTTGCGCTCTTGACGTACTCGAAGACGATCTCCAGCGGAAAGGCATGCTGGTCTGTGAGCGAGAGAACGATGCCGTTATCCGTCGCCGCTGCCTGCAACTCGATGTTGAACGAGCGGCAGAACTTCTTTCGCAGCGCCAGGCCCCACGCCCGGTTGATGCGCGCGCCGAACGGCGTGTGCAGGATTAACTGCATGCCGCCGCCTTCGTCGAAGAAACGCTCGGCGACGATCGTCCGATCCGTCGGAACGACGCCGAGGATGTTCTTGCCGGCGCGAACGTACGCGACGGCTTGCAGCGCGCCGCCGGGATCGAGCGCGCATTCGCGCTGCAGCAGCTCTTGCGCCGATGCATCGTCGCGTTCGTCGATGTCGGCGCGAACGCGCGCGACTTCGTGCGAAAGCTCGATCGTGCGTCCGGGTCCTTCGCCGTTCCAGAACGGAACGGTCGGAGCCGCCCCGTGCGCATCCTCGACGCGTACGGTTCCCGGCTCCACGCGCCGGATGCGCCACGAATTCGTGCCCAGCAGAAAGACGTCGCCGGCCAAACTTTCAACCGCGAAGTCTTCGTCGAGCGTTCCGACGACGTGGCCCTCCGGTTCGGCGACGACGTTGTAGTTCGCGGTTTCCGGTATCGCGCCGCCTGAGGTGATCGCCGCCATGCGCGCTCCGCGACGTCCGCGGATGCGGCCGTTTACGCGGTCGTAATGCAGAAATGCGCCGCTGCGGCCACGCGAATGCGCGACGCCGTCCGCGAGCATCGTCAGGACGTCGTCGAAGTCTTTGCGCGGAAGATCGCGGTACGGAAACGCGCTACGCATGAGCGCATATAGTTCACCGGTCGTCCACTCGCCGGTGGAAGCCGCCGCGACGATCTGCTGCGCGAGAATATCCAGCGGCGCCGGCGGAATTCGCAATGCGTCGAGCTTGCCGGCACGGATCGACCGCACGAGCGCGGCACACTCCAATAGTTCGTCACGCGTCGTCGCGAAGAGACGGCCTTCGGGCTTTGCGCCTACCCAATGGCCGGAGCGGCCGATACGCTGCAGCGCTACCGCAACCGATCGCGGAGACCCGAGCTGCACGACGAGATCGATGCTGCCGATATCGATGCCGAGTTCCAATGACGCCGTCGCAACCACGGCGCGCAGTTCGCCGTTCTTCAAGCGGTTTTCGGCTTCGAACCGTTTCTCTTTCGAAAGGCTGCCGTGATGCGGCATTACGATCCCTTCGCCGAGGCGCTCGGTGAGGGCGAACGCCACGCGCTCGCTCATCCGCCGCGTGCCCACGAACACGAGCGTCGTGCGGCGAGAGCGGATATGCTCCGCGACGCGATCGTAGATCTCCGCCCACATTTCATTGCTCGCGACGGGTCCCAATTCGTCGCGCGGAACTTCCACCGCGAGATCCATGTCGCGCTTGCTGCCGACGTCAACGATTCGCGATTGCGGGCTCAAAAAGCGGGCCACGTCCTCGAGCGGACGCACAGTGGCCGAAAGGCCGATACGCTGCGGTTTGCGGCCGGTGTACGCTTGCACGAGTGCATCGAGCCGCGCAAGCGTCAGCGCGAGATGCGATCCGCGCTTGTCGCCCGCCATCGCATGAATCTCGTCGACGATGACCGTCGAGGTTGCGGTGAAAAGCGCGCGCGACTTCTCCGCCGTCAACAGAATAAACAGCGATTCCGGCGTCGTGACCAGCACGTGCGGCGGCTTGCGGAGCATGCGCGCGCGTTCGACGGCCGTCGTATCCCCGGTGCGTACGGCGGTTCTGATCGGCTGCAGCGGCACGGCGCGCTCCTGCGCCAACGCAAAGATCTCCCCGAGCGGAATCTCCAGATTTTTGCGCACGTCGTTCGTGAGGGCTTTGAGCGGCGACACGTAGACGACCAGCGGCCGGTCCGGTAAGGCGCCCTGCTCCGCCTGCTTGAGCAACCCGTCGAGGCAAATGGAAAACGCGGCCAGCGTCTTGCCCGACCCGGTCGGCGCTGAGATGAGCACATCGTGACCGGCGCGGATGAGCGGCCAGCCTTCGATTTGCGGTTGCGTGGGGGCCCAGCTGCGCTGCTCGAACCAAGCACGCAGCAGCGGGTGAAAATCGTCGAGCACGGTCTTGCTATTCAACCCCTGCGGCACGATGAGAGTTCCGGCCATCCCCTGGCAGATACTTGCCCGCGGGCGTCGAATCATCATGCCCGACGTGCAACAGTATCTTGACTTTCTCCGGCATATCATCGATCGCGGCGCCGAGAAGAGCGACCGCACCGGAACCGGCACCCGAAGCGTCTTCGGTTATCAGATGCGCTTCGATCTCCATGCCGGCTTCCCGCTGCTGACCACCAAAAAATTGCACACGAAATCGATCGTGTACGAACTGCTGTGGTTCTTGCGCGGCGACACGAACGTGCGCTGGCTTCAAGAGCACGGCGTTTCGATTTGGAACGAATGGGCCGATCAAAACGGCGACTTGGGACCGGTGTACGGCGCGCAGTGGCGCTCGTGGCATGCTCCGGACGGTAGAACGATCGATCAGATCGCGAACGTGCTCGAAGAAATCAAGCGTAATCCGGATTCCCGCCGGCTCATCGTGAACGCGTGGAATGTCGGTGATCTCGACGACATGGCGCTGGCGCCATGCCATCTGCTGTTTCAGTTCTACGTAGCAAACAACCGTCTCTCGTGCCAGATGTATCAGCGCAGCGCCGATGCGTTTCTGGGCGTTCCGTTCAACATCGCCTCATACGCGCTTTTAACGCATATGATCGCGCACCAATGCAACCTCGAGCCGGGAGAGTTCATTTGGACGGGCGGGGATTGTCATTTGTACACCAATCACTTGGAACAGGCGCAGCTTCAACTGACACGCACGCCGCTCGCGCCGCCGGCGCTGGTATTCAAACGACGCCCGCATTCGCTCTTCGATTACCGGTTCGAAGACCTGGTCTTTGCCGGCTACGAAGCGCATCCGCCGATCCGGGCCGAAGTCGCCGTTTAGCGTGCAGCGTCCGCGCGTAATCTTCGTCGTCGCGCACGGCCGCAACGGCGTGATGGGCGCGGGCGGCGGCCTGCCGTGGCATTTGCCGGAAGATCTCAAGCATTTCAAGCGGTTGACGCTCGGCAAACCGGTCGTCATGGGCCGTAAAACGTTCGAGTCGATGGGCAAACCGCTGCCCAGCCGCCGCAACATCGTCCTCACGCGCAACGCGGCGTACCGCCCGCAAGGCGCGGAAGTGGCGCACACCGTTGATGAGATTTTCCGGATGACGGCGGGCGAAGGCGAAATCGCGATCATCGGCGGCTCGCAGATCTTCGACGAATTCGCGCCATACGTCGATACGGCGTTCGTCACGGAAGTCGACGCTGCCGTCGAAGGCGATACGTTCTACAAGCCGCCGGGACGGCCGAGCGATCGCGAACTGCTCGGCACCGCGGCAGCGGACGAGCGGAACGCGTACCCGATGACGTTCGTGCGCTACGATTACCGCTGAAACCGCATGCGCGCGCGTGCAATCGTCACGCCGTCGCGGACGATGTCTTCCCGGTACTCGACCTTCCATCCATTTTTTTGCAAAAAGGACTCGGCAAAGCGGCTCGCATCGGCGGTGAAACGCTCGATGCCTTTTTCGGCAGCGCGCTGCATCGCCGCGTCGTAGAGGCGCTGCGCCACTCCGCGGCCCGCAACCTCAGGCGCGCAGTACAACATTTCGAGATGACCGGAATCTTCGAGCTCGATCCAGCCGGCCGGTGCATCTTCAACCGCAACGAACGTGATGTTTTCGTGCATGCGGCGCGCCCATGCGTAAACGTCGCGCTCGCCGCCGATCCACGCGGCAACCGCTTCCGCCGTATATTTCGACGGCGCGATACCCGCGATCGATCGCCGGAAGACGTCGATAAGCAATGGCGCATCGCCGTCGCGATACGAGCGGATCGCTAGCACGTAAACACCGCCGTGACGGGCGGCTCTCGGAACGAATCGTAGCCGTCGGCATAGCGCACGCCCGCGAGATACAAGCCTTGCGGCGGCGCGGTCAGTCCGGCAGCGGCGCGATCGCGCGCTTGCAGGATGCACGGAATGTCCGCCGCGTCGCGCCGTCCGGTCGCGCACTCGACGAGCGTGCCCACAATCGTGCGTACCATGCGGTGCAAAAATCCGTCGGCACGGACCTCGACGCGAACGAGATCGCCGCGCCGCTGCACGCCGAGGAATTTCACCGTGCGTATCGTCGGCCCGCTCTCAGGAAGCATGCCGCAGAACGAGCGAAAGTCGTGCTCGCCGATCAATGCGCGCGCGCCCGCGGTAAACGCGTCGATATCGATCGGGCGCCAGACATGATACGCATAGCGTGCGAGCAGCGCGGACGGCTGCGCGCTCGCGTGTATTGCATACACGTACGCGCGCTCGCGCGCCGAGAAGCGCGCGGAAAACCGATCGTCGACAAGCGTCACGTCGCGCACGCGTACGTCGCCCGGCAGCGAGGTGTTCAGCGCTATAGCGAGCCGGTCAAACGGAAAAGCCGCCTGCGTTTTAAACGAGACGACTTGTCCGGTGGCATGAACGCCGGCGTCGGTGCGTCCGGCCGCGGTAATCTTCACGCCGTGCTGGAGCAGCGAGCGGAGCGCGCGCTCCAGTTCTCCCGCGACCGTGCGCACCGACGGCTGATACTGCAGACCGCAAAACCGCGTACCGTCGTACTCGACGACGGCGCGAACGGTCGTTATGCGCTCACTGCCTCGCGCCTGGGTACCGGACGCTTCTCGTCCAGGTCGAGCAGGTCGGCCCAGCTCGTCACATCGGTCCGATCCGGTGCAACCTCGTTGCGCATCTTGAGGAAGTACTCCAGCGACGAGCCTTCCGGTTTGTGCGTCACCCATTCGTGGCTCCAGCGTTCGATTTCTTCCGGCGTCTTCCGGTCGACGAACGGCTTGCAGTATGCCTCGATCTCGTCATCGCCCTTAGCGTTCTTGATAACCTGGAGCAGCTCATCGCCGTTCATGTCGAGGAACTCGAAGAGCGCCTTGTCCATCGGACAATCGTAGTTGTAGTCGCCCGGGTTGCCATAGGCTTTCGCCTTGCCCTTATCTATCGTCCGCGCCAGCTGCACGATTCCGAGTATCTTTTCATGCACGCTGCGCGGATACGTTTTCGTCAAATCCATGCTTTTCAAAACCGCGCAAGGCCCGCAATTGGTTGCGCGTGAGCTAGCGGCCGAACGTCATCTGTACGCCCACGTATGGCATGACGAGCGAGTTCGCATCCGCAAATCCGGACGTGCGCCCCGAAAACGCGGCGGTGTAGTTCAGATACCGCACGCCGTACGAAAGTGCGTAGGACCCGAACCGGTGCACGAATCGCACGCCGGCTTCGACTTGCGCGGCCGATTCCCACACCGGGCGCGTCGTGTACTGATAGCCGCGGCCATTCACGAACGTGAAGCGGCGCGTGTACGTGAAGCACCCGTGCATTGCGGGGTCGGCAGCGAGCATCGCTTCCCAGTAATCGCCGTTCGCGCGAAACGAGCGGGTGACGGCTTCGTACCGGAGCCCAACGACGCGTGAATAATCGACGTCGTCGATGGACGTGAACGAATCCTGGTAGACATGGATGCCGGTGTGCTGGTTGTACAGCGTTTCGCCCACACCCAGCGCGAACGTTCCGGCGAGATTCCAATAGCGCGCGCCGGCATTCACATACGTCAACGAAACGTTGCGCATGCCGAGGCCGTTGTTCGCGACGCGGATCGTGCCGATCGGCGGCAGCCCCTCACCGAGCAATTCCCAGCGCTCGAAGCGGTGCGATACGGCGACGATCGGCGCGGGGATCAGCGGAGCGCGCGCCATGCCGGTGCTCTCGCGATGGGTGCCGCTCGTTCCGGTCAGCGCAATGCCGACGGTGGTTTCGCTCGCGCGGGCAAACGCAGGCGAGCAGAGCGCGCAAAAAAGCATGAGGGCGCACACCCGTGATTTCACGATTATCCCTTTCCTAACTACGAAACGAGCCGCGCGAGCGCGAATGCGACCGCGGCGGCAATACCACCGGTAACGAGCGTTTGTAATCCACCGCGCAGCGGCGGAATTCCCGTGAGCCGGCCCTTTACGAAGCCAAACGCGAAGAGCGCGAGCAACGTGACGGCGGCGCTGATCACCAGTGCTTCGCGCGCGTAGGGCACCAGCATGTACGGCGCGAGCGGAAGGAGGCCGCCGATGACGTATGCACCGCCGATCGTCAGCGCGCTGCGCATCGCGCGTTTGGGATCGGGTTCCTCCAGGCCAAGTTCGAACTTCATCATGAACTCGACCCAGCGCTTTGCATCGGCGGAGAGTTCCTCGACGACCTTCGCTCGCACGTCGCCGCTGATTCCATACCGCTGGAGAATCTCGTCGATTTCGCGCTTTTCGACGTCCGGCAGCTCGTGCGTTTCGCGTTCTTCCCGTGCGCGTTCGCTCTGGTAATGTTCGACATCTGTGCGCGCCGCGAGATAGCCGCCGACGCCCATCGCGATACCGCCCGCCGCCAGCTCCGCAATGCCCGCCGTTACGACGACGTGCGATGCCGCAATCGCGCCGGAAATCCCCGCCGCAAGCGCAAACGGCACGGTAAGACCGTCGGACACGCCGATGACGACGTCGCGGACTGCTTCGCCCGCATTGAAATGCTTCTCGACGTGCGCGCGGTAACGGGCACGCGTTAGCCGTGCTGCCGCTGAAGCGGGAAGAGAATGACGTCGCGGATGCTGTCCTGATTGGTCAGCAGCATCACGAGGCGATCCACGCCGATGCCGATTCCCGCGGTCGGCGGCATCCCGTATTCCAGCGCGCGCACGAAGTCCCAATCGGGCTCGGGAATCTCCTCATCGCCTTGCGCGCGCTCGTCGATCTGCGCTTCGAAGCGCGAGCGCTGATCGTCGGGATCGTTGAGCTCGGTAAACGCATTGCTGATCTCCATGTTGGC
>DAISWS010000112.1:0-8458 GCA_036826275.1 Vulcanimicrobiaceae bacterium
CGACGAATGCGGCGCGCTCGACGGCAACCAGAACGTGCCGCAGGGCGAGCCGGTGCGCAGACGTCCGCACGAGCACGTCGTTCAGCGTCGCTCCGGGATCGGCACCCGCGCGCAACCAAAGCGCGCTGCGCAGCGCGAGCACGGCACGGCGGTTGCGAGCGTGCCGAAGTTGCGTGAACGCTTCTTCAACCTCGTCGCGTTGCCGACCGGCAACGACCGCAGCCGGCGGCTCCGCGGCACGTATGGGCGGCAGCTTCCGGCGTGAGGCTTGCACGAGCGCGATCGCGGCAACCGCCGCCGCAAACAGCACGAAAGCAATCACGACCAGCAGCAGCGTGCGAAAGAGATTCCATGCACGGGTGACCGGGCCGCCGCCGACGGGCAGCGTCAGCGAGTTCGAAAGAAAACGTTTGGGCTTGCCGTCGCGCGCGTCGATTGCGTCCAGGTACGCTTCGCTTACGTGCAGCGAGCCGCGCGCATGCGCGACCAGCGTCAGCGTTTCACGGTAGGTCGTGCCGCGTGCGTCGTGCAGCACTTGCCGCAGGTCGCCGAGTTCTTCTGCTCCCTCGAACGACGGCAGAAACACGTTGTCGCCGTTGAACTGTTTCTCGGCAACGCGTATGGTGAGCGAGACGTGAAACGGCGTTTCGATGCGCGGATGCGCGTCGTCGCTGGAAAGCGTAAAGCCGAGCACGTGTAAATGCTGGTACTGCTGTGCGTGCACGATGCCCATAAGCAGCAGCCAGAAAACCGCGCCGGTTACACCAAGTCGTGCAGCCATTGCGCGAAGAGCCGGCGCGCATCGAACGGGCCCGGCGATGCTTCGGGGTGGAACTGCACCGCCGCGACCGGCAGATCGCGGTGCCGGAAGCCTTCGTTCGTGCCGTCGTTCAGGTTCACCATCGTCTGTTCGAGCACCGCCGGCAACGACTTGGCGTCGACCGCATAGCCATGATTGTGCGCCGTCACGATTACTTCGCCGCGCTCCAGATCTTTCACAGGCTGATTGCCGCCGCGGTGCCCATACGGAAGTTTGAACGTTTGCGCTCCGCACGCAAGCGCGAGCAGTTGATGCCCCAGGCACACGCCGTACATCGGCCGTTTACCTAAGAGCGAACGTAGGGTGTCGATGGTTTGCGGCAGATCGGTCGGGTCGCCGGGGCCGGGCGATATGAAGACCGCCTGCGGTTCGTGGCGCATGATCTCTTCCTGGGTGGCATTGTACGGCAGGACCGTTACGTTCGCACCGAGCGCCGTCAGTTCGCGAATGATTGCTTTTTTCACGCCGCAATCGAGCAGCACGACGCGAGGGCCGTTCGGATCGCCTGCGACATGCTCGTCCGCCGTTGCGACGCTCGGCACGAGTTCCTTCGTCGTGGCGGTGCGCACGAATTCCGTCAGCCGTGCCTCCGCCTGCGCAATCGCGGCATCGCCGGCCGCGAGCGCGGCCCAAATCGTTCCGTGCTCGCGCAGCGTAATCGTAATCGACCGCGTATCCGCATCGACCATCGCCGGCACGTTCTGTTCGTTCAGCCACGACGCAAGATCGGTGCG
Organism: Vulcanimicrobiaceae bacterium; assembly: GCA_036826275.1. Taxonomy (GTDB): domain Bacteria; phylum Vulcanimicrobiota; class Vulcanimicrobiia; order Vulcanimicrobiales; family Vulcanimicrobiaceae; genus DATGJX01. The sequence goes on from DAISWS010000112.1 coordinate 1,555, forward strand.
CGAGGCGTGGTGCGACGGATGGTGCGCGATCTTTTTGATCACTGCGCCCGCAACGCATGCGCGCGGATACTGCGCGACCTCGCCGGAGATGCCGTAATTTCCAATCATCGGATAGGTAAACGTGAGAATCTGCCCCGCGTACGACGGATCCGTGAGCGCTTCTTCGTAACCGGTCATGCCCGTGTAGAACACGGCTTCGCCCAGCGCCAGGCCCTCGAAGCCTAAGCCGGTGCCGTCGAACCGCGTTCCGTCCGCTAAAAGAAGTGCCGCACGAATAGCCATGGCGCCTTCGGTTTTTCCTAGAGGGACGTATGTCCCCTATTCTTAGGGAAGGATGGTACTCCATAGCCCGTTTCGCGCTTATGCTATCTAGGTTATGATTGCCCTGGAGGGCGTACATGAGCCATCATCCGCGCGCGTCGTCAATCTATCTCCTTGTTGTTGCCGGTCTTCTCGCTGCGTGCAGTTCCGGCCATCTTCCCGATACGAGCGGTTTGAACGGCTCGGGCCGTGCACCGCTTTCCACAACGGGCACCATTACCGTTTCGGGCGTAATCGAATCGACGAGCAGCTCGCAGCAATGGATTCTGATGAAGACGTCGCAGTGCGGATATGAATACGTCGACTATACGTCGAGCACGACGATAACCTACAACGGTCAAACGATGAGCCCCGGTACCACCGCTACCGCGACCGGAACGGGGAGCTGCTCGACGCGTATCGCCGCCCAAAGCATCACGCTGCAATCGAAACAGACGATTACAATCGGCGGCGTTATCTATTCGACGGGATCGAATTCCTTCGTCCTTAAGGGGACGGTGTGCGGTTACGAGCCCGTATCGTACACCTCCAGCACCACGATAAACTATAACGGGCAAAAGCTCGCGCCCGGAACCTATGCGACTGTGCAGGGAACAGGCAGTTGTTCCACCACGATAAACGCTCAAACCATAACATTGTCCGCTTCTGCGCCAACGCCGACGCCTTCGCCAAGCCCGACACCGGTGCCAAGCCCCACGCCGGTGCCAAGTCCGACCGCAACCCCGATTTCCCTATGGGCGGGCGAAGTGCTTGGAGAGGACAATATGTTTACGCCGAACGACGGCGATACGTCGAGCGGTGCGCAGAATAAGGCCACGGTCGACGGCATTCCGTGCCTTGCGTCGATGAGCGTCAACTATCACGTTCATACGCACTTGAGCATCTTCGTGAACGGCACGCGCGTTGCCATACCGGACACGATCGGGATGTGGAGTCCCAACGGTGAAACGAACGGTTACACAACGTACGGCGGATGCTTCTACTATCTCCATACGCATGACGCGAGCGGCTTGATTCACGTCGAGGCGCCCTCGGTTACGACGTTCACGCTGGGACAATTCTTCGACTTGTGGGGCGAATCGATCAGCTATAGCGGCATCGGGCCCTTCAGCGGCGTCGTACGAGCCTTCCTTGCGCCGGCAGGAACCAGCAGCACGAGCAGCACCTCTTATACCGAATACACAAGCGATTTGCGAAGCATCCCGCTGCAATCGCACAACGAGATCACGCTCGAAGTCGGTCCGACGTACATTCTGCCGCCGAATCTACCGGATTACAGTTTCTACACCCAGTACTGAGCGCTTCATGGCGATTCGGCCGCCGACGATCGTCGCGATCGCGCGGCGAGGCAGGCTCATACCTGCAAACGGCGTCGATTTGCCTTTCGAGTAAAACTGCGCCGGATCCACGGTCCATCGCCGATCGGCGAAAATCGTGATGTCCGCCGCTGAACCGGTCGCCAGCGTCCCGCCGGAGACGCCGAGTATCCGTGCGGGGCGCGTGGAGAGCAACTCGACGAAGCGCAGCACCGGCAAATCCGGTAGCGCGTGTGCGTACGCTCCGAGCGCAACTTCCAAGCCGGTGAAACCAACGCACGCATGGCGCACGTCGCCGTCTTTTTCCGCTTCCGTATGCGGCGCGTGGTCCGTTGCGAACGCGTCGATGGTTCCATCGCGTACGGCATCGCGCAGCGCCCGCACGTCCTCATCGAATCGCAGCGGCGGATTGACTTTCGCCCGCGCACCGAACTCTTCGACGGCCGCTTCAGTGAAAACCAGATGGTGCGGCGTAACCTCGCAGGACAAGCGCACGCTGCCGCCGTCACATTGCGCGCTCTTCGCCCAACGCACGATGTCCGCCGCCGTCTTGGTCGAGACATGTCCGATGTGCAGCGGGCAGCCGGTCTGCGCCGCGATAAGGATGTCGCGGGCGACGATGACGTCTTCCGAAACCGGCGGAACGCCCGGCAAGCCGAGTTTGCGGGCCGTGGGCCCAAACGTCATCACCGTTCCGTGCTTCATGCGTTCGTCTTCACAATGCACGATGAACGTTTTCGGATGCGCGCTCCGCGCGTTCGCGCGCGCTGCCTCGAACATGATCGCATTGTCCATAACCGTGTTGCCGTCGTCGCTGAATGCAACGGCGCCGGCGCCTTCGAGTTCCGCATAGCGTGCGATCTCTTGTCCGTTGCGGCCTTCGGTTATCGCCGCAACGGGATAGACGCGCGCAAGCCCGATTTCATTCGCGCGCTCCGCAACCCATCGCACCAGATCCGGAGAATCCAGCGCCGGGTTCGTGTTGGGCATCGCTGCCACGGCGGTAAATCCGCCGGCGACGGCAGCGGCGACGCCGCTCGCAATCGTTTCCTTTTCGGGGTTCCCCGGTTCGCGCAAATGTACGTGCATGTCGATGAAGCCGGGCGCGACGTACGCGTTCGCCGCATCGACGATTTCCTCGCCGCTTTCCGGCTGCAGATGCTCGCCGATCTCCGCGATCTTGCCGTCCCGCACGCGCACGTCCATCACCGCGTCCAGTCCCTGCGCGGGATCTAGGAGGTGGCCTCCGCGTACGAGCATTCGGCTTACGGCGATGCCAACGAGCGCGCGCCATGGACGAGAAAATCGAGAACCGCCATGCGAACGCTGACGCCGTGCATTACTTGGCGCGCGTAGCGCCAACCCGCGTATTCGAGCACGGAGTCGTCGAGCTCCACGCCGCGATTGTACGGGCCCGGGTGCATGACGATCGTTTCCTTGCGCAAGCGCGAAAGGCGCCTGGCATCCAGCCGGTACTGCTGGATGTACTCGTCGTCGGTCATCGGCATGCTGTCCAAACGCTCCCGCTGGATGCGCAAGAGCACGACCGCGTCGAGCTCCGGAAGGACCGCATCGAACGCGCGCTCGATCCGCACGTGCGGCTGCATGAAATCGTCGGGCAAAAATGCTTGCGGACCGATGAGGTACACTTCCGCGCCCAGACTTCGCAAGCCGGCGATGCTGGAGTGCGCGACACGGCTATGCACGATGTCGCCGACGAAGCCAATCTTGCGGCCGCGAACGTCGCCGAATTCTTCGCGAAGCGTATAGAGATCCAGCAGCGCTTGCGTCGGATGCGCATGACTGCCGTCGCCTGCATTGACGACGTGACCGTCGAACACCAGCGCGACGCGCCGCGGAAAACCAGGCTCGGGATGCCGCACCACGATCACGTTCACGCCCATCGCGGCGAGCGTGATGGCCGTGTCTTCGATCGTCTCGCCTTTGGCCAGGCTCGATTCTTTGGGCCAAACGGTAATCACGTCGGCGCCCAAGCGCTGCTGCGCGAGTGTGAATGAGGTCATCGTCCGCGTGCTGTGTTCGAAAAACATGTTTACGCACGCGACGCCTTCGAACAGCCGGGGCGCTCGCTCGCGCTCGAAATCCGCCGTTCGTTGGAAGATGTACTCTATCTCGTCGGCATTGAGATCGTCGAGATCGATGAGGCTACGCCGGGTCCGCAACGATCGCGACCTCGTCTTGATCGGATGCCTGTGCGTGTACCGTCACCGCGACACGCTCCTTGCGGCTGGTCGGTATGAACCGTCCCACGTAATCCGCTTGGACCGGCAACTCGCGCAGCCCGCGATCGATGAGCACGCATAAACGCACTGCAGCGGGGCGACCCAGATCCGTTACCGCATCGAGCGCCGAACGCACCGTCCGTCCCGTGTACAGAACGTCGTCGACGATCACGACCGTCTTGCCCGTGACGTTCCCCGGAATCTGCGACTCGGGGAGTTCGTGCGTGACTTCATCGTCGCGGTATAAATTGATGTTCAAAAAGCCGAGCGGCGGTTTGCGTCCGCTGATGCGCTCCACCTGCGCCGCGACGCGTTGCGCGAGCGCCTCACCGCCGCGGCGAATGCCGATGAGATACAGTCCGGCCTGCGCGTCCTCCGGCTCCAGAATCTGGTGGGCCAGACGAGCAACGATCCGGTCGATTTCCGCCGCGCCCACAAGAACCCGCCGTCTCGCCGTCGATGCCGTCATTCGCGAATTCTCGTCTCCTCAAGCGCAGCTTCCACGCGAGCAAGCTGCGCGCGGTAGCCTTCGAGCTTCTCGCGTTCCTTCGCCACGACCTCGGGCCGCGCATTTGCGACGAACCGCTCGTTGGCGAGCTTCTCTTCGCCGCGGACGACCTCCGCGCGCAACCGCGCAGCTTCCCTTTTGTAGCGCTCCAGCAGCACGCCCTTGGGCGCGACGCCGCCGACGTGCGCGAGGCCATCGGCTAAGCTCTCACCGGATCCCGTCTCCAGACGCTGCACGTTGCCCGAAACGTACGTTGCGAGCAACGACGCCGCGGCATCGGGCACGCCTGCCGGCACGTGCAGTACCAAAATGTCGCGCGGCTGCATACCCGCTTCCGATCGCAAATTTCGTAGGCGCTCCACCGTACGGCGCAGCGCCTCGAAGTCGCCGGCCGCGTCGCGGTCCACCGGAATCTCGGCAACGTCGGGCCAGCTCGCCGTCACGATCGTTTGGCCGTCGTGCGGAAGCGCGAGCCACACTTCTTCGGTAATGAACGGTTCGATGGGATGCAGCAAGCGCATGGCGTTGTTGAGAACGAAGGACAGCACCGCGCCGCGCGTCGCATGCGAATACTCGTCCTTGGTCGCCTCGACGTACCAGTCGCACACCTCGTACCAGACGAACCGCCACAGCGTCTCGGCCGCGACGCCGAAATCGTACGCGTCCAGCGCTTTGCTCACCGCTTCGACCGCATCGTGCAAACGCGTGAGGATCCACTTGTCTGCAATGGTGAGGTCGCCGCTCTTCGGCAACGTCGTTGCGCGCGGCAAACCTTCGGGCAGCGCCAGCGTATAACGCGTCGCATTCCAAATCTTGTTATTGAAATTGCGCGCCTCTTCGCATCGCGATTCCTGAAAGCGCACTTCCTGGCTCTCCAAACGGATCTGCCGCATCATGCCCATGCGGAACGCGTCGGCGCCGTATTTTTCGACCAAGTCCATCGGATCGATGGCGTTGCCGAGCGACTTGCTCATCTTGCGCCCCTGCGTGTCGAACACGAGCGGCGTGATGCACACGTCCCGAAACGGAACCTCACCCATGAACTTCAGGCCGAGCATGACCATTCGTGCGACCCAGAGGAAAATAATTTCGTAGCCGGTGACGAGCACTTGCGAAGGATACCAATGTTCGAGTTCGGGCGTGTTCTTCGGCCAGCCGAGAATGGAGAAGGGCCAGAGCCCGCTCGAGAACCAGGTGTCCAGCGTGTCGGGATCGCGCGTGAGTTCCAGCGTCTGGTACTGCTCCGCCGAAATCCGCAGCGCTTCTTCTTCCGTTTCGGCAACGACCACGTCGCCGCCCGGCGTGTACCACACCGGAAGCTGATGGCCCCACCAGACTTGCCGCGAAATGTTCCAGTCACGAATGTTTTCCAGCCACTGCTCGTACGTGCGCCCGTACCGTTCGGGAACGAAACGCACGCGCTCATCGCGATACGCTTGCAGCGCGGCGTCCGCGAGTGGCCGCATCCGCACGAACCATTGCAGCGAAAGCAGCGGTTCTATCACCTCACCGGTGCGTTCGCTGACCGCAACGGCGTGGCGGTACGGCTGCTCTTCGACGAGCAGCCCGAGCTCGCGCAAATCCGCGACGATCGCCTTGCGCGCATCGTACCGGTCCATGCCCGCATACGTTCCGGCGTTGAGTTCCTCGCTCGTGACGCGCGCCTCGAGATCGAGCACCGACGGCATCGCGAGCTTATGACGCAGCCCGATTTCGTAATCCGTCGGGTCGTGCGCCGGCGTGACTTTGACCGCGCCCGTTCCGAATTCCGACTCGACCGACTCATCCGCGATAACCGGAATTTCGCGCTCCAGCAACGGCGGCACGAGCACGGTCTTTCCTACCAGGTCTTTGTAGCGTTCGTCGTTCGGATGCACGGCAATCGCGACGTCGCCCAGCATCGTTTCCGGACGCGTCGTTGCCACCTCTATGCCGGCGGCGTCATCCCCCGCGTGTCGAGCAAAAGGGTAGCGAATCCGCCACAGCGTCGCGTCGCGGTCGACGTGATCGACTTCCGCGTCGGAGATTGTAGATTTTGCCTTCGGATCCCAGTTGATGAGCCGTTTGCCGCGATAGACCAGCCCCTCGCGGTAGAGGCTGACGAACGCCTTGCGAACTGCAGCCGAGAGACCTTCGTCCATCGTGAAACGAGCGCGCTGCCAATCGGGACCGAAGCCGACCGCGCGAAACTGTTCGAAGATCGTGGCGGCGCGCCCGAGCGATTCGCGGCTCTTGCCCTCTGCTGCAAGCCGGCGCACGAGCACCGCCTCGGTCGCGATGGCGGCATGGTCGGTTCCGGGCAGCCAGTCCGCATTGTCGCCGAGCATCCGGCGATAACGCGTCAGAATGTCCATCGGCGTATAGGTCGACCCATGACCCAGGTGCGCGCGCGCCGTCACGTTGGGCGGCGGCATACATATAATGAAGGGCGGCCGAGCCGGGTCGGCTTCTTCGTGGAAGTAGCCCGCGTCTTCCCAGCGCTTGTAGTGTCGCGGTTCCACGCTTTTGGGATCGTA
>DAISWS010000113.1:0-6684 GCA_036826275.1 Vulcanimicrobiaceae bacterium
ACGCCGATCACCCGTACTTGGCGGACGGCGCCGGCGCCGATGCGCTCGCGTTCACGTTTATCGGCCGCTTGCGCTAACGGTTCACCCACGGATGAAGCGTGGCCGTGAACGGCATCGATTGGACCGAGCGCCGCCCGCATCTCGCCGGAAGCCTGGGCGCCGCGCGGCTAGCGGCAACCGTCGATGAGCGGCTTCACGGATAATGCGGCCCGTTGTTCGATTGGCTGCATGTCATCTTGCTGCGCCGCGAGCTCTTCGATCATGCTGAGGCGTTGCGGAGCCGCGGCGGCCGAATCCGGAGGGGCAAGTCCCTTGCGGGATTGCAGATCCGCCGATTCATTCGACAGTACGTTCCCGGAGAGAATATTGAGCTCGCGCCGCTGCTGTTCGACGACATCCTCGAGGTGTGCGCGCGCAGCCACGAGGTCGCGATTGTTGCCGCGAACGCCGTTCAGGACGGAACCGAGTTTTTCCAAATTCTTCGCGACCACGCCGACCAGATTTTCCATCTGCACGTCATCGAGCGAAGACGATGGTCCGGCACCGCCGCTCCAACCGGCGCCGAGGGGCGCGGCAATGCCGTCACGCCGGACCTTATAGAGCAGAATCCGCCCCTGATCGATCATGCGGTCGTTGATCAAAATGCCTTGAATCACCACGCCCACGTTTTCACGAAGCGTCGTGCACGTAGGGGATGCGTACACGTGCGAGATCGTCTTGAGCGGCGTCGGCGGCGCTGCGGGCAAGGGCATGGCTCGATCCTCCTACGCTTCAAAGTGAGCGACCCGCGGTTAATGTGACAAAAAGGCGTCGAACGCCGCAAGGGCCTCGTCCATGCCGTGGCGCCCATAGCCGATGCGAAAGCGGTCGGCGGGCACCGCAAGCAGGTCGCTCCGGTACATCGATGCGGGCAGCAGCAATACCCCGGCCTGTTCGACGAGGCGCTCGCAAAACGCGTCTGACCCTTCGCTGCCCAGATAGCGCGGAAACGCAACGCAGCCCCCGTCGGGCGTATACCATTGGAAACGGTCCGCATGCCGGGCAAAGAACGCATCGAGCTTCTGGAGGTTCTCCGCGCAGAGCGCGCGGTTTCGGTGGAAAATGGCATCGCGCGCTTTGACTGCGATGCAGGCGAGCAGTTCGCTCGGGCCGGCGTTGCAGATCGAGAGATAGTGCTTCATTCGCATCATACGCAGCAGCGCGTCGCGATCGCGGCAAGCGATCCAGCCGACGCGCAAGCCCGGTAAGCCGTACGCTTTAGAAACGACGTTCAACGAAAGCGCGCGCTCGTACAAATCGGCCGCCTGCGGCAGCCGCTTGTACTCCTCGCGCTCGATGCCCCGGTAGACTTCGTCGCTAAAGAGATAGATCTCGCGCTCGCGGCAGAGCGCGACGATCGCTTCGAACGTTTGCGCATCGGCGTTTTTTCCGGTTGGATTGTTTGGAAAGTTCACGGCCACCATGCGCGTATTCGGCCGGATCGCCGCGCGCAGTTCGTCAATGTCAAGCATCCATCCGCGCTCGGGGCGCAGCGCGATGCCGTCTACCGCGCAAATACTGCGCGGCACGCTCTCCATGGACTGATAATTCGGAACGAGCACGACGGCGTGGTCGGCGGCCGTCAAAAGCGCGTTCATCGCGCAGTATAAGCCTTCTTCCGCGCCTGCAAAGCAGAGAACGTCCTCCGCGCTTATCGCTTCATACGTCTGCGCAACCGCGTGGCGTAATTCGAACGTGCCTTCGGTCGGGATATATCCCAGTGCCAGACGATTCCAGCGCGCCCGGTCCGCGTCGCTCGCGAGTGCAAGCAGATCGGACATCGCCATCGTTTGCGCGTCGGATGCGGTCAAGTGGTAACGCGCTTGGAATTCCCAAACCCCGAAATACGACTCCAGGCGAAACTCCGGAAGCATCATTGCCGCCGGAGCTTCGCCCTATGCGCCGGATTGTCCGGGTCAGCGCCGCGGATGCGAGCTATCGTACTGCAGTGCCTGCGTCAGTTGCGATTGCGCAAGCTGCATGTCGTTGATGGCGTCGACGCGATGGCCGCCGTAGTCGTGATTGTCCCGCTGAAGTTGACCGACGAGCGCGCTGAGACGATCCCGTACGCCATACAAGTTCGCGGCGCTTCCCCACTCGCCGCGCGCCTGCGCGCCCGGCGTGAACGCGGCGCCCGCGCTGAATGAACCGGTGGCCAAAAGCAGCGTCGCCAGAGCGGCTTTCCAATTCTTGAGCATTGCGTAACTCCCGTGCAAAGTGATTTACCGAAGGAACGCAGTTGCAAGCCCCGCGCGCGTGAATGCTAGGTTAAAGAACCGATTGCCGCTTGAGCCGCGGCCAGCCGCGCAATGGGCACGCGGTACGGTGAACAAGAGACGTAGTTCAACCCCAGGCTATGGCAGAACGCTACGCTCGAGGGTTCGCCGCCATGCTCGCCGCAGATGCCGATTTTCAAGGCCGTTTCTGCGCCGCGGCCTCGCCGCACCGCTTCCTGCATGAGCAATCCGACGCCGCGCCTGTCCAACACTTGGAACGGATCGTCCTTGAGAATCTTCTCTTCCAGGTAGCGCGGGATAAACGACGCTTCCGCGTCGTCGCGGCTGTATCCGTAGGTGGTTTGCGTGAGGTCGTTCGTACCGAACGAGAAAAACTGCGCGCCCGCCTCGGCAAGTTCATCGGCCACCACGCACGCGCGCGGCAATTCGATCATCGTGCCGACGTGATAATCGACGGCAACGCCCGTTTCCGCAATAACCGTATCGGCGATCTTGCGCGCGGCATCGGCGGTATACCGCATTTCTTCGCGCGTGCCGACTCCTGGAATCATTACGTCGGGCTTCACGTCGACGCCGCGTTTTTTTAAGGCGCAGGCGGCTTCGAAAATCGCCCGCACCTGCATCGCGTAGATCTCCGGATAGACGATGCCCAGACGGCACACGCGCAGGCCGAGCATGGGGTTCTGTTCGTGCAACTGCTGCACGCGTTTGAGCACCCGCACCTTCTCCAAATATGCCTGCGACTGTTCCCCTTCGCGAATGCGCAGCTCCGTCGTTTCAACGAGCAGCGCTTCGAAAGAGGGAAGAAACTCGTGCAGGGGCGGATCGAGCAGCCGTATCGTAACCGGAAAGCCCTGCATCGCCTCGAGAATGCCGAGGAAGTCTTCACGCTGGAACGGCAGCAGCCGCTCGAGTGCGCAAGCACGCGCGTGCGGCGTGTCCGAGAGAATCATCTCTTGAACGATGGGCAGGCGTTCTTGCTGCATGAACATGTGCTCGGTACGGCACAGCCCGATTCCGGTTGCGCCCAATTCGCGAGCTTTGCGCGCATCCTGTGGGGTGTCCGCGTTGGCCCACACTTCCATGGTGCGCGCTTCGTCCGCCCAGCGCAAGAATTCGTCGAGCCAATCGGGCAGTTTCGACGGCGGATCGATCAATTTGAGCTCGCCGACGATGACGTTCCCCGTCGTGCCGTCGACCGTTATCCAATCGCCTTCTTTGAACGTCACGTCGCCGATGTGTCCGGTGCGGTTGCGGCGATCGACCTGCAGCGCTTCGCATCCGGATACGCACGGCTTGCCCATCCCGCGCGCAACGACGGCCGCATGCGAGGTCGCACCGCCCTTGGCGGTGAGAACGCCGCGCGCGGCGATCATGCCGTGGACGTCGTCCGGCGTGGTCTCGACGCGCACGAGAATGACGGCGTTCCCCGCCTTGCCCAATTCCTCGGCGGTGTCCGCATCGAAAACCGCTTGGCCGCTCGCTGCGCCCGGCGACGCGTTGAGGCCTTTGCACGCGACGTCGTACTTCTGCGCCGGATCGATGCGCGCGTGGAACAATTGGTCGAGCGACGCGGCGTTGACCCGTGCCAGCGCTTCACGCTTTTCAATCAGGCCCTCCCGCACCATATCGAGGGCGATCTTGACGGCGGCTTCCGCACTGCGCTTGGCCGTTCGCGTCTGCAGCATGTAAAGCTTGCCGCGCTCGACCGTAAACTCGAGATCTTGCATCTCCCGGTAGTGACGTTCGAGCTTGCCGGCAATCTCGACGAACTGCTCGTACACGCCGGGCTGCGTGCGTTCCAAATCGGCGATGCGTTCCGGCGTGCGGATGCCGGCCACAACGTCCTCGCCTTGCGCGTTGCGTAAGTACTCGCCGAACAATTTCTTCTCGCCGGTGTTGGGATCGCGCGTAAAGGCAACGCCCGTTCCCGAATCGTCGCCCATGTTGCCGAATACCATCGACACGACGCTGACGGCGGTTCCCCAGTCGTCCGGAATCTTGTTATAGCGCCGGTAGTCGATAGCGCGCTTGGAGTTCCACGAATCGAATACCGCGCGGATTGCCAGATCGAGCTGCTCGTGCACGTCTTGTGGAAATTCGCGGCCGGCGTGTTCGGAAACCAGCGCCTTGAAATCAGCCGTGAGCGCGCGCCACGATGCCGCGTCGATTTCGGGATCCGCGCCGACGCCCAGCCGTTTCTTCAGCTCCTCGATGCGATCTTCGAAGAGATCTTTCTCGACGTTCATCACGACGCTCGCGAACATCATTATGAAGCGGCGGTACGCGTCCCACGCGAAGCGATCGTTGCCGGTCAGTTCGGCGAGTCCGGCGACGGTCCGGTCGTTGAGCCCGAGGTTGAGGATCGTGTCCATCATGCCGGGCATCGAGACGCGGGCGCCGCTACGTACGGAAACCAGCAGCGGATTCGCCGGGTTCCCGAATTGTTTCCCCGTCCGGCGCTCGAGTTCGCCCATTGCGGAGCGCACCGCTTCTTGAAGCCCGGGCGGATTGCGCCGCTGCAGCGCATAGTACTTCAGACACGTCTGGGCCGTGATGATGAAGCCCGGCGGCACCGGGAGACCGGCACGCGTCATCTCCGCCAGGCCGGCACCCTTGCCGCCCAGCAGATTTTTCATCTCTCCCGTGCCCTCTTCGAAAAACCAGACGAGCTTCTCAACCGAAGCCGCAGGCTCCGGGGACGCAAGCATCTCCGACATGTCTCCCCCCTGGCGTAGCAACCAGCGCTCGAGTGCGTATAGGGTTGTACCCATACGCTATGCCAAGAAAGGGGCCGACGTCTAGTGCCCGGTTGCTGAGAAAGCCGGCCTAGCCGAGTTTTTCCCGCAGGAAGCCTTGGAGCGCATCGACCGCAATGCGATCTTGGCGCATCGAATCCCGATCGCGAACCGTCACGGCCCCGTCCTGAAGCGTATCGTAATCGACGGTCAGGCAGAACGGCGTGCCGATCTCATCCTGGCGCCGGTAGAGCTGGCCGATGTTGCCTTCGTCGTATTGCGTGCGATAGTGCGGGCGCAGTTTCTCTTCGATCGAGCGAGCCTCGTCGACGAGTTCCGGCTTGTTGCGCGCAAGGGAAAATACCGCGACTTGGATCGGCGCGACGTACGGATGAAAGTGCAGCACGACGCGTTCGGTTTCTTTGCCGTTCGGATCGGTGCTGCGCTCTTTCTCGTACGCATCGATGAGGAAGGTGAGCGTCGTCCGATCCATGCCTGCCGATGCCTCGACGAGCAGCGGCGTGTACTTTTTTTTCGCGCCTTCGTCAAAAAATTGCAAGTCTTTGCCCGACAGTTGCATATGCGCGTCCAGATCGTACGTGCCGCGGTGCGCGATGGATTCCAGTTCGCCCCAGCCCCATGGGAACAGATACTCGACGTCGATGCCCGCCTTGGCGTAATGCGGGCGCTCCTCCGCCGTCAGCTCGTAAAAGCGCAGTTTATCCGGTTTCACGCCGTAGTTTGCATACCATTGTTTGCGGCGCTCGACCCAATCTTTGAAAACCTCGAGATCGTTGCCGTCGTCCGGAACGAAATATTCGAGTTCGGCCTGCTCGAACTCGCGTACGCGAAACGTGAAATTGCCGGGCGTGATTTCGTTGCGGAACGACTTGCCGATTTGTGCGATGCCGAAGGGGGGGCGCTTGCGAGCGGTCTGATAGATGTTCTTGAAGTTGACGAACATGCCCTGAGCCGTCTCCGGTCGCAAGTATGCTTCGGAGGCCGTGTCTTGCATCGGGCCGACGAACGTCTTCATCATCAAGTTGAAGTTGCGCGGCTCGGTGAACGAATTTTTGCTGCCGCAATCGGGGCACTGATCGAGCGACTTTAAGTGATCCGCGCGAAACCGGTGCTTACAGACCTTGCAGTCCACCATGCGGTCGTGGAACGCATCGACGTGGCCAGACGCTTTCCACGTGAGCGGATGCATGATGATCGACGAATCGAAGCCCACGACGTCGTCGCGCAACTCGACCGTGTCGCGCCACCACGCGTTCTTGACGTTGCGTTTGAGGACCGCGCCGAGCGGACCGTAGTCGTAAAAGCCGCCGATGCCGCCGTAGATTTCGCTCGATTGAAAAATGAAACCACGCCGCTTGGCCAGCGCCGTGATTTCATCCATAGTTACGTCCGGGCTCGATTCCATAAGGGTCCTGGGGTTTGGGCCCTCCGGTCCGGCGTCCTGCCCTAGACGTTTAGAGGCGCGTTGCTTTCGACGTTTTTGCGTCGATCTTCCAGATCGCGTATGTGTCATCCGAGCGATGCACGAGGATAGCACAGCCGCACGTCCGGTCGACGTGCGCGTGCTGGATGAAAACGGCAACGGACGCGACTCGTCCGTCATCCTCGGCATCCAGTGGGCGCTGGATCACCAGGCTCAATACAACATT
>DAISWS010000113.1:6694-8334 GCA_036826275.1 Vulcanimicrobiaceae bacterium
GGATCGCACGTGCAACCACCCGCACACCGGGGGCCGGAATAGCCACGGTACGGGCAAACTGCAACGTGGCGTGCGCGTAGTCCGGTTCGCCGTTTTTGGACGGTATGTTCGTTGCGATGATCGTCCGGCCGTCGAGCAGCGGTTTGTTTCGCGCAACCAATCGTTGTATTTCGCCGATACGCGCGGCAGGGAGGAGGACGCTGTTCGCCGGCGTCAGGCGCTCGGCTACGGCGAGGAATGCCGCCGCGCCGGGTGCCACGATGATGTTCGTCGCCAGCGATTCATTCTTGCGTAGACTCGCGCTGGGCGATGTATGCGACATTGCGGAGCGGACTGCCGCCGCCGTCGCGGCGTTTTGGCGTCCGGTCATAATCACGGTTTCTTGCCCGGCGCGCCAAACGTACGGCGCCAATCCGCCGACGACATTTGTCTTCGGCAGAAGCGCCCGGTTCGTCCGTATGGATCGTGAGTCGACGATTGTCACCCCTATCCTGGCGTGGCCCGAGCTATCGAAATAATTGACGGTTAGAAAATCCGGATGGTCAGCCGGCGCATACGCCACCCATGCGATACGAGCATCGGGAACGCCAACGGGCCATACGACCGAAAAGGTTGCGGACTTCGCGATTCTTTCGAGATCGGCCGGCATCGGTTCGCGAGTCATCGCGAAGGACTTGATCTGAAGCATTGCCTTACCGCCGAACAGCCAAACGCGTACGCCGCCGGCGTTGGCTGCGAACGAAACACCGGCGCCGATTGCTCCAAGCGCGAATGCGCACGCCAGAGAGAGCCGGCGCAAACGCGCGCGGATTCCGTCTGCTTGCGACCGGTCGCGAATCGACTTCATATCGAGCGCTGGAACGCCGATATGTGCCCGCGCCGCTTTTGCCGCGGCAGAAAAATCAGCATGCATGTTGCGTTACCTCGTTTGTTATTGCGTGCGGTTCGAGATCGTAATCGCCGAGCAGGCCGCGCAGGCGCTCCCGGGCGCGCGCTAAACGCGTACGAACCGTGGCATGCGCAACGCCGAGCACGCGCGCGATTTCTTCGGTCTTGAGGTCGTCGAAGTAAAATAGCACGACCACCTCACGCTGCGCCGGCGCAAGATCCGCAAGGGCGCGCCAAACGTCGATGCCCACACCCGGTTCCCCCGCCATGCCGTGCCCGTCATCAGGCAAACTGATGTGGGCGTTGCGCCTGCGCACACGCGAGGCTTCCCGCGTGACGACGCGGTACAACCACGTGTCGAAGGCTTGCGCGTTTCGTAAACCGGCAACCGCGCGGTGGACGATGACGCAAGATTCTTGCGCGGCATCCTGCGCCAGATTGCGATCCCCGATCAGTGAGGCCGCGAGCCGGTAACACGCCGGCCAAACCGCAATGATGAGGCGTTCAATCGCTTGCAAATCGCCGCGAACTGCGGCGGTTACGAGATATTCCGATGCCCAGCGAGCCACGAACCGTCCTCCGTACCTGAACCCTGTGTCTTTAAAGAGGAGGCGGCGAGGTCGAAATGTTCCGTCCCCGCCAGTGAACCGAGCCTGTGCGGTGCGCAATCGCCGAGTTGACGAAAATCGCCAGCATGGCCGCCGCGCCGAGCGGGAAAAAGGCGCCGGAACCGCGCGGAAAGCGCGAGCGGC
>DAISWS010000114.1:0-8273 GCA_036826275.1 Vulcanimicrobiaceae bacterium
TGCACGATCTTGCGTTCCGAGGGAAGCATAGGCTCGAGTTTCTGCGGCTTCTTCTCGCGAATGCAGCGTTCCAGCGTGACGAGCGCAAGATTTTTGAGCTGGTCCGCGCGCCGCGCGCGATAGCCCTCCGCATCGATCGTGTAGTATCGGCGGTTGTTCTTCACGCCCGCGTTGAGAATGTTGTTGAAGACCAGATTGAGCGCTTCGAGCGTGTTGCCATGACGGCCGATCAGCATCGCGAGATCGGGTCCGGTCACCTCGAAATACTCGCCTTCGGGGCGCGGCACGTACTCGATCTCCACGTGCGGCACGCCCATTTGCGTGAGGATGTCTTCGAGCAGATCGCGCGCCGGCTTGGCCACCTCGGGCAGCTCCGCTTTCACGCGCGGACCGCGCGGAGCGTTGCCATTGCCGTTGCCGTTGCGCATGCCGCCGCCCGGGCGCCGTCCCTGACCGCCCCGCGGACGGCGTCCGCCCGAAACATTGCGGTCGCGGATATCGGCCGGTTGATCTTCCAATTCGAAATCGTCTTCGAACATCGCTTAACGTTTCGCTCCCTTTTTCTTTTTGGCTGTTTTCGTCGTGCCGGAGGCCGGCTTGACGGCGCCGTTGCCCGCAATCGCTTTTTGCGGTTTGGCGTCCGCGGGGATATCGGTAATCGCGTGTTCGTTGTCGAGCACGGAAAGCGGTTGATGCGCGCGGCTGAGCAGAAAGAACTGCTGCCCCATCGTGAAGACGTTGTACGAAAACCAGTACAGGATCATCGCCGACGGCCATTTCCATTGAAATCCAAAATAGCCGAGCATGATCGGCGAGAACCACGCCATCAATTTTTGCGTCTGCGCCTGCTGCGGATCGGTCGACGGCATCGTCGCGTAGCGCGAGAACAGATACATCGAGATCATGTACAGCACGAGCAAAATGAGATCGAAGCCGGCAAGGCTGGTGCCCAGAATCGGCAATTTGCCTTTGAGCAGCGTCGGAAAATGCTGCGCGAACGGCGTGCCGATCCACAGCCAGCCGAATTTCCCGTAAAACGGCTTGTTTTGGAGCACGGCGTAGTACACGCTGATGATGAACGGATACTGCACGAGCATCGGCCAGCAGCCCGCGAGCGGATTGGCGCCGTTCTTTTTGTACAGCTCCATCGTTTCTTTTTGATAGCGCTGCGGATCGCTCTTGCCGTATTTTTCCTGCATCTTTTTCAGCTGCGGCGCCAGCTGCTGCATTTTGATCATGGCCATGAATTGCTTGCTGTTCAGCGGCCAGAAGAGCAGCTTGAGGCCGAGCGCAAAGATCACCAAGCTCCAGCCGGGATTGTGCACCACGCTGTTGATGGCCATGACCACGGTGTTGACGGCGTAAACGATGGGGTCGAGCCACGACGTGGCGAGCAGAACGTGCAAAACTTACCTTTCCGGGACGGGGTCGACGCCGCCGGGATGCAGCGGAGAACATTTGAGGAGCCGTTTTGCGGCCAACATACCGCCGCGAACGACCCCGTGTTTCGCGATGGCTTGCGCCGCGTACTCCGAACAGGTCGGATAAAAACGGCACGCGGGCGGCAGCAGCGGCGAGAGCAGCCGTTTATAGGCGCGCAGCAGCGCAACCGCGAGCGCGCGCATCAGGCGAGCACCGCGCGCAGTTCGTCGCGCAGCGCCCCATAGGGCAACGCCGCAGCGGACGGGCGCGCAAGGACGAGCAGACGCATGCGCGCCTGCGAAGAAAGAAGCTCGTGAAGTGAGGCGGCAATCCGGCGCCGCAGTCGATTCCGAACCACGGCCGTACCGACGCTCTTTGAGACGGTGATGCCGACGAGCGGACGCTCGTCGCGTGGCCCGGCCGGCCCACGGAAAACCGTGAGGTTGGCCGTAGCGCTACGCCGGCCGCGCTGGCGCAGGCGGCCAAAGTCCGCCGTGCGGCGCAGGCTGGCGAAACGGCGCATCAGACCGTCAGGCGCTTGCGCCCCTTCTTGCGGCGGGCGTTGATCACGCGGCGGCCGTTCTTGTTGGCCATGCGTTCGAGGAAGCCGTGCACGCGCTTGCGGCGGCGGTTATGCGGCTGAAAAGTCCGCTTCATGGTGCTGCTCTTCTCCTAGGTACGAAATGGCCGCAACGGATGAGCGGCGGCACAGCCACCTAGTATAGGACCCCCCGGCTCGGACAGTCAAGCCGCTTACGCGGGAGCGCCCGCCGCGTGCGGGAAAAGCGAGCGAGCCTACTGTCCACACGTGTGGAAAACACTGTGGAAAGCGTCCTCGCCGGCGGCGTGCGCACGCGCCGGATCAGCCTCATTTTCCGGGCACTTTCACGCTTGTCAAGAGCTCGATTCGCGGGAGTGGGGCTGCGTGGATTTCCCCGTAAAACCAAGGGTTTTGCACCTGTGGATAAGTGGATAAAAAACTCCGGGAATTTCGCAGGATAGCCGCCTGATTAAGCCAATTCGGGGCCTCCCACGCTCGGGTAACGCTTGCCGACTTTGGTCGCTGTCGTGAACACGAGATGCTACTTACTCATTTGAAAATAGGGACGGAATTCAGGATGGCGCTTGCGGTTGGCAACCCGGACATCTCGAACGATCTGTGGCAATCAGCGCTCGCGGCGCTGGAGCGCAAATTCTCCAAACCGATCTTCGAGATGTGGATCAAGCCGCTCCGTCTGGTCTCATTGACCGGCGACGAGCTGCTCCTCGCGGTGCAAAATAACTTCGCACGCGACTGGGTCGAAAACCGCCTGAAGGTCCAAATTTCTGAAGTCCTGGCCGAGATTTTCGGCACCGGGGTGCAGGTGCAATTCACCGTCGTGCCCGAGGCCGCGGAGGTCCCCGCCGCAGGCGCGGCAGCCGCCCCGGCAGCGACCGCCACGATACGCCCGCAGAGCGACTTCCGCCCGGGCAATCTCAATACGCGCTACACGTTTGAAGAGTTCGTCATCGGCAACTCCAACCGGTTTGCGCATGCAGCCGCGCAAGCGGTCGCCGCAGCGCCGGCGCGCGCGTACAATCCGCTGTTTCTCTACGGCGGCGTGGGACTGGGCAAAACCCATCTCATGCACGCGATCGGTCATCGCGTGCTGATGGACAATCCCGATGCGAACGTGGTGTACGTGTCGAGCGAAAAGTTCACGAACGAATTCATCATCGCCGTTCAAAACAACAAGACGCTCGACTTCCGCAACAAGTACCGGCAAGTCGACGTGCTGCTGATCGACGACATTCAGTTCTTGGAAGGCAAAGAAGGCACGCAAGAAGAGTTCTTCCACACCTTCAACGCGCTGCACGAATCGGGCCGCCAGCTGGTCATCTCCAGCGATCGTCCGCCCAAAGAGATTCAGACGCTCGAAAACCGCTTGCGTTCCCGTTTCGAATGGGGTTTGCTGACCGACATCCAGCCGCCGGATCTCGAAACGCGCGAAGCGATTCTGCGCAAAAAAGCCGAATCGGAAAAGATGCCGGTGCCGGACGAGGTCACCTCGTTCATCGCCAAAGTGATTCCTTCGAACATCCGCGAGCTCGAAGGCGCGCTCATTCGCGTGGTCGCGTTCTCCTCGCTCACCAAATCGCCCATTACGATCGACCTTGCCGCAGAAGTGCTCAAAAACGCCGTTGCGCAAGCGCCGCTGCGCCGCGTGACGATCGCCTCGATCAAAGAGAAGATTGCCAAAGCGCACGGCCTGACGGTCAAGGAGATGGACAATCACCGCCGCGATCAACGCGTCGCCGCGCCCCGTCAGATCGCGATGTTCGTTTGTACCGAACTCACGGATTGCTCGCTTCCGCATATCGCGCGTGAGTTTAACAAGAAAGATCACACGACGGTGATGTACGCGCGCGACAAGGTCAAGGAACAGATGCAGCGCGACGAAGCTTACCGCAACAAAATTCGATCGCTCATCGCACTCTGCCAGAGTGATTAGCAAACGGCCCGGGCCGCACGACAACGCCCGGGCTTTTTCATGCACTCGCGGCGCTCCCCAGTTTACACTGCCTCCTGCACAGGGCGCGCGCGCGAGCGTGGATAACCTCCCGGGGGCGCGACGGCGTGTAGATGTGTACGGCTGCCCGGGGGTCATGCACATGTTATGCGGGGCAAAAACCCGCGTCAGAACGAGAGAATCGGCGGTTGTTCGCAGAATACACCGCCTTACTACTAATACGGTTAGGTCTTGTTATATAAAAGAACGACGACGGACGAAAGACGAAGTGGAAAACCGTGAAGTTTACCTGTAACACCAAAGACATCGCCGGCGCCGTGGGCGCGGCGAGCAAAGTCGTCAACGCGCACACGACCGTGCCGATCCTCTCCAACGTGCTGCTCAGCGCCGAGGAAGGCAAGATTGCCGTCCGTGCGACCGATTTGGAACTGACGCTGCAGCATGCGTTCCCGGCCGAGGTGAGCGAATCGGGCAGCGTCACGGTGCCGGCCAAACTCTTGAGCAGTTATCTGAGCAATCTGCAGGCCGGACTGCTCGAACTGACCGGTACGCCGACGCGAGCCAGCATCAAGGTCCAGCGCAGCAACTACGACTTCCACGCCCTGCCCGCGGACGAATATCCGCCGCTTCCGGCGGCGCAGCGCGGGCAGCAATTCACGATCGGCGGCAAACGCTTCCGCGACGGCGTGAACGCCACGATCTTCGCGGCCTCGAGCGAAGAGGCGCGCGGCGCGGTGCTCATGGGGACGCTGCTCGAAATCGAAGGCGACTCGCTGACGATGGTCGCGACCGACGGCTATCGTCTCGCACGTTTCCAGACAACGCTCGAGAGCGGCATCTCCGGTGCGGAGAAATATATCGTCCCCTCGCGCGCGCTCTCTGAGGCTTCGCGCAATCTGGGCAGCGCGGAGAACGTCGAGATCACCGCGCTGGGCGCGCAGAGCAATCAGCTGATGTTCGGCAGCGGCGATACGTCGATCGTCGTGCGTCTGGTCGACGGGCAGTATCCCAATTACGGTCAAGTGATTCCGGCGAAGTTCGATCGCTCGGTCACCGTCAACACCGCGACGCTGATTAGCGCGCTGCGCCGGGCGGAACTGGTCGCGGGCGATCGTGCGAGCATGGTCAAACTCGCCGTGTCGAATCAAACGCTCATCGTCACCGCAAGTTCAGACGTCTCGGGGAACGCGTACGAAGAACTCGAAGTCGAGCAAACCGGTGAAGATCTCACGATCGCCTTCAACGCGCGGTATCTGGTCGAGATCCTCAACCACATCGACTCCGCGCAAACAGTCATGGAATTTCTTGGGCCGCTCTCGCCTGCGGCGATCCGCCCGGTCGAACCGGCCGAAGGCGCGCAGCAACTCTACGTACTGATGCCGCTGCGGCAATAGCGGCGGCTGCAACAGCCGCCGCTGTTTCGTAAGTGAAGCTCCAGTCGCTGCACCTCTCCAACGTGCGAAACTACGCGCAGCTCGATTTGGAACCGGGCGCCGGACTCAACGTGTTCATCGGGCGCAACGCGCAAGGCAAAAGCAATCTGCTCGAAGCCATATCGCTCCTGGGCACCGGGAAATCGTTTCGCACCTCGCGCGAACGCGACCTGATTCGCGAGGGTGTGGAGATCGCCGGGATCTCCGGCTCGGCTCAGGTGCACGCCGGTGCGGTCCGTTTAGGCTGTACGATTGCCGTTACGCCGCGCGGAACGCGCAAAGTCTACACGGTCAACGGACAAAGTTTGCGCTACGCCAGATTCCTGGGCAATCTGCGCGTGGTTACCTTCGTGCCGGCGGATCTGCAGCTGGTCAGCGGATCGCCCGCGTTGCGGCGAGCATTTTTGAACGTCGCGCTCGCGCAAGAGCAACGCACCTATTACCACGAGCTTGCCCGGTATCAAAAGGCGCTCGCGCAAAAGTCCGCGCTGCTGCGCACCGGCGATCCGGATCCGCAGCTGCTCGCCATCTACAACGAAACGTTAATCGACGCGGGCACGGTGCTCATGCTTGCGCGCGAGCATCTGGTGCGTTTGCTCAACGCCGCGGCTGCCCGCGTCCATGCCGAGTGGACCGGCGGCGCCGAGCAGCTCGAAATCGCCTATCAGCCGAACGTGGCGTTCGAGGCGCCCATCGCGCAAACGATCGCGGGCGCGTTTGCCGCGGCCCTGAAAACGCTCGCACCGCAAGAGCGGCAGCGGCAGGTGAGTTTGGCGGGCCCGCATCGCGACGACATCGACTTGCGCCTGGATGGGCGCTCGCTTGCCTCGTACGGCTCGCAAGGACAGCAGCGCACGGCGGTACTTGCACTCAAAGTTGCCGAATACACCGTCATGCACGACCGCTCCGGCGAGGCGCCGCTGCTCCTGTTGGACGACGTCCTCTCCGAACTCGATCCGGTTCGCGCGCAAGCGTTTCTTGCGGGCGTCGGAGCCTTCGAGCAAGCGTTCATCACGGCGACGCATCTCCCCGAGGGCTTGCCGCCCGCGCACTTGTATACGATCGAACACGCGCGCGTGGAGGCTGCCGCCACGTGAAACCGCTGGCACAGGCGCTGGGCGCCTGGAAACCGCAGGCGCTGCATCCGCACGACCCGCTCGCCGTGTTGCAAGCAGAGTGGCCGCACATCGTGGGCGACGACGTTGCGGCGAATACGCGTCCGGCGGAGATCGTGCGCGACGCGCTGCTGGTCGTCACGCGTTCGAGCGCGTGGAGCCAGCAACTCGCCTTTTTGAGCGAGCGCGTCTTGCAGGCCGTCGCGCAGCGCTCCGGCGTTAGCGTCCACAGCTTGCGTTTTCGCGTTGGCCGCATTCGCGAGGCGGCCGGCGCTTCGGTACCGCGCCGCGGCCGCAGCGATCGCGCGAAGCCGGCCAAGCGCGGCACCGAGCCCGCGCCCAGTTTGGAAGACGCCGTCGCGCGCTTCCGCGCCGACGTTGCCGCCGCGCAGCGGGCCAAAGCGGCCGCGGGATGGAAGGAATGCGTGCGGTGCGGCGCCCTTACGGCGCCCGGGCCGTTCTGCGTGCCGTGCGGCAACGCTCACGCGCAGGAACGCGACGCGCAGGTCGCGCGGCTGCTTTTCGAAGTGCCGTGGCTGGGCTATGCGGGCATCGCGCCACTGGTGCCGGGGTTGCAACCGGCGGAATTCGAGGTGGTGCGGCTGCGGCTGCTGCGCCGCTGGAAGGACACGCTCGAACGCATCCGGCGTTCGGTGCGGCCGCGCGTGACCACGCGCGATCGCTCGATCGCCAGTTCGTACGTGTTGCTCAAGAGTCAACTCGAGCCGGATAAAATCGCGCCCGCCGTCGTGCGCGATTTGCTCGGCGACGAGCTGCACGATATTTTTTACGGAAACGAGAACAGTTAGGAACGCATGGCAACAAATTACGGCGCGGAGCAGATCGAAGTCCTCAAGGGACTCGAAGCGGTCCGCAAACGTCCCGGCATGTACATCGGCAACACCGCCGAGCGCGGCTTGCACCAATTGGTGTACGAAGCCGTCGACAATGCCGTCGACGAAGCGCTGGCCGGTTACGCGCGCAACATCAACGTCACGCTCTACAAGGACAACGCCTGTTCGGTAGAGGACGACGGTCGCGGCATTCCGGTCGACTTCCATGCGGAAGAGAAAATGCCGGCCGTGGAAGTCATCATGACGATCCTGCATGCAGGCGGCAAGTTTGGCAAAGGCGGTTATAAAGTCTCGGGCGGCTTGCACGGCGTCGGCATTTCCGTCGTCAACGCGCTGTCCTCGAACATGACCACGCGCGTCAAACGCGACGGGAACATCTACGAGATCAAGTTCGAGCGCGGCATCACCACGCAAAAACTGAAGAAGATCGGCAAAACGTCTATCGAGGATACCGGCACCTATCAGTGGTTCATGCCCGACACCGAGATGTTCGAAGTGTCGGATTTCCATTGGGACGTTCTGGCCAAGCGGCTGCGCGAACTCGCGTTCTTGAATCGCGGGCTTGCGATTACGCTGCGCGACGAACGGCAGGATCCCGTCCGCGAACGCACGTTCAAATTCGAAGGCGGCATCATTTCCTTCGTCGAGTGGCTGAACGAAAAGAAAGATCCGATCCATCCGATCATCTCCACGCACAACGAGCGCGACGGCGTCGACGTGGAGGTGGCGATGCAGTGGACCGACACGTACACCGAGATCATCTCCTCGTACGCCAACAACATCAACACGATCGAAGGCGGCATGCACCTGACCGGCTTTCGGACCGCGATCAGCAACGCCGTCAACGGGTACGCGCGCAAGCGCGGCATGCTCAAAGAATCCGAAGGCAATCTTTCGACCGACGATTGCATGGAAGGCCTGACGGCCGTCGTGTCGGTG
>DAISWS010000115.1:0-7686 GCA_036826275.1 Vulcanimicrobiaceae bacterium
GGCGCGCAGAAAGGCGCGAATCCCGCGCAAATCGCGCTGCTCGATTCGACGCTCGAACACGTTGCGGACGTTGCGGCGCGCTATCTCGGCAAAGACGAACGAAACAAACGCGGCGCCGGAGCCGCAGGCGGCCTGGGCTATGCGCTGATGCAATTTCTGAACGCGCGTCTGGAGCGGGGCGTTCAGGTCATCGCCGAGGAACTCGATCTGCGCGATGCGCTGCAAGGCGCAGCCCTGTGCGTCACCGGCGAGGGGAAGATCGACGACCAGACGCTGCACGGTAAGACGGTAAGCGGCGTCGTGGAACTCGCACGATCGCAGCAGGTTCCCGTCGTCGCGTTTGCCGGCGTGGTTGAACCGCACGCAAAAGCCGAGCTCGAGGAACGCGGCGTGACCGTGTGCCAAGCGGATTCGAGCGTGCTGGAATCAGCCGCGCGCGAGTTCGCTACGGGTCTGAAACGGTAATCGTGCCTTTCATGCCGTCGTGGTACGTGCAGACGTACGCGTAGCTTCCCGCTTTCGAAAACGTATAGGATCACGATTTGCCCGGACCGATATCGCCCGATGCGAACGCGTCGGCGGTCACGTTGTGCGTCGCCTGATCGCCGTTTTTGAATACGACGGTATCGCCGGTATGGACGTGCAGCGTATCCGGGTGGAACGCGAAGTCCGTCATGTCCACGGCCACGGGCTTCGATGCCGAGTTCGCGGTGTACGTGCCCAGCAGAAGAACGGCAATGCCGATCGCCAGGGCCAAGAGCAGTCTCTTCATGCGCTTACGATACCGCTTGCCGATGAAAGAAGCATGAAGGGCCGATTCAGACTTTTTTCATGCGTCCGCCCTACGCTAAGAAGGCTCCATATCTATTGCAGCGCTGCGGGGCCGGCGGCTTAGCTCCGTTCGCCGGCCTTGCTTTTTTGCAGTTACGCCGGGGAATTCGAGCGTTGCTCGTATACTTGCGCCGGACGCATGTACGACGCGCGCTGGGCGATCGAACGATCGATAACGCCGAGCACGACTTGCGCAAGTTTTTCGGGATCGTGGCGTACCGTCGACGTTTCGCTGATCACGTGCGCTTGAACCGGAATAATGCCAAGAGCTTTGATGCGCTCGACATCGGGCGCGACCGGGATTTGCCCCTCTTCCGCGTACGCTTCGAGCAGTTTGCTCGGCGGCTCGTCGTTGACGATGACGTACTCACATACGCGGGCCCCCGAATTTTCCAGGAGCGCTTCAACGTGGTCCGCGGCCGTCATGGCGTCGGTTTCTCCGGGTTGCGTCATGACGTTGCAGACGTACATCTTGACGGCTGGAGCGGTCGATACTTCGCGCGCGATGCGATCGACGAGAAAATTCGGCAGAATCGACGTGAATAAGCTGCCGGGGCCGAGCACGATCGCGTCCGCCTCACGAATCGCTGCGATTACTTCTCCGAGCGGTGCTGCATATGGCGGATCGAAAAACACTTGTTTGATCCGCTTGTGCGATTTGGAGATGTTCGTCTCGCCTTCGATGACGGTGCCGTCCTCGAGCCGCGCGCACAGCCGCGCGATGCCGAGCGTCGCCGGAAGCACGCGGCCTTTGATGTTCAGCACGCGGCTCGACTCTTTGATCGCGCGATCGAAGTTTCCGGTGATGCCGGTCATCGCGGCTAGAAAGAGATTGCCGAACGAATGGCCGGTGAGGCCCTCGCCCTCGTGAAAGCGGTAGCGGAACAGATCGGTGACCATCGCTTCGTCGTCCGCCAGCGCGACCAGACAGTTCCGCACGTCGCCGGGCGGAAGTACGCCGAGTTCTTTTTGTAAGCGTCCGGAGCTGCCGCCGTCGTCGCTGACGGTAACCACGGCGGTGAGATTTGTCGTTTTGCTCTTGAGTCCGCGCAGCAAGGTCGACAGGCCCGTGCCGCCGCCGATCGCGACAATCTTGTAGCCGTTGCGCAGACGCATCGAGTACAGCGTTTCGAGGATGTGTTCGTTTCCGCCCATCGCGCTCGCGCGCAAGATCGCCAAGAACCACTGGCGGATTCCCAAGAAGATCATCGCGATGCCGAGGATGATGAATATCCACGCCAGATAGCCGGGCGGAAAGTAATCCGTTACAAAGCTGTCGACAAGCTCGTTTGCATGCAGATCGAAGCCGATGGCGACGAGGTACCGGTCGATCCCGTTCACAAGCAACAGGATGCCGGCAATCGCGACGATCAGCCAGCGCTTCACGCCTAAACCGGGATATGCCCAGCGCAGGACGGGCGGCACGCGATTTAGCGTCATCGCTTTGCGTCTCGCAGCTCGAGGTATGCGTCGGCAAGCTCTTGGCGGCGCAACCGGTCGAACAAGCGCCGCGCGACGTACACCGAGCGGTGACGGCCGCCCGTGCACCCGACACCGATGGTCAACTGGGCCTTGCCTTCTGCAAGATATCGCGGCATCAAGAAATCCATCATAGTGAAAAGATGATCCAAAAACGGAGCCGTCGCCGGATCCGTCTCAATGTACTGGGCAACCGCCGGGTCGGCTCCGGTGAGCGGCTGCAAGCGTTCGACGTAATTGGGATTGTGCAAAAACCGCACGTCGAAGAGCATGTCGAGATCGAGCGGGATCCCGTATTTGAAACCAAAAGCGACGACGGTTACCGATAGGGCTCGCTCAACCGGACTGAACGATGCCGCGATGCGTACCTTGAGATCCGCATGTGCGAGCCCGGTCGTATCGATGACCTGCGTTGCAAGCGCGCGAAGCGGTGCGAGCGCGGCACGTTCGACCGCGATTGCTTCGCGTACGGATCCCACGCCGGTGAACGGATGGCGGCGGCGCGTTTCGCTGTACCGGCGCACGAGCACGTCGTCCCTCGTATCCAAAAACAGGAGCTGTGGCCGCACGCCGTTCGACGAAGCTTTTTGTATGACGGGCAACGCATCACCGAGTACGCCGCCGCTTAGCACGTCGAGGGCGACCGCAGCTTCGCGCACCTGCGCGTCTTCGAGCAGCGAGAGGGTTTGCGAAAGCAGCTTCGGAGGAAGGTTATCTACACAGTAAAAGCCCAAGTCTTCAAGCGTCTTCATCGCCTGACTCTTGCCGGCGCCGGAGAGCCCGGTCACGAAGACAAGCCGTTCTAACGCCATGGACCGCACCCGGAGCGTGCAAACCTCATGAAACTCTTTTCGCCCGAAAAGGCCAACGCCCTCATCCCGAAGGTCGCACCGCTGGTTGAGGAGCTGTGGATGAAGCGCCGGGACCTGGCGATACGGCTGCTGGAAACCGATCCCGTGCTGCGCGGCACCGAGCCCAGCGCCCACGCGCGGATGGCTGCGCCGCGGTCACCCTTCACGCCGGGGCGCTTCAGCGAACAGAAAGCAGAGATCGTGCGGATCATCAACCGCATTGAGGCATACGGTTGCATCGTGAAAGACATCGATCTCGGCCTCATTGATTTTCCGTCGATGCGCGAAGGCCGCGCCGTCTACCTGTGCTGGAAAGCGGGAGAAGACCGTATCTCATTCTGGCACAGCATGGACGAAGGCTTTTCCGAACGCAAGAGCCTGGAATAAGGAAAGGAGCGGGCATGACGCCCGCTCCTTTCTGTTCTGAGGAGAACGGCCGGCAGCTACGGCGTCGTTACCGTAGCTTCCACCGGAACGAAATCTTCCGCTAGTCCCTGCAGACGCACGTCGCCGAACTCGGCCGTGTACGCCCCCGCTTCAGCGCTCTTGATCTCGCCGACTTCCGGCACGTTCGCAAGCTGCGGAATCTTCGAGCGGATCTCGTCGGGAATGCGCACCTTGTCGCCGACGGAAAGCTTGCCTTGGTCCCATAGCGCGTTCAGGCCCTCGAGCAACATCGGCAGCGGAATACCGTAGTCTTCGCTGATCGCGCCGATCGTATGCGATTCGCTGATGGCGCAATTCGAACAGCCGCCCAAGTGGAAACGCGCAAAGACGCGGCGCGCGCCGGCGTGGAGTTTGAAGGCTTGGTCGACGGTCATGTCCGGGGTGAAACGTTGCTCGCTCATGTTCATATCTTTCGCTTAGAACGCCGGCCGGCCCCCGCCGGTTGCGGTTACGGCCTGCAGGCGGCAGCGCAAGTCGCGAATCTCGATGGCATCGAGGGCGTGCGCCACGCTCCCCGCCAGGGATGCCAGCGCGGCCTGCTCGTCCGGCGCGTACGTCTCGTCGTCGCTCTTGGGCCCGCACAGCAGTATGCCCAACAACTCGCCACGGACGATCATGGGGAAAGCAAGCGATCCGGGCAAGAGTGAGTCGCAATCCCGCACGTGCACCGCCACGCGCCTGGCGCGCATCGCCACGACGGCGGGATCGTTCTGGTCCACCGCGGGCGCCAGACTGAACGTACTGGCAGCGGGGCGGTACGCGGCGCCTTGGGCGAGCCAGATGCCTGCGCCGCGCGCGCGTGCATGCTTTTCGACCGTCGTGATGCACCGCGTGAGTAAGACCGTCGCGTCCGTTATGTACGACGCGTCGAGCGCGAAGTCGTGAATCGCCTGTTCGGCGAGATGGCGTTCGCGGAATAAGACCGTATCGACGAAACGATCGACCCGCGCGTGCACGTACCGGATCGAAAATCCCAGCGCAAGCGCGACGGCCAGTTCGACGGCGGTGCTCGTGACGTGGTTGGTACTTTCTACGTACTTTGCAAGCAGCGTTTCCACGATGACGAACACGCCGACGATAACGATCGAGACGCACGCATAGACGACGGCACGATTGAGCACGAAGCCGACGTCGATCACTCGATGGCGCAAAATGACGTACGCCAAACCGAATGGGACGGCGGCAACGAACGGCAGCGTTGCGATGTCGACGATCCACGTGTACCCGACGCTGGCGAGCAGCGCGAGATCGACGGCGATCGCCGCCAAGCCCAGACCGAGGAAGAAGAAAACCCAGCGGCGGCGTTGCCGCTCCGCCGGCGCGCCCTGCACGTATGCAACGACCAGAATAACGATGACGAGCAGGGCAATCAGCGCCATTCCCCAGAGGATGAAGAAATTCAACCATGCCGTTTGCGTGGCCGACCTCGCCACGAACGGGACCGAGATCGTGGCAGCGGATCCGAGTATCGCAATCGCAATTGCGAGCTGCGACAACGCGTTCGGCAGCGGCCGCGCGGTTCCCGAAGGAAATGTCGCCACGAATACCGCCACTGCGGCCGTCCCGGACAACAACAGTAGCGTCGAGATAATCTGCACGGCGAGTGAGAACACCGGCACGGGCATGATATTGTCGCGCATGCCGATGGTCAGGCCGTAGCACCACAAGAAGGTGACGAGCGAACGCGACGGGGTATCGTCGAAACGCCGCCATGCGAGCAGTGCTGCGACGAACAGGAATGCGATGCGAATGCTGAAGACAATCCAGAGGCTCGCGTCGGTTTGCGGGGGTGGCGCGATGAGCGTCGCGCGCCGCGAGCCGTTCACCATCACGTTCACGTGCGATCCCGGCGTGGCAAACAATACGCGCGCACGATCGAAGTCCGTGTTGCCGTAGAAAATGCGATCGCCGGCCCGCAGGCCGGCGCGTGCCGCCGCAGAGTGAGCGTCCACATGCGTGAGCACGATTATGCCGGGCGAACGCGCGTTGACGTTCCACTGAATGCCGTAGAACGGAAGTTCCGGTTGCGTCACCTGGTAACACGCAAACGCGGCCCCAAGCAGGATTGCGAGGAGCGCGGCGATGCGCCACGGCAAGAGCCGCCGGTTCATGCCGCCTATTCTTGCGTGAAGTCGCGGAGTACGCCTGTAAGCCGGATTCTGTCCCCGCAATGCGGGTGACGGCCATCTCTCTGGGGCGCATGTCGCCATGCGCCTCGGTGCGACGTGACTCGTTCGGACGGGCAGTCCGCTCCCCGGAGGGAGTACTCGAGCGGTCTTGCTTCAGGTGGGGTTTACCCGAGCGCACGTCTCCGTGCAACTCCGTGAGCTCTTACCTCACGATTTCACCCTTTGCCCGTCCGGCGGGCGTAAACCCGCCGGCGGGCCGGTATGTTTCTGTGGCACTTTCCTTCGGGTCGCCCCGACAGGACGTTATCCTGCACCCTGCCCGATGAAGCCCGGACTTTCCTCACCGTTTCCGGCGCGGCCGCCCGGCGTACTCCGCGACGGTCAGTGTAACACAAAGCGCCGGCTTCTAGTCGAACGTTCCGACGAAGACGCTGTGCGCGGACGCCGGAATCGACGACGGCGGCGCAACCGGACTGGTGCTTGCGGCCGGTCCATCGATCAAGTAGAGCGAGAGATTTCCGGTGCTGCACGGCATCGCATTGCTCGCGCACTTCGAGGCGTCGATCTGACTCGGCGTCACGGTCGTGCCCGTTGCGCTGCCCGCGTAGAACGTCACCGGTACATTGAGTGCGCTCGAGGGCAAGCCTTGCGGCGTGGTTTCCGAACCGAACGCAACCGTCTGTCCGACCGGCGTTGCTGCGGATGCGTTGTTGTTGAGGAAGTAGCCGAATTGCAGCGGACCGGCATTGGTCGCAGCCATGTACGGCGAGGCGTAATGGAAATTCACTGCCGCTCCGCCACCCGGCGTGTTGAAGGGTTGATCCGTGAACGACGTCACGCCGAGATTCGGCGAACCGCCGTAGGACGGATGCACTTCGCCCGTCAGCACGAGGCTATAGCGGAAGCCGTTATTGACTGAAACGGTGCCCGACGGAATTGTGATCGCGTTCCGGTTTTGATCCTTGAGCACGATTGCATGCTGACCGGCAGAGAGGTTCACGGCATATGTCGTCACTTGCCCGTACGAAACCGCGCAACCGGTTCCCGTCGCGCCGCCGGTGCAAAATTGCTGCTGGTTGTCGATGAAGACTTGAACGGGGCCGGCATCGGGAGAACCGTTGACAAAGCGTACTTGGGCAGTATTTGAGCCGGGTCCGAAGCTGCCGATGGGACCGAGAACGTTTGAACCGCTCCCGTTGCACCCCGTCAGCGCGGCGGCGAGCATGAAAACGCCGGCCACGAGCGCGAGTCGCACAGCGGGAGTGTGCTTGAGATAGCGCATGGTGAGATAGATCCTTTTGCGGTGATGTGGGCCTCGCGCTATCTACCACCACTGCGCCGCACATACACGTTACAAGAGCTCGATTACGCGCCCCGCGGAAAAAGCGAATGGCCGCGTGCGTACGCGGCCAATTCGATCGATCACATGGTGGAGGCAAGGAGACTCGAACTCCTGACCCTTACGCTGCCAGCGTAATGCTCTACCAACTGAGCTATGCCCCCGAAGCGACCCGCAAGCATTCCCGGCGGGTCGTGAAGCTCCTGGAGATGAGGAGGCTCGAACTCCTGACCCCCTGCTTGCAAAGCAGGTGCTCTACCAACTGAGCTACATCCCCAAACGCGCCTTCGAAGGCGCTAAAGAACGTCCGCACGTTCGCAGGGAGCGGGTGGGGAACCTTCCCCGGCGCTCGTCTCAACGTTCAGATTCTCTTCATCTCTTGCATTAACCATAGCAAGAAACCGATACTAAAGATCGGAGGCGAAGAAGATGATCCACGCAATCGTGCTGGCCGCTCTGGGTGCCATGCCTGCGTGTTGGGATGTCTTCGATTCGGCGTTGCGCCATAACGCCGCGGCTTTGCATCCTCCGTACGTCCAATACAGCGAGCGCATCTCCGTTACGGCAGATAGCGCGCCGCTGCTGATGAGCTTCGCGCAAGTCGATTACC
>DAISWS010000115.1:7696-8175 GCA_036826275.1 Vulcanimicrobiaceae bacterium
AGCTGAACAGGTCGCGGAACTCCTGGAGCGCCGTCACCTCCGCCGCGGTGGTGGCGTCCCTGCTCCACGCGACGTCCTCCACGACGGCGACGACGGCGTCTCGCGCGTCTCCGATGCACGCTTCGACTATACGCCGTTCGTTACGCGGCACGCGGAACCGGGGCCGCCGGAGCTTGGTCCCTATGGTGAAGGCCGCGAGATGTGGATGCCGGATCCGTCCGGTCTGCCGACGATTGCGCAAGTGCGAACCGAAGGCCGCACGACGTGCACGATCGCGGCGCGCGAACCATACAAATCGCACGACACGTATCATCTGGTTTTCGGCGGCGGCTCGCCTAACCGGCCGCAACTCAAAGATCTGTGGGTCGATACCGCGACGCACGATATTTGGAAATTGATCGTCACCGGCCCCATCTGGTTTTTCAACGATCCCGAGCATCCGTATGGGCTGGCCGAATTCCAAGTCGAGCTCGGCTACA
>DAISWS010000116.1:0-8156 GCA_036826275.1 Vulcanimicrobiaceae bacterium
GCGGCGCGCAGCCTCAAGCCGAGCTCGGTATCCTCCCAGCCGTACAGATCGAAGGCTTCGTCGAACCCGCCGACCGCGCTTAATGCGACCTTGGGAACCGAAACGTTGCAAGTGCAGAAGAACGCGCGGGAATAGTTCGCGATCGTCGGCTTGGGACGCACCGCATAGCCGGGCACGTTGATGATTGGCCCGCTTACGACGAAATTGCTCAAGGTGTGCGCTGCGTCGTGCGCCGCCACGAGCCCCGGCGGCGCGTAGACGTCGTCGTCGCAAAACAGCACGAGATGTCCGCTTGCCGCGGCGATGCCGCGATTGCGCGCGGCGCCGCGGTTCGGCTGCGCTTCAAAAATATACGACACCGGATACGGCTGTGCCGCCGATGCGGCGTCGACGATCTCGCGCGTGCGATCCGTCGATCCGTTATCGACGACGATCACTTCGAACGACGGAGCGCCGATCTGTTTGCCGAACGATTCCAACGCGCGTTCGAGATACGCGGCGCGGTCTTTGGTGGCGATGACGATGGAAAGACGCATAACGTTTTAGGCCCGCTGCATGCCGAGCAAGCGCTCCGCCATGCGGTGCGAGGCGCCCACGTGTTCGCGGTAGAGCGCACCCAGCGCCTGCGTGGACCGCTGCAGCCAGGCTTCGTCGCGCAGGCGTTCGAGGGCGCGGCGGGCGACGCGCCCGGGCGACAGGGTGCCGTGGAGCTCGTCGATCAGCATGGCTCCCGCATCGATGTTCGGCTGCGTATGGAACGGAAAACGGCGCGAATACGCAAGCACCATCGCGCGCTTTGCCGGAACGCCGATGAACGGGATGCGGTCCAGATAGGTGAGCGGCCCGTTGATGGTGACCAGTTCGGGTGCGTTAGCCGGACTGCACGCAATCGCCGGCTTTCCGAGCGCCGCAAGTTCGATCGTTTTCGTCCCCGGAATCGTCACCACGAGCTTCGCGACGCGCGCCGCCGCCAGCGCCTTACGCAGAATCGGAAAGCGCACGCGGCCATCCGCGGAAAGCAAAAACGCGCCCGAAGCGTCTTCGACCACCGTTCCACGCTGGGCAAACACGCGTGGATCGCCGCCGGCTTCGACGGCCGCACGCACCGCTGCGATCTGCGTGAACGGCGAAATACCGAAGGCAACCGGCACATCGGGCGCTTCCCGGTGCAACGCCAGCGCGGCGGTAAAAAAGAACGGTATCAGCTGCTCGACCTCATACCGCCGCGACCCCGGCATAAAGAGCACGCCGCTTTCCGGAGCACCCATCTCCGTCGCCGCTTGCGCTTCCATCAGCGCGCCGTCGATTGCCAAATTGCCGGTGCGTTCGACGCGTTCGCGGCTTACGCCGCACTCCACGAGCTCGCGCGCATTCGCCTCGTCGACCGCAAACGCGAGGGCGGTTGCCGCCGCGTACCGCTTGCGCGAAAACTTGTACGTCGTGAGCGCGCCGCCGAAGCGCTTGTGCAGGCGCGCGGCATGCATCAAATCGCCGCCCAGGTACAGCACGGCATCGACGCCTTCGGGTAAGCCGTCGATGCGCGCTCCGAAGGCGACCTTCACGTACGTTTTGGGATCGTACGCGTGCGCGGATGGAAAGAGATCGCGTACGACGTCGCTTTCACGGCCCGTCGCATAGTCGTCCGGCACGAAGAATACGTGCACGTCCGTTTGCGGCGCTTCCCGGTAGAGCTGCGTGAGTAGAGGCCGCAGCCATCCGGCCGTTTCTCCGGGGCCGTTGCACGTGATCGCTAGGCGCATTCAGCGGTATCGCTGCAGAATGCGCGCGATCGTGTCCGTCGTGCTCGTGCCTTGCACGTGCGGCGCAAAACAGATGACGCCGCCGTGCCGCAGCACGACGTCGCGTTCGGGCAATTCGTCCTCACGATACTGCGCGCTTTTCACATGGACGTCGGTGCGGATGCGATCCAGCAGCACCTCCGGGGTGCGCTCGTCGAATCCCACGACCGCATCGACGCTGCGCAGCGCGCACAGCACGCGCGCGCGTTCCTCGAACGGGACGATCGGACGGTTTTCGCCTTTGATGCGGCGCACGGACGCGTCGCTGTTCAGCCCGACGATCAGCGCGTCGCCCCGTTCGCGCGCCCACGCGAGATACGACACGTGCCCCGCATGCAAGACGTCGAAGACGCCGTTGGTGAAAACGACGCGCCGCCCTTGCGCGCGCAACGCTTCGCGCCATGCGACCGCATCGTCGATTGAGAGCAGGTCGCCGAAGAACGTGTCAGGCTGTTCCATGCTCGACCAGCGCGAGAATCTCGCCGGCGGATGCGGTGGCCGTGCCGAGCTTCTCCACCACCGCGCCTGCGGCGTAGTTGGCGAGCTGCATCGCCAGTTCGATCGGTGCGCCCGCGGCAAGCGCAAGGGAAAGCACGGCGATCACCGTATCGCCCGCACCGCTGACGTCGAACACCGTGCGCGCTACCGATGGAATGTGTAACCGCTCGCCGTCTCGTCCGAAGAGTGACATGCCGTGTTCGCCGCGCGTGATGACGACGTAGCGGCACTGGAGCGCGTGCAGCAGCGCGGCGCCTGCGCGTTCGAGCGACGACTCGTCCGCGATTGCAATGCCGCTCGCTCGCGCGGCCTCGTGAACGTTCGGCGCAACGCAGGTCACGCCGCGGAACAGATCGAGATTCTGCGGTTTCGGATCGGCCAGAACGATCGGACACGCGAGCGCGGCCTCGACGATGTCGCGCGCGAACAGCCCTTTCGCGTAGTCGCTGAGCACGACGGCATCGGCTTGCGTTGCATACGTACGCACGACCTCAATCAGACGGGCGCGGTCTGCCTGTGAGAGCGCGTCGGTCGATTCCCAATCGGCACGCACGACCTGCTGATTGTGCGCGACGACCCGCGTCTTGCGCGTCGTCGGCCGGTCTTGCACGCGAATCAAGCCGTCGGACGCGATGCCCTCGCCGGCAAGAATATCCGCGACGTAGTGTGCGAACGCGTCCGAGCCGATCGCGGCGGCGAACGTCACATGCGCATCGAGAGCACGCAAGTTGTTCGCAACGTTGCCCGCGCCGCCGAGCGTAAACGAATGGTCCGTCACTTGCACGACGGGCACGGGCGCTTCAGGCGAAATGCGCGTGACGCTGCCCCAAATCCATTCGTCGACCATCACGTCGCCGACGACGAGGAGCCGGCGCTCCCGCATGCGCTCGAAGAGTTCGCGCGCGTGCGGCGTCTCCAATACTTGCATCAAGATTGCCCCGGTAACGTGCATATTTTCGTCGGGGCGAGGCGCCAAAGGCCGACGTGTGCTTGGGCACACGAGGCTTTTGGCAACGATGACATGGCGGAAATATGCACGTTACCGCTCGAACATGATGCGCTGTTCGACGAGATCGCAGATGATGTGCGCCATCGTTTGATGCACCTCTTGTACGATTGCCGAATAGCCGCTCGGACCGAGCAAGAGCAAATCCGCGATCTTCGCAACCGTGCCGCCGCCGTTTCCGGTGAACGCGACGGTTACCGCCTCGCGGCGCTTGGCTTCTTCGAGCGCGAGCACGATGTTTTTCGAGGTGCCGCTGGTCGTCAGACCGATGACCACGTCACCGGGCTGCGCGAACGCTTCGATTTGCCGGCGAAAAATTTCGTCGTATCCGTAGTCGTTGCCGACCGCGGTAAGCGTCGACGTGTTGACGCTCAGTGCTTCGCTGTTCAAGCCGGGACGTTCTCGCAAAAAACGGCCGCTGAGCTCGGCAGCCATGTGCTGCGCCTCGGCCGCGCTGCCGCCGTTTCCCATCCACAGGATTTTGTTGCCGCGGCGCAGCGCTTTGACCATCGCGTCCGCAATGGCTTCGCATTGACCGCGGTAGTGCGGTGCATCGTAGATGCCGCGGCGGTCCGCAAGCAACTCGTCAAAGCCGCGTTTGCCTTTGACGTCTACGGTTCGATCCAAAACAACTCCTGACCCAAGGACACCAGTTCGCCGTTCTCCGGAATGATGCGCGTGACGATTCCGGCGTGGTCGCTCGTGATCTCGTTGAACAGCTTCATCGCCTCGAGAATGCACAATACCTGACCTGCCTCGACCCGGTCGCCGACTTTTACGTACGACTCGGCATCGGGCGAGGGCGAACGGTAAAAGACGCCCACCAAGGGCGCCGTCACTTTTTTGACGTTCGCGGATGCCGCCGGAGCGGACGCTCCGGACGGTGCGGCTGCAGCTTCCGGCGCCGCCGCAGCAGCGGGAACCGCCCCCGCGCCGGGCAGCACGGTGATGCCCGCCTCGCGGCGCACGAGCTCGTACACCTTGTCGCCCACCTTGACTTTGAGAGCATCCAGGTCATGCTCGTGCATAATCTCGAGCAGGTCTTTCAGGGTCTGCGTCTCGTCCATCACCCCACCACTTCCACAAGCTGCGGGACCAGGTCTTTTCCGAGGCCCACGCGGGTGTCGGTGCGCTCCTGCAGATCGCGCAGCACCGCCTGACCCGCTTGCAATTCGTCCGTTCCGACGATAAGCGCGTACCGCGCATTGTTCCGGTCCGCGAGCTTGAGCTGCGCCAGTAGCTTGCGGTCGTCGAAGTCCATGAAAATCGGCACGTTCAACGCGTAGCGCAAAAGCGCGGCCACGATGACGAGCACGCTTTTTGCCTGCTCGCCGAGCGCGACGAGTTGAATGCCGGTTCGCTCGACGTCCGGACCGGCGCCGGCAGCATCGATGGTCATGAGCAGCCGCTCGAGGCCCAGACCAAAGCCGACGGCCGGCACGCTGGGACCGCCGAGCGATCGAATCAGATCGTCGTAGCGGCCTCCGGCACACACCGTGCTTTGCGCGCCGAGCGCGTCCGAGACGAACTCGAACACCGTTCGCGAATAATAATCCAGACCGCGCACGATGCGCGGATTCACGACGAACGCAATGCCGAGCTGCGTAAGATACCGTTTGACCGCATCGAAATGCGCGCGGCATTCCTCGCACAGGTACGTTTCGAACTGCGGCGCCGCATCGAGAAGCGCCTGATCTTGCGGTGCTTTGCTGTCCAACAGACGCAGCGGATTGCGCTCGAGCCGGCGCTGCGAATCTTCGCTGAGCGCCGCGGCATGCGGCCGAAAATGCTCGAGCAACGCTTCGCGGTAGCGCGGCCTGCAGTGTTCGTCGCCGATCGAATTGATGAAGAGCTGCGGCGAGAGCCCGTACGATCGGAAGAGATGCATCGCGAGCGCAATGACCTCCACGTCGGCTTCCGGCCCTTTGAAGCCGGTGCATTCGATGCCGAACTGGTGCGCTTGCCGGTAGCGTCCGGCCTGCGGGCGCTCGTACCGGAAGATCGGCCCGATATAGTAGAGCCGCTGCGGACCTTCGTTGAAGAGATTGTGCTGCAGCGCGGCGCGCATGACGGGCGCCGTCCACTCCGGACGCAGCGTCATCGAGCGGCCGCCTTTGTCCTCGAACGTGTACATTTCTTTTTCGACGATGTCGGTCGTCTCGCCGACGCCGCGCACGAAAAGCTCCGTCGCTTCGAACACCGGGGTTCGGATTTCACCGTAGCCGTAGCGGTGCGCGAGCACGTGGATGCGCGACTCGAGCTCTTCCCAGCGCACCGTTTGCGCCGGAAGAAAATCCTGGGTGCCCCGCGGCGCCGTGATGTTTGAGGACATGGCCAGGGTCATTAGCCGATGGGGCGGTATGCTACTGCATGAAGCTTCGCACTCTTGCTACGGTGCTCGCGGCAAGCGCAATCGCGGTCCAGCCGCTGCATCCCGCGGCGGCGCCGGCAACCGCGCCGGGCGCGGCACACGTCGACCGGCTGCTCGCCGCGCGGATCAAACACGTCTTCATCATCTACCAAGAGAACCGCTCGTTCGACGCCGAGTTCGGAACGTTTCCCGGCGCCAACGGCGTCTGGTCGAGCGCCGCGCGCGCGCACGGGTTCCGGCAGATCGACCCGGTTACGGGCAAAACCGTGACGCCGTTTCGTTTGACCGATCCGGACGTGTACTACGAAAGCAATTCGCGCGGCGTGCAACTGCACGCGTTCGACGGCGGCAAAATGGATAGATTCGTCGCGGAGCAAGGCAAAGCCGTGCTCGCGTACGAGAAGAACGCCACGCCGCAGCAGCGCTTCTCGGTGGGCGCCGAGGCGATGTATCACCTCGACTGCGACACGATTCCGTATCTGTGGGCGTATGCCAAACGCTTTACGCTGCTCGATAACTTCTATCAAGCGCTGCGCGGACCGTCGACACCGAGCAACATCGAGATCATCGCCGCGCAAAACGGTCTCACGGAATACGCGCGCAGCCCGCACAAGATCGCGAAGCGGCCCGCTCCCGGCGATCCGGTCTTCACCGATCTCGATCCGCCGTATGGTCCCTACAACCCCGCGGACGCGAGCAATCCCAAGCAGACGGATCAGACCTACGCGAACGTTTTGCTGACGATGCAGCGCAAGGACGTCAAAGCGGTGACGCAAGACACGCACAACGTGCGCCGCGACAAAACGGTCATTGCGAAACTGCCCGGCGGGGCAATACCATGGCGCTGGTACGAAGAGGGGTATCGCGCCAAGCAGCACGCCGGACTGGTCGCGCACCATCTCGCGCCGCAATACTTCGGTTACGTCGTGAAAAACAGCAGCATGGTCTCGAACATGCGCGACATCACCGGTTTTTACACGGATCTCGCGCAGCGGCGGCTGCGCAAAAGGCGTCTTCTATCTCAAAGGCGGATCGCGCAATACGCTGGGCCTGCACCCGGCAAATCCGGATCCGTACGTGCAGAAGACGTTTTTGGGCGACGACGATCATCCGGGGTACACCGATTCGCAGATATCGCAGGCGTTCGTCGCTTCGCTGGTTTCCGCAATTGCGCGCAGCAGCTATTGGAAAGACAGCGCAATCATCATCGCATGGGACGATCTCGGCGGGTATTGGGATCACGTGCCCCCGCACAACTTCGAGCGCTGCCCCGATGGCGCGCCCTGCGGCGACGGCGCACGCGTTCCGGCGATCGTCATTTCGCCGTACGCGAAGACGGGAGCGATCGTGCATGAATTCGACGATCAAGACTCGGTACTCAAGTTCGTGGAAACGGTTTTCGAATTGCCGGCTCTTGCGTCGCTTCCCGATGAAAAGCCGTTTCTGCCGCTGGGCCCGCGCGACGGCAACGCGCTGATCGCCAATTTGCGCGGCGCTTTCGATCCGGCGCGGCTGCAAGGAACCAAAGCGCCGCTCTCGCCCGCCGGCGCGATTTTCGCCGACGGCACGATACGCACGATTCCGGCTCCGGTGAGTTGCCGCAGCCTGCACATCGCGCCTGCGACGCCGCCGCCTGGTATTTCAGACTCGCCTCCACCCGGCTTCAATCCGCGCCCATTTGCCCCGGCGCCCTCACCCTCGCCGCACTAGCCGATCGCGCACACCGGCGTGATAGAGCAGCGTGG
This sequence comes from Vulcanimicrobiaceae bacterium, assembly GCA_036826275.1. Taxonomy (GTDB): domain Bacteria; phylum Vulcanimicrobiota; class Vulcanimicrobiia; order Vulcanimicrobiales; family Vulcanimicrobiaceae; genus DATGJX01. Next base: position 7,420 of record DAISWS010000116.1, read on the forward strand.
TCACCGCGCTGCTCGTCACGTCCGCCGCGACGCTGTTCGAATGCGCGCCCTTCATTCTTGCCGCAGCGGCGCTGACCCGGATGCCGCTGCGGTGGAACGCGCGGATCGAACCGTACCTCGGATGCGGGTGTGGGGCCGGTCCGTCCGCGCGTTCGCTCCCGGCCGCCGCCGCGGCGTGGATGGTCTTTGGACCCTTCGTCGCCGGCGCGCGGCTTGCGGCGGCACTGTGCATCGATCGCTTGACGCGATCGCATCGTTGCCACGATCGCGAACGCGCCGGCCTGTTGCCCGAGCTGTCGCTGGTCATGCCCGTTGCTGCCATCGGCGCGGCGGCTGCGCTGCTGCTTCCCGCGCTGCTGCCGTCGCATGCTCCGGCGCCGTTTGCATTCGCGGCCGGCGCCGCCGCAGCGTTCGTCATGGCTCCATGCGCGATCGGCGGCGTCGGATTTGCGGCGGCGCTGCGAACGGTCGCGCCGGGCGCATCTGCCGGGTTTCTATGCGTTGCGGGAATTGCCGATCTGCGCGCGTGGATGCGGCGCGGCTGCGACGAGCGCGCGCACGATGCGCTCGCGTATGCGCTGCTCGCACTCGCATGCGTACTCGTAGCGGAGCGCGGAGGAAGCGGGCTCGTGCATCCGCGTATCGCTGTTGCGTTGTGGCCGTGCTCCGCGGCGGCCGCGTATGCCGCATGGCGCTTTCGCGCAGAGCACTGCGCACAGCTGCGCGTTGCGCCCCCC
>DAISWS010000117.1:0-8075 GCA_036826275.1 Vulcanimicrobiaceae bacterium
ACATCGCCGGAACGTATGCGCCGCCGGCGGTACACGAGCCCATCACCGCCGCGATTTGCGGAATCTTCTTGCCCGACATGCGCGCTTGATTATAGAAGATGCGGCCGAAGTGATCGCGGTCGGGAAAGACGTCTGCTTGCAGCGGTAAAAAGGCGCCCCCGGAATCCACCAGATAAATGCACGGCAGATGATTCTGCTCGGCGATCTCCTGTGCGCGCAGATGCTTCTTTACCGTCATGGGATAGTACGTGCCGCCTTTGACCGTTGCGTCATTCGCCACGATGACGCAGTGCTGGCCTTCGACGATGCCGAGCCCGGTGACGATGCCCGCGCACGGAGCATCGCCTTTGTACATGTCGTGAGCGGCCAGCGCCGAGAACTCCAAAAAGCCCGCACCGGGATCGACGAGACGGTCGATGCGCTCGCGCGCGGTCAGCTTGCCGCGCTTGCGATGCTTGGCTACGGCGTCGGCGCCTCCGCCGGCACGGACGGCCTCGAGGTGCTCTCGAAGCTGCGCGACCAGCCCCGACATGCGTTCGGAATTCTTAGTGTAGGCTTCGCTGCGCCGGTCGAGGCGCGTCTCTAGTACGCTCACAGCCGCGCGTTTCTTCCAATGGCGGTTTAACCCCGTCTGGCGCCCGCTTCGTTAGAATGGGGGCATGGCTACCGCGATTCCTCACACAGACGTTGCCGGCATCGCTCGTCCCGCCGGCCGTCTCGACATCGCCACCGCGCTCGAACCCTACTCCGGTCCGTGGACGCAGCGTCACGCCGCGCACCTGTTGCGGCGAGCGGGCTTCGGCAGCAGCAGCGACGAGGCGGCGCGATTTGCGGGGATGCCGATGCACGATGCGGTTGATTCGCTGGTGAACTTTCCCTCGACGCAAGCGCTTCCGGCACCCCCGCCGCTTTACGATCCGCGTGAAGCGATCCGCGATAACTTGATGAACGGCATCGCCGCGATGTTCGGCGGCCAAGATCAGAAAGACGAGTTGCGCCGCAAAGTCGGCATGGAGATCCGCAAAGGCGAACGCGATTCGGTTATTGCTCTGCAACGCTGGTGGCTGCAGCGCATGTTGACGACGCCCGCGCCGCTGCAAGAGAAGATGGCCGCGTACTTCCACGGCCACTTCACGACGGCGACGATTCAAAAAGGCGTCACGCCGCAAATGACGTTCGACCAGAATCAACTCTTCCGCGATAACGCGCTCGGAAATTTGCGCGAGCTGACGTGGAACGTCTCGATCGATCCCGCCATGCTGATCTATCTCGACAACTCGAAAAGCGACGCGCAGCATCCCAATGAAAACTACGCGCGCGAGCTGATGGAACTGTTCACGCTCGGCGTCGACCACTATACTGAAAACGACGTGCGGGAATCGGCGCGCGCCTGGACGGGATGGATCGTCGTGCGGCGCACGGGAAAAGCCAGATTTTTGCCGGGCCGGCACGACAACGGCAGCAAGACCTTTCTGGGCCAAACGGGCAACTTCAACGGGCGCGACGTCGTCGACATCATCTACCGGCAGCCCGCATGCGCCGCGTTCTGGGCGAACAGCCTGCTGAATTTCTTCGTGTACAATAGTCCTGAACCGCAGCTGGTCGACGCGGTGGCGGCGTTGATCCGCAAGAACGATTACAACCTCAAACCGGTGATGTCGACGCTGCTTCGCAGCAACCTGTTTTATTCGGACCGCGCGTACCGCGCGCTCGTCAAGAGCCCCGTGGAGTTCGTCATCGGCACGTACAAATCACTCGGCCTTACGCAGATCGACGAACGCGCGCAGCGCGCCCTCGCGCAGATGGGTCAAGTGCTGTTCTATCCGCCGAACGTCGCCGGATGGCCCGGTGGTTCCAACTGGCTGACGAGTCAGACGGTGATCGCGCGTGAGAATTTCGTCGCCGGACTGATGAACTCGCCGATGATGGATCGGCAGTCGTGGATGGACCAGGTGCCGCTGAAGGCATCGAGCGCGGCGTCGCAGCTCGTCGATCGCATTCTCTTCGGCGATGCCTCGCCGACCGCGCTCGCCCAGCTCGCCGGATATTTGAACGGCGCGGGAACGTCAGCACTCGGCATGCTCTCGGGCGAAAACTACCAAGAACGCGTGCGTGGTGCCGCCTACCTAACGATGGCGATGCCCGCATATCAACTCAATTGAAGGTGCATATGATCACAATATGTTGGCGCGCCCTCGGGGAGCTAATAAAAAGGCAGCACGATCTCGCGCGCCGTGGTTTGGGGGACCCATGCTTTAGCATGGGGGGCGCGGAGGTCAGACCGGAGTGCCTTTTAAAATGAAACGGACGCAATTTTTAATCGGTGCACTCAGTGGCCTCGCGGTCATTGCGAACACCGAGCACGTTTTCGCCCAAGCGCTTTCGCAAGCGCCGCTTCCCGGGCTGCCCGGCGGCGAAAACCGGTGCCTGGTGCTGCTGAATTTGCAAGGCGGAAACGACGGATTGAACTGCGTCGTCCCGCACGGCGATCAGCGGTACTATCAGGCGCGTCCGTCGATCGCCGTCTCACGGAACGACGTGCTCGCGATCAACAATCAGATTGGCTTTAATCCGCAGATGAAGCCGCTCAAGGCCATGTACGACGGCGGCATGGTCGCGGTCGTGCAAAGCGTCGGCTATCCGGACCCGGACCATTCGCACTTCCGCTCCACCGAAATTTGGCAAACCGCCGTCCCGGACAAATACGAGCACACGGGCTGGCTGGGCCGCTATTTAGACGAAGCCAATCTGCCCAAAGACAACCTGTTCAACGGCGTCGCGCTCGCGCAGGTGCTGCCCGAAGTGCTCGTCGCAAACCGCGTTGACGTTCCGGCGGTCGCGCAAATTCAAGGCTACGGATTGCTGGGCGATCGCAACAAGGATGAACGCACGGCGTACGGGCGTGTCGTCGCCGACGACCGCCTTCCGTTCACCTCGCCGTATCTGCCGCACGTGATGGAGATCGAAGAGCACGCGCAAAAGGGCTCCGAAGAACTGCCGAAACTAATCGCCGGTTACAAGCCGGCGGGCGCGTACCCCGCAACGCCGATCGGCCGCAGCCTTGCACTAGCCGCGCAGATCATCGGCAGCAAAACCGGCACGCGCGTTATCTACCTGCAGCACGGGTCGTTCGATACGCACGTCAATCAGAAGGCGGTACAAGACCGGTTACTGGGACAGCTTTCCGACGCGCTCAAGGCGTTTTACGACGATCTCGCCGCGCACGGCAACGACAAGCGCGTGCTGACGATGACGTTCTCGGAATTCGGGCGGCGCATCGAGGAAAACGGCAGCAAAGGCACCGACCACGGCGAAGGTTCGCCGCTGTTCCTGATCGGCGGGGGCGTGAAAGGCGGCATCTACGGCGCCTATCCCGACCTCGGCACGACGAACATGGGAAACGTTGCGTTCAGGACCGACTTCCGAAGCGTGTACGCAACGGTTTTAGAGCGCTGGTTGGGGCAGCCGTCGCAGAAAGTGCTTCGGGGCACGTTCCCGCACATCGGCGCGATCGCCTAATACGCGAAGAGCCACGCCAAATTCAGCGTGTGATGATCGGTGATCTGATCCTCAAGCGTGAAACGCATGTTCGCGGCCGGCCGCATGACCAGCGAAAGCACCGTCTGCCGCTGGGCACCGTCCGTCGAATCCCAAGCGCGATCGTAGCGCGCGACGGCCATCAACGCCGGCGAAAAGGTATAGTGCGCTTCAGTGAGTCCGCCGCCGCTCTCATCCACTTCTACGACGTCGAATTTACCATCGCGTGCTCGCATTCCGAAGCCGCGCTTTGAGAATGAGGAACGATAGTCATATCCGTACAGGGTGAGGTTGCCGAGTGCTTTAGCGGCATACGCGATCGTGCCGCCGCTGAATGCGGCCAGATGTAACGCGTTCCCGCGCGCATCCTCGACGTACGCATCGCCGCCGGCCCGCGGTGCGAATAGCGGTTCGTACAGGAGATAGTGCGCTTCGGTGTCGCGTTCGGTTTCCGGATCGACCGGCAGCGGAAGCGTGAACTGACCCGCGCGTACGTGCGTATCCGCATTATTGTATTGCACCCACGCATCGCGCGTGCGGCCCGGAACGCCGCCGTCGATCGCATACTGTTCGACGAAGTAGCTGGCGTGCGCCCCAATTGCGCCCCCGGTCAGCAATTCCACTTCGTCGACGACCGCTTTGGGAAGCCCGCCGCCGTCCGCGTCGCTGGAGTACGCCAGGTTCACCTTGACGGCAATAGGAACAGCGCCGTGCTCGCGCAGCTGCGGCAGGCGAAAGCCGTTCCGGGCGAACGCCTCACCGAACGCGTTGAGGTGCGGGACGGTCGTATGGCAGGCTTGGCACGCAAGCCCGAACCGGTGGGCGAATACCGGCAGAGCGTCCGCCCGTCCGGGGATCAACACTGACGTCAGAATAACGAGCGCGAGTACTGCCGAGCGCACGGTTAGGCTCCTCTACGAATGAAATTAGGACAACCTAATTAATAACGTAAACATTTTGTTTAGTTGGCCTACTTTTCTCGCAGGGTGACCCTTGCTCTGTGACAAATGTCCCCCGCGAGCCTTCGGGCACCTTTCGTGACATAGGGCGTATGGACTATCGCACAGTCTACGCACGCGAAGATAGCCGAGGGGTTTGCTGCACTTACAGAGAGACGAAGCGCACGGCGCGCAACGGATGTGTGATGAAACTCGTGGAGCCGAGCGACGGAGCTTTTGGCGCTCCGTGTAAAGAGGCGGGCCTTCCACCGCGGGGGACGCCGAAAAACTATCTGATGGCTTGGTTGTTGGTTATGCTGAAAGAGCATAATCTGCACGGCTACGAGATCATGAAGGAACTGAAAATGCGGTTCGACGTGATCTCGGATCCCGGGACGGTGTACCGTGCGCTGCGTCAGATGGAACGCGACGGCTACATTTCGTCGTGGTGGGACCCCAAAGAGCAGGGGCCGGCCCGCCGGATCTACACCCTGACCGATGAGGGACACCAAGCGCTGGTGTTGTGGAGCGTCGCGTTGGAGCAATACCGCTCCCACCTCGACGCTTTTTTTAACCTCTACAGCGGTCACTGGCGTCTGGCCGGGGAGTAACGCCAAGCTCGCGGGTTGAACCCGCGAGGTCGTGATCGACATTCTGTTTTTAGGCACCGGAGGCGCGCGTTTTGTCGTCGCGCGCCAAATTCGTGCGTCCGGCGGCATGTGGATGCGCTTCGGCGCGACCCAGCTGCACGTCGATCCGGGTCCCGGTGCCCTCGTGCGTGCGCTCTCGCACGTTCCCCCTTGCAATCCGCGCGAGCTCGAAGGCATCGTCCTCTCGCATAAACATCTCGATCACGCAAACGACGTCAACGTCATGATCGAGGCGATGACCTCGGGCGGTTTCAAACGCCGCGGCGTTCTCTTGGCGCCGCGCGACGCGATCGAAGGCGAACACGTCGTTCTCCCGTACGCGCAGCGTTTCGTCGAACGTATCGAGATTGCGAAAGAACGCGGCGGCCCGTATCGCATCGGTGAGGTCGACGTCTGCACGTCCATTAGGCACGTGCATGCGGTCGAAACGTACGGCATGCATTTCCGTTACGAAGGCCGCACCGTCTCATATCTACCGTGCGGGCGGTTTTTCGACGGGCTGGCAGACGATTACGCGTCGCACGAACCCGATGTGTTGATCGTCAACGTCCTGCGCTACCGTGACAGTATGGACGTCGATCACATGACGTTCGACCAGGCGCGCACGGTGATTTCGGCCGTACGGCCGCGCGTCGCGGTCATGCAGCATTTCGGGACGAAGATGCTCGAGCAAGATCCGGCGCGGCTCGCGCGCGAACTGGAAGACGATCTCGGATTGCGCGTTATCGCGGCATACGACAATATGCGGCTCGACGTCGAAACGGAGGTTGCCGCGCGTGCCGGTTGAGATCGTGCACGTGCAGCCGGATGCCGTCCTCGAATTCGTGCGCCGCACGGAGCGCGAGGCGCTCAAAACGTTCTACGATTTCAGCGTTATCTGGCACGAGCAATCCCATGACTTTGCCGCAATGGACGGCGAACAGGTCGTGGGTGCCGTCCAGATTCGCATTGCGGCCTCGCTCGCACACGTGGAACGGATCGTCGTCTTGCCGCAACGCCGCCGGCAAGGCATCGGCGAGGCGCTGCTTCACAGCGCCTCGGACGCCGCTAACTATTACAACTGTCATAAGATGACGGCGCTGGTGCCGCACAAAAGTGCGGCGCAGCACTTTTTCGAGCACTGCGATTACCGCGAGGAAGCGGTGCTGCCGCAGCACACGTTCAAGTTAGATATGGCCGCGATGCGGAAATTTCTGTTGTAGCGGACGCCGCCGCTGGAGCATGCGCCCGATGGACTGCCACGCGCCTTGTAGACGTCCGTGCGAACCGATCGAACCGTTATACAGATAGACGGCGCCGCGCTGCGAATTCGCGGTGACGATTGGTCCGCCCGGACCGACAATTGCCTGCGCGTCCGTCGGTGAGCCGATGACGGCGGCGCCGCGTGAGAAGCCGGCAAAAATTTTGCCGCCGGTGCTGTGCGCGGCAATGCTCGCGCCGCCTCCGGCCACGCCGATGGCGATGTTGCCGTTCTGTGATTCGAAGCGCGCAATGCCCGGAACGAACGTGCCGTTGTCGTAGGCGATGTTGCCGTCGATGCTGCTCGCTTCGATCTGGCGCACGTTGCAATTTCGGAAAATGATGTTTCCCGTTGCCGTTCGGGCGCGGATGCGGTTGAATGCGGAATTCCGCACGAACAGCGGTCCGCGCGCCACCTCCGCATACCCGTCTCCCGTAACGTTTTCCAAGTCGATGCCGCCGGTATGAACCTGCGTTACGAACGTCCCGCCGTGATAGCCGTTCACCGCAATGCCGCCCCGGAACACGAGCGCCAAGAGCAGCGCGGTCGTATTCGGAACCGTGATCGTCACGTTAGCGCCTTGATCTCCGCCGAACACCACGACACCGTCATGCGGTTGGACCAACAGCGAGGGGTCGAAGGCAAAACCTTCCGGCGGCAGCGTGAGCGAACCGCTCGGACTTTGCACCGACATCGAAAAAATCGTAATTTCCGGTGGAAGCGCGGCGGCGACGGCAGCGGGCCCAACGTGCCGCGCACGCACGGCGACGTTCGAGTCGATCTGCACCTGCGGTTTATCCCAGGTGTGCACCGTGAGACGGCCCGACCGCATTTGCACGCGGATAACCGGCGTGGACGACGTGGAAATAACCTGCTGCGCCAGCGCGTGCGCAGGCCAGCTCGCCAGCACGGCCAGGAGCGTCACGAAGATCCAGCGGGTCACGCCTCCATTGTACGGGCGCTCGCGGGCCGGCAAATGAAAATTCAATGAAGACGTGGCAGGTGCACGCGCATCAACGTGCCGCCGCCCTCCGGGCGTTCGGCCTCGACGCGTCCCGCATGGACGCGGGCAATCGATCGCACAATGGCAAGACCCAAACCGGTTCCCGGCACCTCGCGCGTTCGCGATTTGTCCGTGCGGTAGAAGCGATCGAATATCAGCGGCAGTTCCTGCGCATCGATGCCAGGACCCGTGTCCTGGACCTCGACGATCGCCTCGTCGCCGTTCGCGAGCACGCGCACCGTCACGCCGCCGTGCTCGGTAAATTTGATCGCGTTGTCGATGAGGTTGGTGATCAGTTGCCGCAAGAGCGCGCTATCGCCGCTCACGATTGGCGATTCACCGTCGGCCTCCATGCGCAGGTCGAGTCCCCGCTCGCTCGCGCGCGGCGCGGTCGCGCTTACCGCTTCACGCGCGACTGCAGCAACTGAAAGCGGCTCCTTGGGAACCGCATCGCCGGAATCGGCTTTCGCGAGCGTGAGCATGCCGTTCACCATCTCCGCGAGCGATGCGCTTTCAGCGATGATCGTGCGCAAGCTGTCCGTACGAACCTGCTCGTCGCGGTCGCCCCAGCGTGCGAGCATCTGCGCGTTCGCGTTGATCGACGTCAGCGGCGTTTTGAGCTCGTGCGACGCATCGGAGATGAACTGCCGTTCGCGTGCGAACGCCTCTTCCAAGCGTGCAAGCAGGTCGTCGAAACTCTCTGCGAG
>DAISWS010000118.1:0-7892 GCA_036826275.1 Vulcanimicrobiaceae bacterium
TTCGCTCTCTACAGTACCCCGTGGCCGCATCACAGCCGAAGCGTCGAGGTCGATATTTCCCGCGGCGCTGGTGCCGGTCTCGCGAACGGTACGTTTTTGACGTGCGCGCACATGACCGTCGATCGCACGCCGGCCGGCTACTTCGCGGATACGCAGTACGGCTTTGCCGTTCACGGCGAATGCGGCAAACACGAGGACACGTGGACCGTGCGCGTCCCGCACGAAACGGTCTTCGGCGAGCCGCAAATCGGAGACATGGAAGACGTGTTCTCGCTCATCTGCACGGCCGGTTGGCGCGCGGAGGGCTACGTTCCGCTGCACGCCGGCGCCATCGTGAAAAACGGCGTCTGCGCGCTGCTCTGCGCGGCGTCCGGCGGCGGGAAAAGCACGCTCGTCACAGCGATGGTACTGGGCGGCTGGCGCACGTTGGGTGACGACAAGATTCTGCTTCGTCACGAAGACCGCGTCCCGGTTGCCCGCTCGCTGCTGCAGACGTTCAATCTGGAACCTTCCACGCAACGCTGGTTCGATTTAGGAGAACTACACGCGATGCCCCGCTACTCGGCGTGGACCAACAAGCGTCGCGTGCCGCTGCAGTATCTTCGAGATGACGCAGCGGCGTTCGAGTCGACGCCGACGCACGTTGTGAGCGTCACGCGCAGTACCGAACATTCGCAAGTCCGTTCGCGCGTCATGGATCGCACGGAGACCGCAACCACGCTATTGCGGCAGATCGTGCTGCCCGGCGATCACGCAGCCGCCCGGTCGATCGTCGGCGACGTGATGCGCCTCGCGAAGTGCGTTCGCGGCGTGCGTCTAGAGATTGGCCAAGACGCGTACTCCGGCGATTCATGGCTGCAAGCCGCGGAGCGCGCGCTGCAGTGAACGCGAGCATCGTCATTCCCGCGTACAACGCCGAACGCACGCTCCCGGAAACGCTGCGCGCGCTGCACGCACAAGCCGGCTGCACGCCGCTCGAGACGATCGTTGTCGACAACGCGTCGACCGACGGCACTGCGCACGCCGCGCGGGGCTTCGGCGTAACGGTGCTCTTCGAATCTCGGCGCGGACCGGCCGCAGCCCGCAACTGCGGTTTGAATGCGGCGCGCGGCGAGATCGTCGTGTTCTGCGATGCCGATACCGTTCCGAGCCGGCGCTGGCTGGCCGAACTTACCCGGCCCTTTGACGATGACGGCGTGGTGATCGCCGCCGGCAACACGCTCTGTTATCCGCCGAAGACGGGGGCCGAGCGTTACGTCCAAGCCATCGGGCTGTACGATGCGGCGCTCGCGGCAAACCGCGATCCGTTTCCGTTTGCGCCATCGCTCAATGTAGCGGTGCGCGCCCATGCCGCGCGTGCCATCGGCGGGTTCAACGTCGAACTGATGACCGGCGAGGACGTCGACTTCTCCCACCGTTTGAAGCGCCGATTCGGCGCGGCCATTGCCTACGCGCCGCGTGCCGTGCTGTACCATCACGCGCGCGCCACCGACGAAGAATTGCGGCGGCAGGCGCGCGGGTACGGCGCCGGCGTTGCCGATCTTTACGCGATGTATCCGGACGAAGTCGGTTGGAATGCCGGCACGGCGTTGCGCCTGCTCGGCGTGCTTTCCACGCGCCCACTTCGCTCGGCGGCAGCACAAGTTGCGGCACAACTCGGCTGGCTGGACGCTTCGCGCGCGGAGTTCTTGAGATATCAAGCGATGTGGACCAAGAGTTTTTGGCTCGGGTTCTATCAACGCGTCCGCGAAAGGCGCATTGCGGCATGACTCCCGCCGTTTCAGTCGTGGTGCCCGTGTATAACGGCGAGCAGACCCTGGACGCCTGCTTGCAATCGCTTGCGCAACAGAGCATGAAGCGCGATTTGTTCGAAATAATCGTGGTCGACGACGGGTCGAAAGATCGTTCGGCAGAGATTGCGCGGCGCTACGGTGCCACCGTCATCGTTCAGGCGAATGCAGGCGCGCCCGCCGCGCGCAATGCCGGCATCGCTGCCGCCCGCGGCACCTGGATCGCGTTCACCGACAGCGATTGCGTCTGCTCGCGCACGTGGCTCGCATCGTTGGTTGCAGCGGCCGAGCGCGAGACCGGCGCGATCGGCGCGGCCGGAAAAACCATCGGTTTCCGGTCGCAGACCGCTGCGGCGCGGTTCGTGGATTTGATGGGCGGACTGGATCCGATCCGCTCGCTTGCGCATCCGCGGTTTCCCTTTGCACCGACCAGCAACGCATTGTACCGCCGGGAGTACGTCGTCGCGGCGGGCGGCTTCGATACGCGCTATGCGACCTACGACGCTTGCGATCTGCATACGCGCCTGCGCCGCCTCTACGATGCGCGTTTCACCTACGAGGAGCGCGCGCTGGTGATGCACCGGCACCGCCAAACCTGGCGCGCCTATTGGCGCCAGCAATTCTTCTACGGCGTGGGCTATGCGCAGTTCGCATTGGCGTACCGCAAAGACGTGCGCTGGACCGCGCTGCATCAAGTCCGCGCAGGCATAGACCTAGCGGTCAAAGCCTTTGGTGCGGTCCTGCCCGGACATGACGACGCCGCGTTGCTGCGGCGCGGATGGCTCGTGCGCGCGGCCGCGCAGCAAGCCGGGTTCGTTCGCACGTATTATAATCCGCGCGAGCGCCGCCGATGGTAAGGTGGCTCGCGCGCAATCCGCGTTATTTGCCGCTCTTCATCGCGATCGGCTGGTTTTTGGCTCGTGTCGCCGCTCGGCTGCGGAAGAGCGATCTGCCGGCATTCGTGCGAAATTTGCGTTGCGGCCGGTACCCGCACGGACCGCCTGAAGCGATCCGCGTCATCTCGTGGTTCTGGCTTCACCATGTTTTCGGCGATCGTAATACCTGTTACGGGCGCGCGCTGACGCTGTACCGCTTTCTGGAAGCTGCCGATGACGACGTGCGATTGCATATGGGCATCGAGCCGCGCCCCGATGCCGCACAGCGATTGCGCGCACATGCCTGGGTTTCGCATCGGGGCAGCATCGTCGAAGGGCCGGTTGAGGCGTTCGAAGGCACGCTGCGCGAAGTGCCGCTGGAGCGGCCCGCATAATGGCGCCCTTCCGTGCGTTAGTTGCGTGCCTGGCGGCGCATATGCAAGGCGACGCGGGCGCACTGCATCGGGCGCTGGAGAGCACGGATGCGCACCGGCTGTACGGCCACGCGGTACGCCATAAATGCGCGGCGCTGCTTTTCGAAGCCATCGCCGCGCAGCGCGAGCGTGGTGCAAATGCGCGAATGCTTCTGCCCATGCTCAAACAGTACGCCGCGAGATTCGCGCTCGATGCATCGCATTCGCTGGAGCAAATTTGCGGCGTTGTGGACGCGCTCAATAGCGCGAGCGTTCCGTTTGCGCTGCTCAAGAGCGCCGGGCGCATCTACGCGGGCGACCGTTTAACGCAGCGAACGCAGAGTTTCGACCTGGACATTATGGTTCCACGCCGGAGCGCCGCCGCATGCGTTGCCGCATTGAAGCAGCATGGATACGCGTATGAAGATGCGTGCGTGGCGCGGGGCTACCAAACGTACCACCATCACTTAGCGCCGCTGATTCATCCGGAATTTCGTAAGTCGCTGGAAGTGCACGTGTTACTTGCTCGCCCGCAAACGTATTCGCTGCCCTCGGACTGGGAAACGCTGGCATGCGATTTCGAGCGGATCGGCGGCCCGGCGGGCGCCGCGCTGCGTTTCAACGCACTCGGACGCGCCTGGCACATGGCGTTGCACGGCGCGAGCCTATACCGTTTGGGCGACGTCGCGCAGATCGCGCTCGAAACGATGCGCGAGGATGCTACGATCGTCCAAACGTTGTTCCAACGCTCGACGCGTGAAGCCGTCTCCCGCGTACCGTTGCAAGCGGTGTTGCTTCTGGCCGCGCGGCTTGCCGGCGTTCCGGTTTCGTGCGATACGCGCACGCAACGCTACATCGATTGGGCAATCCAGCGGGAAGATCTGCCCCGATTCTTCCGCGAGCGCGCGCGGCTGATCGACGCGTGGCATGCGGACGGCGCGCTGCTTGGACCCGCGACGAGGCTCGCGTTGCCGAAAGCGCACCGTTACGACGGCGCGACGGTCCCCCTTCCCCAACGCGCACGCGCTGTAGCCGGACTTGCGATTGGCGCCGCCGGCGTGGCCCTGGGCCGCCCGCTGCTGAATTCACGCCGATGACGCAACAACGCGCGTTCGCGGTGACGGCGAGCCTTAACACGCTGCAAACGCTCGCAACGCGCGTGATTATCGCAGCGCTCGGCGTAGCAACGGGGCTGATCGTCGCACGGTGGCTAGGGCCCGAAGGCAAAGGCGTATACAGCGGCATGCAGACGCTGCTCGCGCTGCCTATTGCGATTTCCGGCGGCGGCGGCGCGGTCATCACGTACGCCCTGACCAAACAACGGCGCACCATCGGCGAACTCTTTCCCGCGCTCTTTGCCGCCTTCGCGATTTTGTGCGCGCTCGCGCTTGCCGGTTGCGCCGCGTATGCCGCCGTGCGCGGCTGGACGCTCGAGGCGCTCGTGCTCGGGCTGTCGCTGCCGCCGTCGATCGTGCTTTCGTGGCAGCCAAGCTATTACGTGGCCGAAGGCAACGTGCGCCGGCTGAACGTGCAAACGCTTGCGATTGCGATATTTACGTTCGTCGCGATATCGGTGGCGGTTGTGGTGCTGCACGACGGTATCGCCGGCGCGCTGACGGCATGGCTAGCCGGTTTATATACCTTCGCGGCGATCGTCGTCAACGACATGGTTCGCGGGGGCGCGCGCCTGCATGTGCGCGAGTTCGCCGCACGTTTTCGGGATCTCGCGAACGTCGGCTCTCAGTCGGCACTGAACGCGGCGCTCGGAACACTCAATTACCGGGTCGATTCCCTCATACTCATTGCGATGCTTGGTTTGCCGCTCTTCGGCGTCTATTCGGTCGCCGTGAGCGCCGGCGAGATGCTGTTCTTGATCTCACGCGCCGCAAACACCGCAATAGGACGCGAAGTAGGCATGGGCGACCGGAAACGCTCTGCCGAGATTACCGCCTCGACGATCCGGGCAGGCTTTGCGGTATGCGGGGCGTGTGCGCTGCCGATTGCAATTTTTGCGCCGCTGCTCATTCATGCACTGTACGGCAGCCGCTTCGACGCCGGCGCGCTGCCGCTACGGCTGCTGCTTCCGGGCATCGTTGCGTTCGCCAGCGCGGGCACGTTTGCGGCGTTCTTCATCTTCCAATTGGGCAGACCGGTCTTCGTTACGGCGGTCAACGCGTTGATGATCGCAACGCAGGCAATTGCGTGCGTCGCGCTGGTTCCGCGGTTCGGGTTGGCCGGAGCGGCCATCTCGTCGAGCGCGACGTACGTTATCGGCGCTGCGGTGAATACGCTGCTCTTCGTGCGGCTTACGGGAATCCCGGCGCGGCGCATCTGGCTGCTCTCGCGATCCGACATGCGCGCGATTCTCTCGGCACTGCATTCACGAGGAGGCGGTGCGCCGGCACCGAGCCCGGGAACGCATGTCGTGCTCACGGGTGCGGCCGGAACGATTGCAACGGCCATTCGGGCAGGCTTATCGTGCCGCTACCAGCTGGTGCTCACCGACAACAAGTCCGTAACGGGCGTGCGGCAAGGGCGCGAGCGTTTTGTGAAGGCCGACTTGCGCAGTCTCGCGCAGATTCGCAAAACCGTGCGCGGCGCGAACGCAGTGGTTCACCTCGGCGGGGTTTCCAAAGAATCCTCGTTCGATGCGATCTCGGACGCGAATATTCGAGGCACGTACAACGTTTTGGAAGCCGCGCGGTTAGAGGGCGTCCCGCGCGTAATCGTCGCGAGCACCGGGCACGTGACGGGATTTTATCCGAAGTCTCAGACGATCGACGAAAGCGCCATGCCGCGTCCCGATTCCCTGTACGCGGTTTCGAAAGTGTACGCCGAGGCGCTCGCGAGTTATTATTGCGACAAATTCGGAATGAACGTGTTTTGCCTTCGCATCGGGCATGTTTCGGCCAAACCGGAATATGCGGTCGACCGAAGCATTTGGCTGAGCCCCGGCGACTTGCTGCAATTACTCGAACTCGCGATGCAGGCTTCGCCCGGTTTCCACGTGGTGTACGCTGCCTCGGAGAATGAATCGCCCTTCTGGAGTACCGAGCGCGCGCGCGCGCTTGGATACCGGCCGCTGGACGGCGCGCGTGCGTGGCAATGCCCAGCCGAAGAAATGCAGACGATTGCGCGTTTAGTGCAAGGCGAGTCGTTTGCCGGCGACGGCTTTTGCGGCGATCTAGACAGGCTCTCCGGCCGCCGGCCCGTAAGATACACGGGATGCTCCACCGTGTCTCTGCCGTGTTCGCACTCGGCGCCCTTCTCGCGCTCGCGGCGAGTCCGCTGACCGCCGTCTCTGCCACAAAAGTCAAGCCGGCGCCCACTGCGCCGCCGCTCAAGACGATTTCGCACGTCCACACCTCGCCGCTGTGCAGCGGCCTGCAGCACGTCATCGGTCCGGCGATCGGCAAGGTGCTGCAGAACGACAAGATCATCGAGGGCAGCAAGCCGCTCTTTCATCAATACGTGCGCTCGAACGCAAACGGCTTGAACAAAGCGTCGCAAGATTTGGCCGTTTCGCGTCTCGAAAGTTTGGTCGGACCGCTCGTGAAAAACACGCAGGCGATCGACAAACTCCTTAGCGATCCGTATGCGTTTCCGAAGGTGGCGTATTCCGACGGCGATCAAAAACTGCTGCAGATGCGCTCGGAACTGCAAGCGGTCAACGAGCAGCAGAAGAAGGTGCTCGACGTCATCAGCGGTTTTGTGGATACGCAGCAGCTCGGAGAATTGCGCTCCGAGGGACACGAATACGATAACGCGATGTCCGTCAATCCGAACGTTACCAACAAAGCGGGCGCCACGCCGACGCCTCCGCCGTCCGATATCTTCAACGCGGGCGTCGACAACAACAAGAACGATCCCGCGCGCGCCGGCGATCCGCGCTTTAAAAATAACGGCTCGTCGCTCGGCAACAATCCGCTCGATGCGTTCGAACGCGCGATCGGCGACTATCAACAAGGCATTCAGAATAGAGAACAAGTCGCCGCCAAGAGCGTTATCGACGCGCTTCCGTTGTGCGGCGGGCGCGTGCCGGGTCAACCCGTGGCCTCACCCTCGCCGTCTCCTTCGCCGTAACCGCCGCCCCCGGGCGTTTGAATCACGAGCGTTTGCCCGACGGCGAACGCTCGCGTCGTTTTTGCGGGAACGCGCGTAACGCTTTCGTCCGTATCGATCAGTAGATGCGATCCGGTCGTGCCCTCGCCGCCGCCCGCTGCGCCGCGCGGAGCGACTGCGTGGCGCTCCGCCAGCAGCGAAATGCGTGCCGTGCCTTCCGTTAGCGTGAGCGCGCGGATCAAGCCTTCCCCGCCGCGAAAACGCCCGCTGCCGCCCGTTCGCTCGGCAAACTCATAGCGCGTGACGCGCAGCGGATACTCGCGTTCGATCGCCTCGATCGGCGTGTTGAGCGTGTTCGTCATGTGGCATTGGATGCCGTCGATGCCGTCCATCGTCGGGCGCGCGCCCATGCCGCAGCCGTTCGTTTCGTAGAACGCCCAGGTCTGCGCTGCCTGGCCGCCGATCATCACGTTGCTCATCGTGCCGCCGCTTTGCGCGGGCACGCGATCCGGTGCAGCTTGCGCGAGCGCGCCCAGCACGACGTCGGCATTGCGCGTGCTCGTTTCGACGTTGCCGCCGGAAACGGGAGCCGGGCGCCGCGGATTGAGCACGGTGCCTTCGGGTACGTCGACGGTGACCGGGCGAAAACAGCCCTCGTTCATCGGGATTGCCGGATCGGTCACCGCACGCAGTGCGTAATACACGCCGGAAAGCGTTACGCAGTACACAGCGTTCATCGGGAAGGTCAGCTG
>DAISWS010000119.1:0-7804 GCA_036826275.1 Vulcanimicrobiaceae bacterium
GCCCACGGTAGCGGCAGAATGTTGCCGCGCCGTTACGGCTGCGTGAACCCTTGAAATCGCTCTAGGGAGTTGGCGGCGCGCTTACGCGCCGGGTTTTTGAATCAGCTCCGTCACGCGGACACCGAAGTTGTCGTCTATGGCGACAACTTCGCCCCGTGCGACGAGCTTGTTGTTGACAAGCAAATCGACCGGACCGCCGGCAAGGCGTTCGAGTTCGACGATCGAGCCGGTGCCGAGCTTGAGGATATCGGCGACAGACATCTTGCATTTGCCGAGTTCCGCCGTCACTTCCAGTGACACGTTCATCAGCACGTCCAAGTTCTGCTGGTCGGCGATCATCGGTTTCTTTTGTTCGGCCTTTAGCGGAGCGCGGCGACAATCAGTGCATTGCGCGCGCCCACTGTCCCGCATTCTCCGCGAGCCAATACGGCGGCGCCTGCTTTGAGCAGCCCCGGCTCCCCTACCCTTGTTTTCATCGGCACGTTGGAGCCGGAGCGTAAGTCCAGGAAGGCCGCCGCGGGCAGCGTCCCGGAGGCAAATTGCACGCGGACCTCGAGTTCGACGTCGAGCAGGTCCTCGAGCGCGAGCGTAGCCGAGCCGCGGGCGAGCGGATCCCGCGAGAGCGCGACGCCGATTCGCGCGCTTGCCGGGCGCTCGAGCAGCAGTTCGAAATAGGTCACGAAACCGCGAATGTCAAGAATCCGTTCGAGCGGTGAAAGCTCGCGCCCGCAAACGGCAGCCAGCGAACCGGCAACGCCGCGCAGCGCGCGCACGAGAACCTCTTGTTCGACCGCGGACAAGTCCCGCGCAGCATCGGGCTCTTCACCGAACGCGCTTCCCGCAAGTCCCAGCGCGTCGCGCGGGCGCAGCACGAACGCGGCATCGCAGATGGGACCGCGAACGCGGAACATCTGCGCGCCTGCGGCAATTGCTTGCCACGCCTGCGCATCCGGAATCACCGGATCGAGCAAACGCAGCGACACGGGCGCCGCCAGCAGTGCGCCGAGCGTTTCGCGAACGCCGTTCGCAACGAGGCATGCGGCGCTTACGGGAAGCGATGAGCGGCGTTCGAACAGCGCGCGGCGCACGCGCCGTCCGTTTACCGTTTCACTCTTGCGTTCGAACCCGAGTACCGTCATCGTCCATCGTCATTTCAGCAGATCCATTGCGGTCTTCTCGACGCCGCCCTGCGCTTTGCCGGCTGCGCGAATCGCATCGAATGCAAGATACGCCTCTTGCAAGCGTTGCAAGCCCGCATCCAGATCGATCCCGCTTCCTTCGCGCGAAAAGGGCGTAACGGCACCGAAGTTTCCATCGCCTGCCATTCCAAGATGCGGCGTGACGCCGAGCGGCGCGGACACGTGTTGCGGATCGACCGCTTGAAGCTTGGTTCCGGGCGCGAAACGCGCGAGCGCCAAACGTCCGATGCCGGCGCGCTGAATTTCACGGCGGCCCGTGCGCGGATCGATCGTGCTGCGGTCGTACACGACCGTTCCGTCGGATTCGATGCTCGCGTTTTCGGCGAAGCCAAGCGCGACGTCGACGGGATCGGCCTTGAGCGGCGCGAGCGTGGAACCGTCGCCCGCGTATCCCAGCATCGGCCGTCCCTGCGCGTCGACCAGCGTGCCGCGATCGAGAGAAAACGTTCCATCGCGCGTATACAGCATGCGCCCGCGATCGTCGGCCGTTACGAAATACGAACCGGCAGGCGCCGTAACGGAAAGCGGGTCGAGCGATCGCTGTGCCGTAGGGGCGGCTACCACGTCATCGCGCAGCGCGGCTGCGCCCGGCGCATACGCCTGCAGCACATCGCGTTCGCGCGCCGCGATGTCGTCGAGTGCGCGCGTCGCCGCGTTCGAAATCAGCATGCGCGTGGTCCGTGCATTTGGGCGTCTAAATCGATGCCGCGCAGTGCAAGCGCGTAGCGCGCCTGCGCGAGCGCGGCGGCAACCGCCGGTCGCGCTTTCGGCGGGCAGATCGCTACCAATTTGAGCTGTGCTCCATGCGTATGCAGCACCATGTGCACGCGGCCGTAATCGCCGTCGAACGTGAACGACGTTTTGTGCGCAGCGTTTCGCGGCTGCGCAAACGCGCGCTCGATTTTTCGCGCCAGCGGCGAACGCGCCGCGCGCCGTTCCATCGGCTCGCCGCGGGTCCGCTCCGCCTGATTGCCGCGCGCGGCACACACTGCCGATGCCCGCATCGTCGTCGAATCGTCGTTCAGGCGCGCACGCGCGTTACCGGCCGCGGCTTGCGTGGCCGTTGCGGTAGGCGCAACGTTCGCACGCGGCGGCGCCGCCATCCGGCTTCCGTAGAGCGCGGAGTACCAGGCTTGCGAGAGCGCGCGCCGGTCGACGCACGCAACAGGAGCCGTGAGAACGCTGAATTGCAGTTGCTCCGAGATCGTCATAGCGCAAGCGTAGAGTCGCGCCATAGCCGGACCACTGCGAATTTGTTGCCGTTCGTCGCTTACGGGACTTGCACTTGATCGGTACGCGCCGTCCGGTAACGTCCGTCGTCAAACGCCGAGCTCTGCTGCAGATACATGTGCGAGTTCGCAAGATCGAACGTCATCACGAAATTGCGCAAGACGCCCATCCCGATGTTTCCGGCGTCGAAGCGGTCGGCAAACGCGCCCTGGCGCGTGAGCATCAAACTCGCGTACCGGTTGAACAAGCGATAGTTACCCACGTCGAGTTCGTCGATCATGGCGCTCACCGCGCGAGCCGCGCCGCCGACGCCGTAGTCGTTGGCAAAGCGGCGTTGGCCGAACTGCACCAAATACGGGTGCGAACGCATGAACGGATCGAAGAGCAAGAGTTCGGTGCTGTTTCCGGTGTCGATCACGAACCGGCCGCCGGCGCCGTTCACGTTACCCTGTACCTCGATGAGTTGGCGATCGCCGTCAACGGGGATCGCTTCGCCGGGCGCGTGCAGCATGCCGGGCTTCGCGAACGTCATCGTGTCGGCGACGGGATCGATCTTGACTTCCGCGGAGGCGAAAAACGGATAGCCGAGCACGCCGTCCGCGTCGAAGTTGCCGGTAGCGCCGCGCAAATCCAATACGGTGACGACGTGCACGGGCAAGGTTGCGCCGCCAATCTTCACGGCATCGAGTTTGGCGACGCCCATGCCGCCGGTGCGTTGCGCACCGGACACTTCCAGATGTCCCACGGGTTGCAGCCCTTGCTCTTGCGCGACGCGCGAATCGAGCACCACGGCCTGCGCGCCGGTGTCGACGAGGAACGTGTAATCGCGCGTTCCGACGCGCACCGTCGCGTAATAATGCCCTTGCCGTTCGGTGAGCGGAACGGTGACCGGTTTGTCCGCGGAGATCTCGGTGCTCTTGGGCAACGCGAAAACGCTCGGCGCGATCGGCCGGTCGACTAAAATTTTTTGCACGTAGCGCTGAATATCGTAGTCGCGATCGCCGTTCGAATCGATTTCGCGCATGGCGGCCAGTACGCCGGCAAACGTTTTATAGTCGTAGAAGTCTTCCGTCGAGGTACCGTCTTGATCGTCGTAGCTGATGCGATCGATCATCAGCGTCTTCGTATCGAGGTCGATCGTTTCGGGTTGACCGTCCGGCGGCGCAACGCCGATCTGATACGCCGGGCGGCCGTCAGGCAGCGTCTTTTGCCCGTCGAACGTGTCGTATTGCGGTTGCGAAACGAAACGTTCGGAATCGATGAAATCCTGCGTGCGCTGCCGGCGCAGCAGCAGTCCGTTCAGTTCGCGCACGTTTCCGCTTTGGTTGATGACGTACTGGCGGTCGCCGATCCGCAGCGAGGTCTCCTCGCGCACGCCGAAGATCTCTTCGTAGCGCGAATCGTCGCCGCTTTGCCGGCTGTGATAGACGCCTTCCAATCCGGCGCCCGTGAGGACCCCGTCGATCTGCAGCGATTTCGGCGCGTGCACGTGCAGCGCAGCGAGAGCGGCGCTGCGTAATGACAAGACTTGCGGAAGCGTTACGGTTTGTGCGCGCGCGGGCAGGATGCAGAGCGCGCACAGTGCGGCGCTCAGCAGCGCCGTGCTAGCGCGACTTATATTTTTGGTAACTGTCGAGAACGTTCCCGACGTAAGCCTGAGTTTCGGCATAAGGCGGAACACCACCGTACTTCTCCACGGCGCCCGGTCCCGCATTGTACGCGGCGACGGCCAAACGCAGATCGCCATGAAAACGATCGAGGAGGCCCTTGATGTAACGGGTGCCGCCCCAAATATTTTGCGCCGGGTCGTAGGCGTTCGAGACGCCGAGCTCGGCGGCCGTTCCCGGCTCGAGCTGCATGAGCCCCTGCGCGCCGGTTTTGGAGGTGGCGTTCGCGTCAAAGCCCGACTCGTTCGCAATGATCGCCTTCACGAGCGCGGGATCGACGCCCCAGGCGCTCGCGTTTGCTCCGACGAGCCGGTCAATCTGCTCCGGAGCGGCGGGGGCAGGCGCGTTCGACGGGCTGCCGGAGGCGGCGGCATCGGGATTCATCGCCGAGGCGACCATCGAAGCAAACGACGCGCCTTGAGCCAGTCCGGCTCCAGCGGGCGCCGGTGCGAAGTTCTGTCCGGTGATTTCGGCGATGCGCGCCGTTACGGCGGCGATGTCGCTGGCGATGTCCATGGCGTTCACCTCAAAGTATCGGCAGCCGCGGCGAGCGACGATAGGCTTTCCGTAGGCGGGACCGCCCGCTTGCCTTGCCGCACGAGCGCATCCAACTGCGCTTCGGAGGCCACCGCACGCAACGCGAAGGCGTCGGCCGGCATCATGCCCAGAGAGCGTGCGTCCTCCGTCCGTGCGAGCGCTTCGAGCGCGCGGCGAACCAGCCGCGCATCGCCTTCATGTGTTTCGCCGGCGACATCGCTCATCGTGCGGCTCGTGCTCGCCAGGACGTCGATTGCGGGAAAGCGGCCGGCGCGCGCGAGTTTTGGCGAGAGCGCAATGTGTCCGTCCAGCAGTGAACGCGCGGCCTCGCTGACCGGGTCGCGCTCGTCTCCGTCAGAAAGCACCGTTGCAATCAAGGTGATGGAACCGCGGTCTGCCGCGCCCGCGACTTCCACTAATTGCGCGAGAGCGGCGAACACACTTGGCGGATATCCGCCGCGCCCGGCGCTTTCACCGGATGCAAGTGCGATTTCACGCAACGCCGCGGCGAACCGCGCCAAACTGTCGAGAACGAGCAGCACGTGCAGGCCGCGCGAACGAAGTTCGTTCGCTTGCGCCATCGCGACGCGTGCGGCGTGGACGCGTTGCGCCGCGCTGCGATCGCTCGTTGCGCAAACGATGGTTCCGTAAGGCGGGCACAGACGCATCCATTCCTCCGCCTCGCGTCCGCGCTCGCCAATCAAGCCGACGACGACGGCATCCGCATATGCGCCATGCATCAGCAGGTGCAAAAGCGTCGACTTGCCGCAGCCCGGCGGCCCGAAGACGCCGATACGTGCGCCGCGCCCAATCGTGAGCAGCGCGTCGATCGCGCGAATGCCCGTCCAAAATGGCGCCTCGATCGCAGCGCGGGCGGCGGGATCGGGCGCACGCAGCTGCGTGGAGCGCGCGCGTCCGCACAGGTGTGCGCCGCCGTCGAGCGGCGCACCGCGTGCATCGATTGCGCGCCCGAACAATGCGGCGCCAAGCGGTAACGTCAGCGCGGCGGGATCGGCGTACACGCAATCGCCGGCGGCGACGCCGTCGATGGAATCGTGCACCGCGACCAGTGCGTGGTGGGCCTGCAGCGCGGCAACGGTGCCGCAAATAGCGCCGCGCGTTGTCTCGACGCGCACGCCTGCTCCGAGGATGGCGCCCGGCAACGTCACCGCGAGCAGTCCGCCGTTCGCATGCGCAACCGCGCCGCTCGCCATCACGCGAGCGCCGCCGCGACGATCGCGGATAAACGCACGCCCAGCGAGGCATTGACGCTTCCTGTGCGCAGTTCGACGATCGCATCGCCCGGGCGCAGTGCGTCGTCTGCAGCAACGGGAAACCCGCAGTTCACGCGCGGCGCATCCTCGCGGTGCACGCGGACGCGCAACGGCTCCTTCCGGGAAAAACGCTGTAATGCGCGATCGACGATCGCTTCGATGTCCGCCGGTTCGAGCAGCAGCTCGCGCGCCACGACATCCGCGGCAATGTCGGTCACGATGCGCTCGACGGCCGCTTCGACGCCTTCGATCACGCGCACGTGAAACAGCCGCACTTCGCGAGCAAGTGCCAGCTCATCGTCGCTTGCATCGTCGATCGCCTCATCGTGAGGCTGTGTCACGTCATCCGCCACGGGATCCAACCCGATGTCAGTCGACGCCCGTTCTTCCCGAAGCAGCGACGCGAGGCTGCGAAAGTTCTCAGGCGTTTGCAATGAAGCTCTCCGCGCCGGCCAGCAGCGGCGAAGCCGGGCGTTGCATGCGCCGGATGATCGCGGCGCGCTCGTGTTCGGGATACATGTCTAGCACGGCGGCCGCGGTCGCAGCGGGCAGCGCGCTGATAATAGCCGCAGCCGCATGCGGCGGCTCGTTCGCGAGAGCGCCCCGCACGCTCGCCGGCGCAATACCGTGCACGGCCTTCGTCGTGCTCGCAATGCTCGCGCGTTCGCCGATGCTGCGAACCAGCGACGCAACAGGCCTGCCCGCCCAGCGCAACGCGACGAGCGCGGCAATCACAACGGCAAGCGTCGGCAGAAGCGGAACGATCGCACCGTACGCAAGCCACCACGCGTCCTTCTTCGCGATCGGGGCGCGCGCGAACGAGATCGCGGCGACGTCGATGCGATCTCCGCGGCGAGGATCGATGCCGAGCGTTGCCGCCGCCAGCTCCCGCACCTGCGCGACGTCGACATTTCGCGAAGCGTCGACGAAAACGGCGGCGGAGATGCGCGCGACGCGTCCGGGAGCGGCGGAAGAGGACACCTCGCGCGTTTCGCTGCCGCGGTCAACTTCTTGATCGGAACGGTCGTACCGTTTGCCCGCGCCGTCATAGCGTTCGTCTTGCGTCGTCGAAGCGATCGGGATCGACGAGAGCGGCGCACGCCGCACGTCTTTGGCGGTCACCGTGCGGCGGTCGTAGTCGACGTGCACGCGGACGATAGCGGCACCCGCGCCAATTGCCGTATCGAGCGCGCTTTGCAACGAACGCTGCATGTCGCCGCCGTCATCGGTATCCGCGCCTTCTCCCAGCGCAATACCGCGATCGTCGACGATCGTTACCCGTTGCGCATCCAGTCCCGGAACGCTTGCCGCGACGAACGATCGTATACCGTTTACCGCATCGGGCGATACGTGCGCTCCGGGCGTCAGCCGGACGCGCACGCTGGCGCTGGCGTCCGCAGTTTGTTCGTCAGCAAAGTATGCTTGCTTTGCCGGCGCGATGATCACCCGTGCGTCTTCGATGCCGTCGATGCCGCGCAGGCCGAGCTCGATATCGCCTGCGAGCCCGTCACGCGTTTGTTCGTCGATTACGGCCTGCGGCGTAAGGGCGCCAAGCTTGCTCAGAACGTCCGCCGACGCATCGATGTGCGCGTGCGGGACGCCGGCCAGCGACAGGCGCAGCAGCAGATCGTTCCGGCGCCGCGTATCGACGTACACGTTGTCCGCCGTGGGCGTGAACGGCACATTCCAACTCGCTAGCCGTTCCTCAACCTCGGTGAGCTGCTCCGGATGCAACGCGCTCGCAAAAAGTTCCGCGCGCTGGGGATGTGCGACGATGGCGGTGGCAAGAGCGATCAGCAGCAAGGCCGCTGCGCTGCAGCCGGCGAGGATCCGTACCTTTGCGGGCAGCGCATTCCAACGGGCAAAAAATGCGGCAATATCCACGGCCTTATACCTG
>DAISWS010000120.1:0-7799 GCA_036826275.1 Vulcanimicrobiaceae bacterium
CCATCATCATCGCCGGAGCGGCGGCGCTGACGCCATACTTCTCTTCGAGCTGTTTCACGAGATCCGCGAGCTCGAGCACGGTGAGTTTATCGATCGTCTCGATGATGTCTGCAACTGCCATGATACGTGTGTTCTCCTAAACTTTTGCGTTTGTTAAGCGCCGGCCGCGGCTTCTTTTTGCTCGCGGATGGCATTGAGGGCACGGACGAGTCCGCGTTGATTGCCCGAGAGCACGGTTACGAGACCGCGCAGCGGGCTTGCGATCGAACCGACCATCTTCGCGAGGAGTTCTTCGCGTGAAGGCAGCGCTGCAAGCGCTTTGACGGCAGCGGCATCGAGCACGCGGCCTTCAACGTACGCAGCTTTGACTTCGATCGGTTTGACGTCGTCCGAGAATTTTTTGATCGCCTTGGCCGGGCCGACCGGATCGTTTCCGGCGAACACGATGGCCGTGGGACCATGAAGAAACTGCTCCAGCTGCTTGGCGAGTTCGTCACCCGCGGCAATCGAGAACAGCGTGTTTTTTGCGACCGCATACGTGCTGCCGTCTTTGCGAAGCTCACCACGCAGACGCGTGATCTCTTCGACGGTCAAGCCCGCATAGTTCGTGAAGAACAGATTGCCCGAACCCGAGATGCGATCTTTGAGTTCGGAAATCGCGGCTTCTTTTTTCGCGGTTGGCATGAAGCTGTTTGGTCCTTTAAAAACAAAAGGCGCTCCATCCGCACCGGAGGAACGCAAAAAGGGCGCGCAGCGCACATATCACGTCCTCGGTAGCCGCCCCGTAGGGCATTAAAGTCTTGCGACGAGCTACGGTCTTCGGAGCCGTCGGTCATCATAGCAAACGCCGGGGGGTTCCGGCAAGGTCCGACGAACGTCGGAGCTGTCCGCTCGCCTGCCCGCTTACGAAAGGAAGGCCGGTAAAATGAACCGCAAGAGCTTTCTTATGACCACGCCAGCACTTGCAGCTGCGGCAGCCATGCCGGAGCCGGCCCCTGCCGCCAATGCGCATGCCCCGATGTCGGCGCATGCCGCGCTCAAAAACCTCATGGAGGGCAATGCCCGCTTCGCCGCCGGCAAGCCCATATGCCGCCCCGTTATCGACCGCGTCCGCGAACTCGCGAGCGGCCAGTCCCCATTTGCGACGGTGCTCGGCTGTGCCGACTCCCGCGTTCCGGTCGAGACGGTTTTCGACCACGAGCCCGGCGACATCTTCGTCGTGCGCCTGGCCGGCAATTTCATGAGTGAGGCGGCGCTGGCGTCCATCGAGTATGCCGTGGCCGTGCTCAAATCGCCGCTGGTCATGGTTCTGGGACACAGTTCTTGCGGCGCCGTCAAGGCGGCCGTGGATTTCGTGCAGACCGGTAAACCGCTTCCGGGCCACATGCAGACGCTGGCGGCAGCCATCGAGCCCGCAGCCAAGGCGACGCAGCGCCGGCACGGCGAGTGGTGGCATAACGCTGTCGTCGAGAACGTCCGCCTGAACGCGGAAAGCCTAAAAAACTCGTCCCCCATCCTCAAAGAGGCCGTGGCCAAGGGCCAGGCCCAGGTCGCCGGCGGCGTGTACGACCTGAGCAACGGACGAGTGACGTTGGTCTAGCTGCGAAACGCACCTATTAAGCGATTGTAAAGTCTGCTACCATGCAAGCAGGGGTGCTACAAAGCGCCCCTTTCTTTTTACGTACTCGACGCTCTAAACCCAGTGGAGGTTTTCTTGCTGCATAAGGTCTTCCGCGGGGCGGCGTTTATCGCCGTCGCGTCTCTGCTTGCCGCTTGCGGCAGCGGTTCGATCCCAACGAGTCAGTCGATTCCGAACACCGGCATGATGCCGCAAATCGCCAATGTCGCGTCCTCGTGCGGCGCATTGCTTCCGGGCGACGACGTGCGGTGCTTCGCTGAATTCCGTACCGACGTTCCCGACATGCCGGCAAACACAGGCCGTACCCTCATGGGCAAGCCCGTCGGCGGCAACGCGACGCCGTCCGGCTACGGTCCGTCCGACATTCAATCCGCATACGCGCTGCCGTCGTCGACCGCAGGCAGCGGCCAGACCGTCGCAATCGTGGACGCGTACAACGACCCGAACGCGGCGAACGACCTGAACGTTTACCGCGCGCAGTACGGCTTGCCGGCCTGCACGACCTCAACCGGGTGTTTCCGTCAAGTCAATCAGACCGGCGGCACCAAAATGCCGCGTTCGAATGGCGGCTGGGCGCAAGAAGAATCGCTCGATCTCGACATGGTGTCGGCCGTTTGCCCGAACTGTCACATCATTCTGGTCGAAGCCAGCAGCGCAACCAATTCGAATCTGCAAACCGCTGAAAATACGGCGATTTCGATGGGCGCGAACGTTGTAAGCAACAGCTACGGCGGCTCGGAAACGGGCGCGAGCAACAGCGCCTACAATCATCCGGGTCACATCATCACGGCCAGCGCCGGCGACAGCGGCACGGGCGCATCGCAGCCGTGTTCGTATGCAACCGTGGTGTGCGTGGGCGGTACCTCGCTGAATCATGCGAGCAACACGCGCGGCTGGTCGGAAACCGCATGGAGCGGTTCGGGCAGCGGCTGCAGCGCAAAGGTTGCCAAGCCCTCGTGGCAGACCGACAGCGGCTGCACGATGCGCTCGGAAGCGGACGTCTCCGCCGTCGCAGATCCGAACACCGGCGTTGCCGTCTACGACAGCTACGCCTATCAAGGACACTCGGGATGGATGGTGTTCGGCGGCACGAGCGTTTCGAGCCCGCTGGTCGGATCCGTGTACGCACTCGCCGCGAATGAATCGTCGCTGACCTACGCGCAATCGATCTGGCAGCACGGCGGCACGACCTCGCTCAACGACGTGACCAGCGGAAGCAACGGCTCCTGCTCGATCTCGTACATCTGCAACGCCGGCGCGGGCTACGACGGCCCCACCGGCTGGGGAACGCCCAACGGCGTGACTGCGTTCTAACAAAACGCTTGCCAATGAAGAGGGGGATGCGTTCCGCATCCTCCTCTTTTCATATATATGCGCGATGCACTTACGCGCCGCGCGCGCGATGTATACGCTTATCCGGTGCGCCGAAGCGCACATTTTGCTGCATCTGTAGGAGTAATGAATGAAGGTAGTATTTCGCGCGGCCGCCGCGTTGTGCGTGGTCGCATTCGCGGCGTGTTCCGGCGGCGGCGGCGTAACTCCGCCCACGAGTTCGCCGCCGTTGCCGATGCTTAGGAACAACGTGCGTCCGGCATGTGGTGGACCGGCCATCAAGGGCTTCGCACGCTGCTTTGCGCTTATTCGCACCGACGTCGGCGGATCGCCGCCGGCTCGCAGAGGCGCGGTTGCACGCAAGGGTCTGATCAGCGGGCGGCACACGCTCTCCGCAAAGGTAACGCCCGATGCAAACGGCGGTCCGGCGGGCGGATACGGCCCCACGGATATTCAGTCGGCATACAATTTGCCGACGACCGGCGGCTCCGGACAAACGGTTGCAATCGTCGATGCCAACGACGATCCAAACGCGGAGTCGGACGTCAACACGTACCGCAGCTATTTTGGGCTGCCCGCCTGCACGTCGGCGAACGGCTGCTTCCGAAAAGTCGATCAGAACGGCGGCACCTCCTATCCGGCTGCGGACGCGGGATGGGCCGGCGAGATATCGCTCGATCTCGACATGGTCTCCGCCGTTTGCGCGAGCTGCAACATCCTGTTGGTTGAAGCGAACAGCGCGAGCTACGCCGATCTCGATGCCGCCGAGAACGAAGCGGCGGCGCTCGGAGCGACGGAAATCAGCAACAGCTTCGGCGGCGGCGAAGTGAACGCCGACGATACCGCCTACGATCATGCCGGCATCGCGATAACCGCGAGCGCCGGAGACAGTGGAACCGGCGCGTCGCAGCCGTGTTCGTACGCGAGCGTCGTCTGCGTCGGCGGCACGTCGTTGTACAGCGATCCAACCTATGGATGGAGCGAAAGCGCGTGGAGCGGTTCGGGCAGCGGCTGCAGCGCGCAGGTTGCAAAGCCTTCCTGGCAAACCGACAGCGGCTGCACGATGCGCTCCGAAGCCGACATTGCGGCCGTCGCCGACCCGCAGACGGGCGTTTCCGTCTACGATTCGTATCAGAGCGGCGGCTGGCAAGTCGTCGGCGGCACGTCCGCATCGAGTCCGATCATCGCGTCCGTGTACGCGCTGGCCGGCAATGCGGCGTCGATCACTCCTGCGCAGCAGATCTGGAACGATGCCGGATATAGCACGTTCGACATAACCTCGGGCAGCAACGGCAGCTGCTCGATCGCGTACATCTGCAACGCGGGCACGGGGTACGACGGCCCGACGGGTTGGGGAACGCCCAACGGCACCGGCGCCTTCTAGCGCTCTCGCCGCAACAAACGCACAGGCCCGCCCGAACGGCGGGCCTTTCGTTTACGAACTAGCTGCGAATTGCACCTAGATAGCTGCGGCGCGTTAGCGGGAAGATAGATGGTGACATTCTTGCTGTTCCTTGAGAGGAGGCTTCCGTGAGAGGATTCCATCTATTTGCTCTTGGCGCCGTAGCTGCGTTACTTGCCGCATGCAGCGGGGGTAACTCCGGTGTTCCAAACACGCCACAAGGTACCACGCCGCAAGGTTCCGTGCGCGCGCCTTCGGCTGCACAAAGGGGATTGTGGCCGCGCCCGGGACCCGCACAAAAAGTCTGCGGCGCTCCGGGTCCCGGTACCGCGGAGTGCGCCGCGTGGATACGTACCGATATGCGATCCGCCGCGTCTTCGCCGGGCGGTTATAATCCGGCCGATCTTCAGACCGCTTACGGCCTCGCAGCCGCGGCTGCAAGCAACGGCCGCGGCGTGACCGTCGCCATCGTCGACGCGTACGACGATCCGAATGCGGAATCCGATCTGGGCGTGTACCGCTCGCAGTTCGGTTTGCCGCCGTGTACCACGGCGAACGGTTGCTTTGCAAAAGTCAAACTTGGCAGGCGCACCAATACGGGATGGGGCGAGGAGGAATCGCTTGACGTCGACATGGTGTCCGCGATTTGCCCCAATTGCCACATCATGCTCGTTGAAGCTGCGAGCAACAGCACGTCGAACCTCACCTCGGCTGAAGATTATGCAACAGCGCACGCAAATTACGTGAGCAACAGCTGGAGTGGAAACGAAAGCACGAACACCAGCAGCGACAGCCATTACGAGATCTCCGGCAAGGTCGTTACGGCTGCGACCGGTGACTCGGGCTACAACGCGACCGCGCAGTGGCCGGCGATTCTGCCGGGCGTCATCGGCGTCGGCGGCACGAGCCTAAACGCGATCTCGCCGCGGAATGAAACGGCCTGGTCGGGCGCGGGAAGCGGCTGCAGCAAAGTGTATGCCAAGCCCAGCTTCCAAAGCACGATAAACACCGGCTGCTCGATGCGGGCGCAGGCCGACGTTTCCGCAATCGGCGATCCGAACACGGGCGTCTCGGTCTACGACTCGTTCCACGAATCGGGCTGGCTGGTCTTCGGCGGAACGTCCGTCGCTACGCCCATCATCGCTTCGGTGTATGCGCTCTCCGGCAACACGGACAACGCAACGTATCTATACGGCCACGCATCCAGCCTGTACGACGTCACGAGCGGCAGCAACGGCAGCTGCGGCGCGCCGCTGTGCACCTCCGGTTCGGGTTGGGACGGACCGACGGGCGAAGGCACCCCGAACGGATTGACGGCGTTCTAAACCGATCGCAACACACGACCGCAACGAAGGCCGCTCGCGAGGGCGGCCTTCAGCGTTCTCCACATATAGGCAAAACGCATATAGAGGTGGTCTCCGACTTGGCCGCTCCGCGCAAGTGCGATACGCTGTCGTAACCGGGCGTTGACGCGCCCGTTTTGCTGCACATCTTTTTAAGGAGACACATGAAGGCAACATTTCGCGCTGTTGCGTCATTGCTTGTGGCGGGCATGGCGCTCTCAGCGTGCGGAGGACATGCATCCTCCGTTCTTCCGGCCAGCGGCGCGGCCGCCGGGTCGACAACGCCGACACACTCAGACTTCGCTCCCCACGTGCAAAGCCAGATCGGTGCGGTCCCGCACACGTTCGGCATGCTCGCGATCCACGATCTCGGCCGCCGTAACGCAGACGCGATGACGGACGTCACCGTCACGCTCGCATACAATCATCAAAACGAGCTCGATACGCTCGTGCATCAGCTCTCCGATCCGTCGTCTCCGCAATACCACCACTATCTCTCGAACGACCAGTTCAACGCCTATTTTGCGCCGACCGCGGAGCAGGAGCAGAGCGTGGTTTCCGCACTGCGTTCTGCGGGCTTTACCATCACGCACCAATACGCGAACCGCACGATTATCGATGCGCAAGCGCCGACTTCGGTGGTGGAGCGCACGTTCGGCACCGAAATTCACAGCGTTTCGCAAGGTAAGTTCGGCACGCGCTACATGAATGTGAAGCCCGCGAGTTTGCCGAGCGCGCTAGCCTCGCTCGTCAAAGACGTTACGCTCAACGATCTCGTTATCGCGCACCGCATGAGTCAGACGGCTCCCGTCGACAACGGAACGCACAACGCCAGCCGCCATTCGATCCGCCACTTCAGCAGGCCGATGCTGTCGACGCCCGGATCGTTCCAATCGCGGCCGATCGCGCCGTTCGCGACAAACATCATCGCGAACCCGGGATTTGAAACCGGCAACTTCACCGGCTGGAGCTTCTGCGGAAGCTCGGACATGAATC
The DNA here is from genome assembly GCA_036826275.1 of Vulcanimicrobiaceae bacterium. Lineage (GTDB taxonomy): Bacteria > Vulcanimicrobiota > Vulcanimicrobiia > Vulcanimicrobiales > Vulcanimicrobiaceae > DATGJX01. The sequence goes on from DAISWS010000120.1 coordinate 6,713, forward strand.
CGACGGTTTCCACAAACCATCCGCACAGCGGCCTCTATAGCGGCCGCATGGGTTCGACGAACTCGGGCGCCGGCGAGCCGTACGGCGATTCCGGCATCTGCCAACAAGTCACGATTCCGTCGAGCGGCGTGCTATCATTCTACGTCTATCAGCAGTCGGACGAGCCGGATACGTCATTTGCTTGGCAAGAAGCGGACTTGCTGGATTCTGCCGGCAACCGCGTCGTCAACTTCTACACGACGGTCAACAACTACACCGGCTGGGTGCAAAAGAGCTACAACCTGAGCGCCTATGCAGGGCAGACGTATTACCTGTACTTCGGGGTGCACGGCGACGGCTACGCGTATACGTACACGTGGCAATACGTCGACGACGTCAGCCTGACCGGCGGCTCGCCGACTCCGACGCCGGCGCCAACCCCGACGCCCACTCCAAAACCGACGAACTCCCCAACGCCAACTCCGGCGCCGACCGGCACGCCGGCACCCACTCCGGCGCCCACAAGCACGCCGACCCCGGGCGGCAACTGCAACGGAGCCGCAGCGCTCAATGGTCCGTCACAATATAGCGGCGGCGGTTGGCTCGCAACCGGTGTTGCCAAAGCGTTCGACTACCCCGTGGAGCACGGCTGCAACGGCGCCGGTCAAACGGTTGCGGTTGAAATCGACACGCCGATCACATCGAGCGACGTGAGCACGTATCTCAGCACCGCGGGCGTTTCACACACCGGCACGATCACCAACGTTGCCGTTGACGGCGGCGGAAACGCTTCCAGCAGCGACTACGTGGAAACGGCACTCGACGTTGAAACGATCGCGGGCCTCGCGCCGGGCGCGAACATCCGCGTCTACGACTTCCCCGATTTGAGCTCCCAGCACATCGAAGACGGTTATAACCAAACCGTTTCCGACGGTATTGCAACCGTTGTGAACTCGTCGTTCGGCGGTTGCGAAACCAGCGACACGTCGTTTGCGAATACGACAAACTCCATCGCCCAGCAAGCTGCGGCCAAGGGCATGACGTTTGCCGCGTCGTCGGGCGACTCGGGAAGCGCAGAGTGTTCGCCCATCGGCGTGAGCGCACCGTC
>DAISWS010000121.1:0-7777 GCA_036826275.1 Vulcanimicrobiaceae bacterium
GACTCCTACGCGGAGGTTCCCACGAACGTCGCGAAGGAGATCATCGCGAAAGCAACGGGCGAGTAACCCGGAGCACCGCACATCAGTGCGGGCGCTCCGGGGTCACCCCGGGCTCCGCACGACAGACCCTGATGAGACGCTATGTCGCGAAACCACGGCACCAACGCCGGTGACATGGCGTGCGAGACGAAGTCCAGGAGGACAATCCAGTGGCGAAGGCGAAGTTCGAGCGGACCAAGCCGCACGTCAACATCGGGACCATTGGTCACATTGACCACGGCAAGACCACCCTGACTGCGGCGATCTCCAAGGTTCTGCACGACAAGTTCCCGGACCTGAACAAGTCGTTCGCGTTCGACCAGATCGACAAGGCTCCGGAAGAGCGGCAGCGCGGTATCACCATCTCGATCGCGCACATCGAGTACCAGACGGACAAGCGCCACTACGCGCACGTCGACTGCCCGGGTCACGCCGACTACATCAAGAACATGATCACCGGCGCGGCTCAGATGGACGGCGCCATCCTCGTGGTTTCCGCGACGGACGGCCCGATGCCGCAGACGCGCGAGCACATTCTGCTCATGAAGCAGGTCGGCGTTCCGTACATCGTCGTGTTTCTGAACAAATGCGACATGGTCGACGACGAAGAGCTGCTCGAACTCGTCGAGATGGAAGTCCGCGAACTGCTGAGCCAGTACGAGTTCCCGGGCGACACGACCCCGATCATCCGCGGTTCGGCGCTCAAGGCGCTCAACAGCTCCGGCAAGCGCGGCGACGCCGATGCCGATCCGATCTTCAAGCTCATGGACACGGTCGACGACTACATTCCGGACCCGGTCCGCGAAACCGACAAGCCGTTCCTGATGCCGGTTGAAGACGTCTTCACGATCACCGGCCGCGGTACGGTCGGCACGGGCCGCGTCGAGCGCGGTCAGGTCAAGGTCGGCGAAGAAATCGAGATCGTCGGTCTGACGGAAGAAACGCGCAAGTCGGTCGTCACGGGCATTGAAATGTTCCGTAAGCTGCTCGACATCGGTATCGCCGGCGACAACATCGGCGTGCTGCTGCGCGGCATCGATCGCAACGACATCGAACGCGGTCAGGTGCTCGCGAAACCCGGCTCCATCAAACCGCACAAAAAGTTCGAAGCCGAAGTGTACGTCCTCTCGAAAGAAGAGGGCGGACGCCACACGCCGTTCTTCGCGAACTACCGCCCGCAGTTTTATTTCCGCACGACGGACGTGACGGGAACCATCCAGCTGCCGGAAGGCGTCGAGATGGTCATGCCGGGCGACAACATCAAAATGAAGGTCGAGCTGATCACGCCGGTCGCCTGCGAACCCGGACTGCGTTTTGCAATCCGTGAGGGCGGCCGCACCGTCGGCGCCGGCGTCGTGACGGCGGTTTCCGAGTAATCATGGCCAAGCAGAAGATTCGCATCCGCCTCAAGGCCTACGATCACAAAGTGCTCGATCAGTCGGCGGAGCGTATCGTCGATACCGCAAAGCGCACCGGCGCGTTCGTCAGCGGACCCGTTCCGCTGCCGACCGAGATCAACCGGTTCTGCGTAAACCGCTCGCCGCACGTCGACAAGAAGTCGCGCGAGCATTTCGAAATGCGCACGCACAAGCGGCTGATCGACATTCTGCAAGCCAGCCCGAAGACGATGGATGCGCTGATGCATCTGGATCTTCCGGCGGGCGTGGACATCGAACTCAAGGCCTAGTCATCGGGTTCCCAGTATGAAAAGGCGCGGATGCATAATCCGCGCTTTTTCCCTTTCGGCCCGGCAGTGGTATAATCGAAACGCTATGAAACGTTTACTCGCCTGCGCAGCTTGGGGTGCTGCCGCGCTGGCGCCGGTGGCGGCGGCAGCCGTACCGACGACGGTCGTTCGGCAAGCAACGGCTCCTGTCCAGATTCAATCGTGTTCCGCGCTCGTCGCGACCTCCAGGACGCCCTATTACAGTCAGTCGTCCGGGTCCACCGGACCGACGGCCGTTAAGGACGGAGGGCGCATCGTCTATTACGGCTACCCGCAATCCGAATACACCGACTCGGGCGTCACCTCCGGCTCGGTTCTCGGCGGAACGCACGTTTACGCGAGCGCGCAGTCCGTCAATCAATCAGGAAAGACCGTTTCCGGCGTCGTCTACGAATTCAACGTGATGAAAGGGCAAAGCAGCAAGCCGGCCGCAGTTTTTTATGGCGGCCAAAGCGGCGATTTTGCGCAAAACATCGCCATATCGCCCCCGGGTCTGGGCCTGTCCTCACCATGGGCCACGGGCATAACGGATTCGCGTGTCGGGTCCGTCGTCTGTCTTATCGCCTATGTGCGATTCCGGGACGGGACCGAGTGGACGTCGCCGCTCGCGATCATGACGAAATAGCGAAACGGGCAAAGCGCCGCCTTCCAGTGTATGCTTAGGCTACGATTGGAGGGTCCCACGTGGAAGTAAAACCGAGCTACCTAGGCACCATGATCGCCTTGGCCACGGCGGCGTTCGGTCTCATCGCCGCGCTTGCGTGGAATAAATTCATCACCGACCTCATCGCTCTCTACATGAAACCGGGCAGCGGCATTTGGGCCGAACTCGGGTACGCCGTGATCATAACGATCCTTGCAACGATCGTTATTCAAGCGCTCGGAAAGCTCGCCGAAAAGGACATCGGTCCCAGAAGCTAGCCGCCGCGGATTTGCGGCGCTGCGTTAAAGATGCAAGGCTGCGGCAACGTGGTTGCCGTAGCCGGCCACGCGCTCGACGATGAGACTGTCCGTGAGCTGCGAGACGATATAGAGGCCGCGACCCGATTCACTGAGCACGTCGGGCGGCAAGGCGGGGTCGCGTAAGAATCCGCGCCCACGGTCGATCACGTGCAGCACGGGCTGTTCTCCGTTCCACTCGACATGGACTTCGATAGGCCCGGGCGCATGGCGCACGACGTTGCCGATCAGTTCGCCAAAGACGAGCTCTGCGCCGGCAAGGTCTGCGGCCCGCGGCACGCGCTCGCGCAGATATCCGATGAACTCGCTGCGTGCTTCGTGCGCAGCTTGCGCGTTTTCGGCGTCGAACGCCCAGGACGTTCCCGCTCCGAAAGCAACGGTCAGCACGGCGGTGTCGTCTTCCGCCTGCGGCGGTAAGCACGCATCGCACAAGAATTCGGCGGGGTTTCGCACATACGAGATCGCTTGGCTCGAAACCAGAAACGCGAGGCGCTGTTCGCCGAAGCTGAGGTCGCGCGTGGCTTCAATCAAGCCATCGGTATAAAGCACCAGCAGCTTCGCGTCTCGAAGTGAAATTTCCGCGCTCTGCTGGGGTTCGTGTTGATCCCGTAATCCCAGCGGCAAGCCGTCCGAAGGCAATTCGACCACTTCGCCCTTGCGGCGCAGGTACGCAGACGGATGCCCGGCGCCCGCGTAGCGCATCGTCTCGCGCGCGGGATCGATGATACCGACGAAGGCCGTCGCAAGCGATTCTGAACCCCGCGTGCGCAGATGGAAATCCACCGCGTCGAGTATGCGTGCCGGATCGCGCTGGTACATCGCGGCCATGCCGATGGCTTGACGCAGCTTGCCCATTAAGCCGGCGGCGTGCAAGCCGCGTCCCGTTACGTCCCCGACGTTAATCAGAATGGAGCCGTCTTCCAGCGTGACCGCGTCGTACCAATCACCGCCGACGTCCGAATCGCGAGTGCTCGGCCGGTAGTGTGCCGCGAAATGCAGATTTTCCGTGACGGGAAGCATGCCGGGTTGCGGCAAGAGCGCCTGCTGAAGCGCTTCGGCGATGCGTCGTTCGCGTTCGACGGCGCGCTGATGCTCGATCGCTATGGAGAGTTTGCGACCCAAGTCGGTGAGCAGCGCCGCGTCATCGTCGTTATACGTGCGTCCCGGCGTGCACCAATACACCATCAGCGCCCCATAGGTTTCACCGCGTGAGAAGAGCGGCACGGTGATCGCCGAACGAACGTCGAGCGCGCGCACGTCGGCACCCAAATACTCCCACATACCCGACAGCACCGCTTCGGCCGGTGCGTGTTTGTGCAGCAGGGTGCGGTGCTGCGAGAGCAGCCAGAGCGCGTTTTCTTCGGCTTCCGGACGCAGCGTGCGCTGCCCGCACAGGCGCTGGGCAATGACGGCTTTTTCCGGATCGGCGTGCGCGCATGCAACGGTGCGCAGCGTGTCGCGCTTTTCGGCGAGCACGATATAGGCGAAATCGGCTATGTTTTTACTTTTGACGATAAAGGCGGTTACCTTGTCGAGCATCGTTTGGAGATCGGAGGCCTCGACGAGCAGTTCGCTCGCCTTTGCGATGAAGTCCAAACGTTCGGCACGCTCGTGCTCGTGAGCGAACGCCTTCGCGGTATGTATGGCGGCGGCGGCGCTGTGCGCGACCATGTCCGCAACTTCGAGATCGCCCGCCGTGTACGTGCGTGCCGACTCCGAAGCGACCAGCGTAATACCGCCGTAGATAATGCCGTCCGCCGTAGAGAGCGGAAGCAGCATCACCGAATGCATTCCCAAACTTTTCAGGATGCGCAAGTGCTGTTCGTCCTCCGCAACAGCGGACAATTCGTGTTCCGTAATTGTCGAAATCAGCATCGGCGTGTTGCGCCGGATCGTCCGGTCGAGCGGAGAGCCCCTGCGCACCGGATAGAGGCTGCGTGCTTCTTCGACGAACCGTACGCGGTCCGGATCGCGGTGCGCGATGGCGCGCGTCTGGTATCCGCCCTCTCCGTCCGTTAGCACGATGAAACACCAGTCGGCAACGCTATGAACGGCGATATCGGCAAGCGTTTTGCATACGGCGTCGAGCGTGATGTTTGCGCTCAGCACGCTCGCTGCATCCAAGACAAAGCGCAGATTCGCATTCGCGCGTTGCTGCGCGTCGATGTCCGTCGCGGTGCCGATCCAGCGAACGATCTGCCCGTTCTCGTCGCGGTACGGTATCGCTCGCGCGATGAACCAGCGGTATGCACCGGTTGCAGCGTTGCGCAGACGGTATTGAATTTCGAACGGCTCGCCCGTTAGAAGAGCCTTGTTCCAGTACTCCCACGTCAATCCGAGCTCGTCGGGATGGACGACGTTCTTGGCACCCGTGCCGTGCATGGCTTCGACGGTGAGTCCGGTGTATTCGGTCCACGGGCGATTGAAATACTCGATGGTTCCGTCGGGAGCGGCGATCCACATCAGCTGCGGTATGACCTGGGCAACGCTGCGGAATCGTTCGACGGAATGTGCTAACAGCTCGTCCGCCGCCGCGAGTTCGGTAACGTCGATCGTCGTCCCGGAGAGGCCGCGGCCTAATGTATTCTCGCCGGTCATTGGAACCGCAGCCGTTCGAACGGTGAGCGTATCGCTACCGCGGCAGATGCGGTAAACGATTTGCAATCCGCCACCATGCGCCAAAGCGTCGCTCCACGCCGTTTGAACGCGCGCTCTATCGTCCGGATGCACGGCGGTAAGCCACGCCTTGCCGAGCGCGTTGTGCGGATCCAATCCGAGCAGATCGCACAGCGCCGGGGACGCATAGGTGAACGCGCCATGGTCGTCGGCTTCAAAGAAGCCGACGGGCACGCTTTCGGCAATGCGCAAGAGCCGCTCGTCATGCGGCTGCGCCGTCTCGGCCGGTCCCCTTTTGGCCATTCTTTTTCTCTCTACCCAACCCGCGGCATGGATACGCCTGGTCGCCCGGCGAAAGGCATGGTATGCCGATACCGCTGCTCGAGGTTCGCGAACGCACCTTCTCCGGTACGCGCCGCCGGATCTTTCAACTTCTCGTCGACATGGGAACTTCGAACGACGTCGTGTGGCCGTTCGCCGCGCAACCGTTCATGCGCTCGCCGGGGCCGCTCGTTCCCGGTAAGACGGAAGAATGGCACAACGGTTTTCATGCCGTGCTCGAAGAGGTCGTTCCCGAGGAACGCATCGTTTGGCGAATTCAAAACGAAGGCTTTGAGGGCACGCATGGTTTTTATCTGAGCGGCGACGCAAAGAAGACGACCGTGCAGCATCGCATCGATGCAACGCTGAGCGATACCGAAGGACGCTTGCTCTGGCGGCGTCTGGAAGACGCCAACGAACGTTCTATGGAGGCGCTCTTCGACAAAATTGCACGCGTGCTCAAGCGTTAGGACATCATGACCGCCGTTCATCACAAGCCCATTAGCCTTCCCAACGCCCAAGACTTCCTCGACGTCGATTCGCTCCTGAACGACGAAGAGCGCATGGTTCGCGATACGGTGCGCGCATTCGTGCGCGATCGCATCAGGCCGAATATCGCGCAATGGTTCGAGGAAGGCATTCTGCCGCGCGAGCTCGGCAAGCAACTCGGCGATCTGGGATTGCTCGGCATGCACCTGCACGGATACGGGTGCCCCGGTGCGAGCGCCGTTGCATACGGCGTCGCGTGCTTGGAGCTCGAAGCGGGAGACTCGGGCGTGCGGAGTTTTGCATCGGTACAAGGCTCGCTCGCGATGTTTGCCATTCACCGCTGGGCGAGCGAAGAGCAGAAGCAGTACTGGCTGCCGCGCATGGCGAGCGGCGAGGCGCTGGGATGTTTCGGTCTGACGGAGCCCGACTTCGGAAGCAATCCCGCCGACATGCGCACGTTCGCGCGCCGCGATGGCAGCGATTGGGTGATCAGCGGGACGAAGATGTGGATTACCAACGGTGGCATCGCCGACGTTGCTATCGTCTGGGCGCAAACGGACGACGGCATCCGCGGTTTTGCGGTTCCCACATCCGTCAAAGGGTTCAAAGCGAACAACATCGAGCGCAAGCTCTCGCTGCGCGCCTCGGTAACCTCTGAACTCGTGCTCGAGGACTGCCGCGTTCCGGCGGAAGCGGCGTTTCCCGACGTGCGCGGTCTACGGGGCCCGCTTGCCTGTCTGAACGAGGCACGTTTCGGCATAATTTGGGGCGTGATGGGCGCCGCGCGCACGTGCTTCGAGACGGCGCTGGAGTATTCGAAAACGCGCGTGCAGTTCGGACGCCCGATCGGCGGCTTTCAGATAACGCAAGAAAAGCTCGTCAACATGCTGCTGGAGCTCAATAAGGGCACGCTTCTGGCGCTGCATATCGGACGGATGAAAGATGAAGGCCGCGCGCATCCCACGCATGTGAGTTTCGGCAAGCTGAACAACGTGCGCGAAGCGTTGGCAATCGCGCGTGAAGCCCGGTCGATTCTCGGAGCAAACGGCGTGACGCTCGAGTATCCGGTTATCCGGCACATGAACAATCTCGAATCGGTACTCACCTACGAGGGAACGAGCGAAGTCCATACGCTGATCTTGGGGCAAGCGCTCACCGGCCGAAGCGCCTTCGAATAGAAGCGTCGATGCGCCCGGTTGCGAACCGTGCGCCGTCCTCTCTCGTTTTCTTTGCGTAAAGCAATTTAGGGAACAAGCGAGGACACGATGCGAACCTCTACGAGCAGTCTCCTCAAGGGAATCCTAGCAAGCGGCTTGTCGGCCGCAGTCGTCACGTTGGGCGTCGCCCCAGCGTCCGCGCACGGTCCGGACAAAACCTCGACGCATACGACGGCAGCCCCGGCGCACGTCGAACGCGCAGCGCCGGTACATTACGCCGCACCTGCGCACGTCGAACGCGCAGCGCCGGTACATTACGCCGCACCTGCGCACGTCGAACGCGCAGCGCCGGTACATTACACCGCCCCTGCGCACGTCGAACGCGCAGCGCCGGTACATTACGCCGCACCTGCGCGCGTGCATTACGCAGCACCGGCTCGCGTGCATTACGCAGCACCGGCCCGCGTGC
>DAISWS010000122.1:0-3622 GCA_036826275.1 Vulcanimicrobiaceae bacterium
GTCGCGATGACCGATGGACTATCACGTATGATCTCAACCCAGAACGGCGTCCAGGTGAAGCGCGACGACAAAAGCGCGAAACTGTACGCGGTTCCAAAAAAGATGCGCAAAAAATGCTCACACAGCGGCTCGCCGATGTCGCGCGTGGCGTTATCACGGAGCAAGGGCAGCACAAATTCAACTGGCTCGCAGACCAATACCTCAAGGCTAGGGAATCGCGCGTCCAGGCAACGTCTCTCGCATGGTACAAGCGCACGCTGAAGCATCACATTAGACCATCACTTGGCACGATGCGAATCGCTGCAATCCGGCCAATCAACATCGAAGACACGTTAAACAACGCGCGACAACTTTCCAAACGCAATCACGGAAAGCCACTTAGCGGACGTTCATTGCGGAATGTCCTGGTGACAATTCGCGCCGTGTTGCAGTGGGGCGTAAAGATGGGAATGATCACACGCAACGTCGCTTATGCAATCGACATGCCCGAAAGCGACTCGCACGAGATTGCGGCTCTATCCCTCGACGACGTTCGCGCGCTTTTGGCGGCGAGCGCCGGAACCGATCTCGAAGCCATCGTCGCGTTCGCAATCGGCACAGGATTACGGCGCGGCGAGATATGCGCCTTACGCTGGGGCGACGTTGATATGGATTCCGGCGAGTACAGTGTTCGTCGTTCGGCTGCAATGCTCGACGGTAAGATGATCATCAAATCGCCGAAAACCGAGGGCTCCAAACGTACTGACGTGCTCCCGCCCTTCGTGGTTGACGTGCTCCTCAGACACCGCGCACGGCAACGAGAAGAACACATGGCACTCGGCATGGGGAAGATTCAACCCGAGGACTATGTATTCGACCGCGCCGGCGAAGCGTGGCAACCGAACCACCTTTCGCAACGATTCTCGCGCCTGGTCAAGCGCAAGAAACTGCGGGCCGTACGATTCCATGATCTCCGTCATGGCTTCGCTTCACTCGCGTTCGCGGCCGGCGTACCGCTCAAGGTTGTGTCCGAATCGCTCGGGCATTCCGGGATCGCGATCACGTCCTCGACGTACGTTCACCTTCTGACCGATCAGAAGCGCGCCAAGTCCGAATTGCTCGACGCATACCTGCGCCCGGCTGTCGGCGGTCACTAATCCCCTTGTGACCAAATCCGTGACCAACGCGGTCACGTGAACGGAAAACCCTTACAGGACGGGCACTTTGGCGAAGTGGCGGGAAAGTGTAGGAATCGAACCTACCAGCCGAGTTGCCCCGGCCTCAGCGGTTTTGAAGACCGTGCGGGCCACCAGACCCGTACTCTCCCACGGTGAAACGCGCGTTCGACTAACTCGGCTTCGCGACCTCGATCACGAGTTTTCCGAGATGTTCGCCGGTGAAAAGACGCAGCAACGTTTCGGGAAAGCGATCGATGCCTTCGACGATCTCCTCATGCGAACGCAGCTTGCCTTCGCGTAGCCACGCCGCCATTTCCCGCGCAGCCTTCCCATACTCGGCATAGTAGTCTGATACGAGAAAGCCTTCCATGCGCGCGCGCTTTATCAGCAGCATCATGTAATTCGATGGACCGCGTACGTCTTCGGCGTTGTATTGCGAGATCGCACCGCAGATAACGACGCGCGCATACATTGCTAAATTCCCAAGACATGCATCGAGAATCTCGCCGCCCACGTGTCGAAATAGACGTTGATCCCGTTCGGACAGTGCGTCCGGAGCGCGGCATACACGTTTTCATTTCGATAATCTATAGCGACATCGAACCCGAGCTCGTCGCGCACATACGCGCATTTTTCGGGGCCGCCCGCAATGCCGACGGTTCGGCATCCGGCGATCTTCGCGAGCTGCCCGGCGACCGAGCCGACAGCGCCCGATGCCGCCGAGATCACGACCGTGTCACCGCTCTTGGCCTCGCCGATCTCGAACAACCCGAAATACGCCGTCATGCCCGTCATGCCAAGCACGCTCGTGTATTTCGGGAGCGGCGCAAGTTCGGGATCGATCTTCGTGAGCGTGTTCCCGTCAACGCACGCGAATGTCTGAACGCCCGGCATTCCACTGACGTAGTCGCCCGGCTCGAAGTTGCGGTGCTTGGAGGCGATGACTTCTCCAACGCCGAGCGCCCGCATCACCTCGCCGGTGCCGACCGGCGGCAGATAGGATGGCCGGTCGTCCATCCAGCCGCGCATCGCGGGATCGATGGAGAGATACAGCGTCTTGAGCAGCACTTCTCCGTCGGCCGGCTCGTGGACCGGCTCGTCCACGACGCGCCAGTTCTGCGCGTTCGGCAATGCTTGCGGACGCGTCGCTAAGACGTACGCGCGATTATTCAGACGTTACCATCCACTCGGTTCCGAAGCGGTCCACGACCGTGCCGAATTTCCCACCCCAGAACGCCTGCGCAAACGGCATCGTCACGTTTCCGCCCTGCGCCAGCGCATTGAACGTGCGTTCGGCCTGAGCGCCGTCCTTGATTCCGAGCGAGAGTGAAATATTGCCCGCATCCGGATCCAGCGTCTTGGAGAGATCGCCGTCGGACGCCATAAACGTGAACCCGTCACCTTTGAACGTGGCGTGCATGATCTTGTTGCGCTGTTCCGCCGGAATCTGCTCGGCCATGGGCGAGCCTTCAAAGCGGTTGAGCTCGTAAGTGCCGCCGATCGCGCTCTTGTAGAACTCGAGCGCCTCTTCGCAGCGGCCGTAAAAAAATATGTACGGTTCGAGTTGCATGCGCACGACTTCACGGGGAGCCGTCGAACCCCCCTTGACATGAACGTACTCCTGACCGGTGGATCGCGTGGAATCGGCACGGCCGCCGTGCGCGCGCTGCATGAAGCGGGCGCATCCGTCGTCTTCACCTATAATCGCGAAAGCGAGCGAGCGCAGGCACTATGCACAGAACTTGGCAGCCGCGTGTGGGCGGAGCAGTGCGACATGGCAAATCATGACGCGCTGCCGGCGCTGGTCGACCGGGCGCTCGAGCACCTGGGAAGCATCGACGTGCTCGTCAACAACGCAGCGATCTTCGCCGAGAATCCGTTTTTCGGAACGAATTACGCTTCGTGGCGCGCCGGATGGCAGCAGACGTTCGACGTCAATTTCTTCGGTGCGGCAAACCTGACGTTCTTGGTGCTGCAGCACATGCGCGAACGCAAGCGCGGCAAGATTCTGAATATCGCTTCGCGCGCCGCACATCGCGGTGAACTCACGTACGCGGATTACGGCGCGAGCAAAGCCGCGCTGGTAAATCTGACCAAGTCGATCGCGCGCTCCTGCGCGAAGGACGGCATCGTCGCGATCGCCATCGCGCCGGGATTTATCGAAACCGACATGGCCGCGCCCGACCTAGACGAACGCGGCGGCGCACTGGCCGCGGAAGTGCCGATGGGCTACGTCGGCAAACCGGAAGAGGTCGCCTCGATCATTTCGTTCTTTGCGAGCGATGCCGCGAACTATGCGAATGGGGCGACCATCGACGTGAACGGCGGCAGCTACGTCCGCTAGCGCGCAGCGCGACCTGCTGCTTGCCATTGACAACGGGACGCAAAGCGTGCGCGCGCTCGTGTTCGACGCGAACGGCAATCTGCTCGCAAAAAGCAGCGTCGCGCTGGATGACTATTCGACG
>DAISWS010000122.1:3632-7649 GCA_036826275.1 Vulcanimicrobiaceae bacterium
CGCAAGCCGGCTGGCACGAACACGATGCAAACGCATTTTGGGACTCGCTTTGCCGGGCGTGCCAAACGCTGTGCGCCGACCGGCCGGATCTGCGCGATCGCATCGCGGCGCTCTCGCTGACCACGCAGCGCGCGCGACCGTCGTCAACGTGGATGAACGCGGCGAGCCGCTGCGCCCGGCAATCACGTGGCTCGATCAGCGCAAAGCCGGCGCCGTTCCGTCAATTTCTCCGCTGTGGCGTGCCGCGTTTGCCGCCGCAGGCGTCTCGCAGACGATCCGGTACTTTCAACGCGAAGCCGAGGCGAATTGGATCCGCGCGGAAGAGCCGCACGTTTGGCGCGCAACGCACAAATATTTGCTGCTCTCCGGATTTCTGCTGCACAAATTGTGCGGGCGCTTCATCGATTCGACCGGCTCGCAAGTCGCGTACATTCCCTTCGACTACAAGCGGCTGCGCTGGGCGGCGAAACATGATTGGAAATGGCAGGCGATACGCATCGATCGCGATCTGCTGCCGGAGCTCGTAGCGCCGGGGTCGCTTATTGGTGAGATCACGGGCAAGGCATCGGCGAAAACCGGCATCCCGCGCGGAACGCCCATCGTCGCCGCAGCGGCGGATAAAGCGTGCGAAGTGCTGGGCGCCGGATGCACGGAGCCGCACGTGGGCTGCTTGAGTTACGGCACGACGGCAACCATCAACGTCACGTCGCCCCGGTACGTCGAAGCGACGCCGTTCATTCCGCCGTATCCGGCTGCAATGCCGCACGCGTACAACATCGAGGTGCAAATTTTTCGCGGTTATTGGATGGTGAGCTGGTTCAAGGAGCAGTTCGGCGTCTGGGGCGACGACCTCATCGCGAGCGTTCCGCCCGGTTCGATGGGGCTGCTCTTGCAGCCGTACTGGTCGCCCGGTTTAAAGAATCCGGGCCCGGAAGCCAAAGGCGCGATCATCGGTTTCGGCGACGTGCATACACGCTCGCACATGTACCGGGCAATTTTGGAAGGCTTGGCGTTTGCGCTGCGCGAGGGAAAAGAACGCATCGAAAAGCGCGGGCGCGTTGCGATTTCGCAACTTCGCGTCGCGGGCGGCGGCTCCCAAAGCGATGCCGCGATGCAGATTACCGCCGACGTGTTCGGCTTGCCCGCGTCACGTCCGCACGTGTACGAAACATCGGGGTTAGGCGCCGCAATCAACGCGGCCGTCGGCATCGGCATGCACCGCGATTTCGCAAGCGCCGTTCGTGCGATGACGCGCATCGAGCGCACGTTCGAACCGCTCGCCGCCAATCAGCGTATTTATGATGCGCTCTATCATCGCGTGTACCAGCGCATGTACGCGCAGCTGCGCCCGCTCTACGCAGCGATCCGCGAGATTACCGGCTATCCGGAAGAAGCCCGCTGATCTTCAACCGCTTGCGGATCGCCCACGCGCCTCGCTCGAATTCATCGCTGAGCGCGGCAACGATTTGCGCTTTGGTCAAACCTCTTGCGGCCAAGTCACGATACCGTTTGCCCAGGCGCCGCGACTCGATCGCGCTCCACGTTTTTCCACGGTTGCGAACGACGTGCGGGCGCGGCGGCGGCTGCAGCAACGATCCCGCTTGGACCGCGTTCACGCGTTTCACGCAGGCCTCGTACGCTTTTTTTGAAAGTTCGAAGCCCGCGAAGCGCCGGTTCAATCCGATAGCCGCAACGCCGGTCGATCCGCCGCCCATGAAAAAATCGCACACGAGATCGCCCTCGTTGCTGCTGTAGGCGATCATCTTCTCGAGCAGCGCCGGCGGAAGTTCGTTCTTGTTTTTCGCGCGTCCGGGCTTGTACTCGCGGTTGACGATCCACACGTCTTCGCGATCGCGGTAGTTCGCCGATCCGCCGTCCGGGCCGCCTTCGTCGAGCGCAAAGCGCGCTTGCAAATTGAACGTGCGGCGGCCGCCGGGTTTGGCATAGTACAAGATGTGATAGTGCGACGAGACGTACTTCGCGCTCGTGTACACGCCGAAGTTGTACTTCCAAATCAGGTGATTGATTTCGATCAAACTCGTCGAGCGCAACGCATCGAGCACGTCGTAGAGATTGGTATAACCGGAGACGATGTAGATTTGGCCGCCCGGCCGCAGCACTCGCTCTGCCTGGGCGATCCAAGCGCGGCTGAACTCGTTGTAGCGGCGCGACTCCACCTCGACGTACCCGTCGATGACGAAGCGCTCGTCGCGGTTGTAATGGCGGTGCAAGCGATCGCCTTCGATTCCGTACGGCGGATCGGTAATGATGAGATCGACGCTCGCGTCCGCCAGATGACGCAGCGCGCCCTTGACGCAATCCCCGTTTACGAGCAAGCCCGGCATAGGGGAAGCGTACAACGCAGGCGCCGAAGTCTCCCACAGGCCTATGCCGTCAATCGTCCGTGAAGAGACGCACGAAAGCCGTGTGCTCGAACGCCTCTTCGAAATAACGCAAGACATCCTCCAAGCGCAGACCGCCCGTCCGGCGTTGGAATCGATTGCGCGCGGCCTGAGCGAGCTCTACGGCTTCAAGTACGTCTCAATCGTCGCGTCCGACAAACCGGGCGGCGAGATGTACCGCCACGTCATCATCGGATTTCCCGACCAAGCCATACGCGAGCGTCTGGGGGAGCACATACCGCGCGACGCAATGGTGGAACTGCTGGTCCCGGAATTTGAAGTCGTCCCGCACTGCTACTATATTCCGGCCGAACGCGAACAATTGTGGGCCTACAACATCTACACCGGTGAGGTGCCGATCGACCGGGTGCGCGAGCAGCCCAATGCGTGGCACGAGCACGATTCGCTCACATTGGTCCTTGCCGATCCGGCCGGCGAGATGATCGGATATGTTTCGGTCGACGGTCCGGCCGATGGCCTGGTGCCCACGCATGAAACGCTGCGTCAGATGCAGCTCTTCGTCAATCTGGTCGGACTCGCGCTCGGAAACATGCGCGGCCACGCCGTTGAAGTCGAGCGCCGGCAAATGATCGAGCAGGCTTCGCGCGCGCAGAGTGAATTTCTCGCCGTCGTGTCGCACGAGGTGCGCTCGCCGCTCTCGGCGATTCGCGGCGCAACCGCGCTACTGGACGCGCATTTCGATTCGCTCGCACCGGAGCGGCGCAAAGAACTGCTCGGCGTCCTCACGTCTTCCACGGCACGGCTTTCCGCGATCTTCGACGATTTTTTGCTGCTCTCGCGCATGGACGCCGGCAAACTGACGCTGCGATTCGAGGCGGTCGATCCCATCGCCGTCGTCGAAGAATCGGTTGCGCGCATGGAGAGCCAGCATCCCGGGCGCGAGTTCCGCACGTTGTATCTGGAACCGCTTCCACGGGTGAACGCCGACGAAGGGCGCGTCGTGCAAGTGCTCACGAATATGCTTTCGAACGCGGCCAAATATTCGACCGAAACGTCGGTTATCGCCGTCGAGATCAGAGCGCAGGACAACGAGGTGCGCTTTGCGGTGAAGAACGAGGGTCCCGGCGTCCCCGAAAACGAGCGCGAAAAGCTCTTCACGCGCTTCGGGCGCATCGGCCGCGACAGCGGCGATGCCTCAATCGGCCTGGGCCTCTACATCTGCTCGGAACTGGTCACGTTGATGGGCGGCACAATCGGCTACGATAGCGAACCGAACAAGCTGACGACCTTCTGGTTCACCCTGCCGCGCCTGGCCGAGTAGCCGGGCTCCAGCCTAACCGCTAGCGCCAAAGGCAGCTTCTATGGTAAGACCTGAACGACCATGAAAACCCGTCCGGACATCCGTAACGTCGCCATCATCGCCCACGTGGACCACGGCAAGACCACGCTGGTCGACGCCATGCTCAGGCAGAGCGGCGTTTTCCGCGAAGGCCAGCACGTCGAAACCCGCGTGATGGACTCGAACCCGCTCGAGCGCGAGCGCGGCATCACGATCCTCGCGAAAAACACGGCCGTCCGGCACGGCAACGTGAAGTTCAACATCGTCGACACACCTGGGCACGCCGACTTCGGCGGAGAGGTCGAGCGCGTGCTG
>DAISWS010000123.1:0-1268 GCA_036826275.1 Vulcanimicrobiaceae bacterium
TTTACGTCGCCGACGTGGCGCGAGAGCAATCCGGAATGGATCGGAAAATACTTGTAGAGGTTTTTGACTTCGACGAGGTTTTTGGTGGCAGCGATCACGTGTGGGCCACCGTTTCTACTTCGATTGGACGCTGGTCTTTGGCGCGCTCGTCGTAGAGGAAGCAGCGCGCGATGTGCCCTGCGCCGAAATCGTACGTCGGCACCGGCTCATCGCAAATCGGCATACGGTAGCGGCAACGCGATGCAAACGCGCAGCCGGGCGGCAAGCGCAGCAAGTTCGGCGGCTGGCCCGGAATCGGCTCCAAGCGTTTGCGCTCGGAAATATCCAGACGCGGCAACGACGCGAGCAATCCTTGCGTGTACGGCATCTTCGGCGCATCGAAAATCTGCTCGGCGCTGCCGTACTCGACCATGTTGCCGCCGTACATCACGAGCACGTTCTTACAGACTTCGGCCACGATGCCCAGGTCGTGCGTGATCATGATAATCGCGGCGCCCGTCTCTTGCTGCATTTCGTTCATCAGCTCGAGAATCTGCGCTTGGATCGTCACGTCGAGCGCGGTCGTCGGCTCGTCGGCGATGAGCAGCTGCGGATCGCATGAAAGCGCCATCGCGATCATCACGCGCTGGCGCATGCCGCCCGAAAACTGATGGGGATATTCGTGAACGCGCTTTTCAGGTGCGGGGATACGCACCTTTTTGAACATCTCGATGGTCTTCTCGAACGCGTCTCTTTTACCAAAGCCCAGATGCAGTTCGACCGCTTCGGCAATCTGCTCGCCGACGGTGAGCACCGGGTTGAGCGAAGTCATCGGGTCCTGGAAGATCATCGCGATCTTGTTGCCGCGGATCTTGCGCATTTCGGCTTCGCTCTTCTTGAGCAGGTCCTCGCCTGCAAACAGAATGCGGCTTTGCGGATCGATCTGTCCCGGCCGCTGGATCAGCCGCATGATCGAGAGTGCGTTGACCGATTTACCGGAGCCGGATTCGCCGACGATGCCGAGCGTCGAGCCGGCTTCCAAAGAATACGATAAGCCGTTTACGGCGGTGACCAAACCATCTTCCGTACGAAACGTGGTTCGGAGATTGTGGACTTCGAGCAGGGGCATGGAGACCGTTAGATGCCGGTCAGCGAGAGAATCGTTCCGACGATGACGAACCCGACCGCGAAAACTCCCGTGACGCGCTTGAGCTGCTCCTCCGCTCCCGGACGGCCATAGGCCGATTCAACGCGGCCGCCCAGCGTGCCGGACAAGCCTTCCTGCTTGG
>DAISWS010000123.1:1278-7623 GCA_036826275.1 Vulcanimicrobiaceae bacterium
TACGTACGGTCCTCCGATCACCTGCTTGGTGGTCTGCACCGCCAGTAAGATGATGAGGCCGATGGCGAACAGGATGAACAGCCCGCCCAGCGTGTGCGTCAGCCAGCCGGCGTGCTGCTGGAACCACGTTTGCGCCGTGGGGCCGTAATTCAGCCCGGGCTGAACCTGAAGGGGTCCAGCGGTCGGCACGTTGCTGACCGGAACCTTAAGAGCGGGCGCCGCGGCCGCGTTCGCCTTGACGGCGGGCGCCGCTGCACCGAGCAGCAGAGAAATCAAGCAGTGTCTCCTACACGAATTTAGGGGCCTGCGCCCCCAAACTGCGACATTCTATCACGGACGGACGGCAGCGACAAGAACGCTCGCTACCCGCCCGGCCACATGCTCGCCCGTCAGTCCGAACAGGGCGCGCTGCTTGGCCTGCGAGTCGTGCTGCACGAGGGCGTTGTTCGGCACCCCGATGCGTTCGACCGACAGACCCAGCCCGTGATCCGAGACGAACTCTACGACCGCCGAGCCGAACCCGCCTCCCAGAGAATGCTCTTCTAAGGTAAGAACGTGCGAATGGGTCTCGGCCAGTTCCATCAGCAGCGCCTCGTCGAGCGGTTTGGCGAAGCGCATATTGACGACCGTCGGCTTTTCGTTGCAAACGTCCCACGCGTCGAGTGCGACGTCGACCGTGTTGCCGTACGCCAGAATCGCCACCCCTTTGCCGCGGCGCAGCACCTCGGCGCGTCCTTGCACGATCGGCGCCGATGGTTCGCTGTGTTTGCCGCTGGTGGAGCCGCGCGGATAGCGGATGGCGGCCGGCGTGCCGAGCGAGAGCGCATGCTCGAGCATCGGCTGCAGTTCGTCTTCGTTGCGCGGCGCCATGACGGTGACGTTCGGCAGCGTGCGCAGGTACGCGATGTCGTACAGGCCCATGTGCGTGGGGCCGTCGTCACCGACGAAGCCGGCCCGGTCCATGCAAAACACGACCGGCAGATTTTGAATGCACACGTCGTGCACGATTTGATCGTATGCGCGCTGCAAGAACGTCGAGTAGATCGCGCAGACCGGTTTCAATCCACTCGTTGCGGCGCCGGCGGCGAAGCACACCGCGTGCGCTTCGGCGATGCCGACGTCGTAATAACGCTCGGGAAACGCCTTGCCGAATTTAGCGAGACCGGTTCCGTCGGGCATGGCCGCGGTGATGCCCACGACGCGGTTGTCTTTTTGTGCGACGGCAATCATCGCGTCACCGAATGCCTGGGCGAAGGTGCGCGGCGGATTCGGCGCTTTGATGACGGTGCCGTTCGATTTGTCGAACGCACCCAAGCCGTGGAACGTGCGCGCATCTTTCTCGGCCGGCTCGTAACCTTTTCCTTTGACGGTGCGCACGTGCAGCAGCACGGCGCGCGGCTGGCTCTTGGCGGTATTGAGCGCATCGACGACGGCATCGTAGTTGTGTCCGTCTATGGGACCGATGTAGCGGAAGCCCAGCTCTTCAAAGATGACCGCGGCTTTTTCGGACGGCGCGATAAAACGCATTGCGCCGATCTCCGCCGATTCAAACGCTTTTTTCGCCATGCCGCCGAGCGGGAGATGATCGAGCACCGCTTTTCCGGTGTGGCGCGCGAGATTCGAAAGCGGCTTGCTGCGCAGCACCGAGAGGTACGATGCAATCGATCCCACGTTCGGTGCAATCGACATCTCGTTGTCATTTAAGACGACGATGAAGTTCGATTTCATTTGTCCGGCGTTGTTCAGTGCTTCGTACGCCAAACCGCCGGTGAGCGCGCCGTCTCCCAGGACGGCGACGATCGTTTCGTTGCGGCCCGCGTGATCGCGCGCCTTCGCCATGCCAAGCGCGGCCGATACGCTCGTGCTTGCGTGACCGGCACCGAAGCAATCGTATTCGGACTCGCTGCGCATCGCAAAACCGGAGAGTCCGCCGCCCTTTCGAATGGTCGGGAACTGGTCGCGGCGTCCGCTCAAGATCTTGTGCACGTAGACCTGGTGGCTGACGTCCCACACGATGCGGTCCTTGGGCAGATCCAGGACACGGTGGAGCGCGAGCGTCAGTTCGACGACGCCGAGATTGGGAGCAAGATGGCCGCCGTTGGATGCACAGACGGCAATGAGCATGTCGCGTATCTCTTGAGCGACCTTGTCGATTTCAGCGCGGCTGAGCTTCTTGACGTCGGCGGGCGAGTTGATGCGTTGAATCACCATATCAGGTAGCACACGTTCGACGTACCCATTCGGAGGGTCCCCCGCCACAGCAGGCAGGCGACGCAAGGGGCAGGGGCAGGGCCGCGGCGGTGCAGGCCCATATTCTCGAGAGCACCATGATCGAGACCAAAGCGCTTTTGCGTGACGAAAAAACGGCGCTCGTCCTTATCGACCTGCAGCGCGGAATCACGGCACGCGAGGTAGGCCCCCATTCTGCTGCGCAGGTGGTGAGTAACGCCGCGCGGCTGGTGAGCGCATTCCGCAGCGCCCATCTACCGGTGGTCTTCGTTCGCGTCTCTGCGACGCCCGACACGATGCTCAAACCGCTCGTCGATGCGCCGGCGCAAATGCCGCCGATGCAGCCGGGATGGGACGAGCTGGATCCGCAACTCGGCCTTCGGGAGAACGACATCGTCGTAACCAAAAAAAACTGGGGCGCGTTTTATGGAACCGATCTCGATCTCCATCTGCGCCGGCGCGGTGTCACGCGCATCGCGATCTGCGGCATCGCAACCAACATCGGCGTGGAGTCAACCGCGCGGGATGCGCTCGAGAGGAACTACAAGCTGCTGTTCGTCGAAGATGCGATGTCGGCACTCAAGCCCGACGAGCATCAACATTCCTGCGAACGCATCTTCCCGCGCATGGGCGTTATCCGCTCGACCGATCAGACGGTAGAGGCGCTCTCGTAAGCGCGCCGCAGTTCGTCGATGTCGAGTTTGTCCATCTCCAGCATGGCCTTCATGGCTCGACTCGCGCCTTCTTTATCGTCGCCGCCGACGTAGTCGCCTAAGCCTCGCGGCACGATGTTCCAAACCACGCCGAAGCGGTCTTTCACCCAACCGCAGCGCATCGATTCGCCGCCCTGTTTCAAACCGTCCCACAATGTGTCGACGTCGGCTTGCGTATCGCAACTCACGAAGAGCGCGACGGCGCCGGGATACGGACCGTCGGGCGCATCGCCCGGGCCGCCGTTGAGCGCCATCACGTCCTGACCGTCGAGCGTAAACTCGATCGTCATCACGGTTCCCGCCGGCATCGGGCCGGCTTCGCCATAACGGCTGACGCGTTCGATCTTCGAATTTTTGAACAGCGAGACGTAGAAGTTGACCGCTTCTTCCGCCTGACCGTTGAACCAGATGAACGGAATGATCTGTTGCATCGCTTGCTCCTTGCTGCCGGAGGTTATTGCTGGACCAGACCCACCGACTGACCCTGCGGATCCACGAACTGCGCGATTTGCCCGCCGGTCGGAATCGGATACGGCCCTTCGACCGACGTTGCGCCGAGGTCGCGGATCTTCTGCAGCGCGGCGTTGATGTCGTCGACCGCAACGTATACGCGTACGTGACCGGCTGTATTCTCGCACCCGCCGCCTATGCCGCCGCCAAGTCCGGCGTTCTGCACGAGAGCGTAATCCATTGGACCACCTACGGCCTGATACTCCCAGCCGAAGGCTTCCTTGTAAAACTGCCGCAGAGTGGCTCCGTCTTGCCCGATGATTTCGAAGTGGACGACCTGATTCGCCATAGTTGTGCTCCTTTTCCAATCGCGAATATGGCGCGATCATAACGGGATAACTTGCAAAATACAAGTATTATGCAAAAAAAAAAGTCTATGGTACAACCGGGATGGTGACTAAGCGTGCGTACGGGCAGTTCTGCGGCTTTGCCCGGGCCATGGAAATCGTCGGTGAGCGTTGGGCCATGCTCGTCATCCGCGACCTGCTCGTGGGGCCGAAGCGCTTCGGCGAATTGCAGCGCGGCCTGCCGAAAATTCCGACGAACATTTTGACCTCGCGGTTGAAAGAGCTCGAGGCGGCGGGCATCGTGCAGCGCCGCGCGTCTTCTCAACCGGGCGGCGGCGTGCTGTACGAGCTTACCGGGCGAGGACAGCAGCTCGAAGAACCGGTGCTCGCGCTGGGACGGTGGGGCGCGAAGTTACTCGACGCTCCACGGCCTGACGAGATCGTCACGAACGATTCGATGATCATGGCGCTGCGAACGACGTTCAAACCCAAAGCCGCGAAAGGGGTGCACGCATCGTACGAGCTGCGCATGGGACCGGTTCTGATTCACGCGTGCGTCGACGATGGCGCCTTACGCGCCGCCGCCGGCCCGCTGCCCGGTGCGCAGTGCGTGATTGAAGCGGGGCCGGCATTGCGCGCGGTTATGGCGGATGAGCTTTCACCGCGCGAAGCAATCGCGAACAATGTGGTGCGCGTGACCGGCAACCTCGGATTGTTCGACCGTTTCGCCGAGATGTTCAAAATTTAAAAGCGCGCGATTACCAAGCGCAGCAGTTGCAGATCGATTTCGTGCTGCTGAGTGCCGTTCACCTAAACCTCCTTTCGCTGCGTTTGCGTTCCTAACAGAATGATCACGACCGCAGTGACGATGGTTGCACCGCCCGCCAAAATATTCAGCGTTACCGGTTCGTGCAAGATCGCCGCGCCCAGAACGACCGCGACAACCGGATTGACGTATGCGTACGTCGACGAGACGTGCGTTGGCAACGTGCGGATCATGTAGGCGAACGCTGTATATCCGACCATCGATCCCATCACGATCAGCCAAAGAAATCCGCCGATGGACGGAAGCGTCACGGCGGAAAGATGGAAGCCGTGCAGCTCTCCCGCCGCGATGCCGACAACCCATGAAAGCACGCCGGCGACGATCATCTCGAGCGCGGGAAACAGCGGATGCGTGCGATGCCCGTGCCGGCGCCGGGCCAGTACCGAGCCGAACGCCCAGCAGAGCGATCCGCCTATTAAAATCACCGCCGTGACGATGGGCACGTGGCCGGACGGAATGCCGACGAGCAACACCATGCCGATCGAGCCCACGGCCATGCCGAGCATCGCAATCGGCTGAATTTTTCGCGTGTACAACAGTGCGTCGAGCAAGACCATCCAAATCGGCACGCCGGACACGATGAGCGCGGCGAGACTCGATTGGATGTGCACCTCCGCCCATGAAAGTAGACCGTTGCTGACTACCAACAGCAATACCGCGGTGATGACGACGGACCGCAGGTCGCTCCATTTGACCGGCGTGAGGCGCTCGCGCTGCGTGATCCACAGAATCAGCGCAAGAAGCGAACCGGCGATCAAATACCGGCTGCCGGCCATCAAAAACGGCGGAATGGTTTGCACCGCAACCCGGATGCCCAGATACGTCGAGCCCCACAAGAACCACACCGTGATCAGCGCGATCCACGAGAGCGACGCCGGCCTCACGGTACCGTTCTTCAGGGATTGCGTGAGTGAGGCCATATTCGTATGATAGAAGCGGCCATTACGATTCGTAAAGCCGTTTACAGAACTACGAACGAATCGTCAGAAAAGGACGCACATGACCGTCGCCGTTAAGCCCGTTTCCCGGACGAATCGCAACAATGTCACGCTTGACCCTATCGACCATGCAATCATCGCGCAGCTGCGCGCCGACGGTCGCATGACGACCGAGGAACTTTCACGCCGCGTCTCGCTTTCACGTCCCGCGGTCGTCGGCCGCCTCAAACGCCTGCACGATGCGGGCGCAATTCGCGGCTATACCGTGATTCCGGACTGGGAGATGCTCGGATACACGATCATGGCATACGTGCAAATCCGCACGACGCTCAAGTGCCGTGACATGGCGCGTCATATTTTGAATTTGCGCATCGAAGGCTTGCACGTCGAAGAGTGCCACCGGCTCACCGGCGAGTGGGATCTGCTCGCGAAGATCCGGGCCACGTCGTCTTCGGTGATCGAGGCCTTCCTCGACGACCTGAACGATAGCGGCAGCGTTCAAGCGACGATGACGATGCTTTCGCTCTCCGCGTTGTGATGCCGGCCTTCTGCACTTCTTGATACGGCAGCAGCCACACCAGCGATTCGTCGTGCAGATCGTTGAATATGATTGCCGAACGGATCGATGAAATCGCATCGGAACCGCGACGGCAGCTTCAGCCCTCGTCGAGCTTCTCCAGATTGAAGACGTCTTGATAGAATTCGATCGCCCGCTCCAGGTCGTCCATCTCGATGACGATATGATCGACTCCGTAGACTTTTACGCTCATGAGCCGATGCTACGCCCGCACGTATGGTCGAGGTCAACCCTTCGAGGGGCTGCGGATGAGCCGTGTGGAAGG
>DAISWS010000124.1:0-7518 GCA_036826275.1 Vulcanimicrobiaceae bacterium
CAACTTCTCCAGCATCGGCCGGGTCTGGTACTCGTAAAGGTGCAGCTCGAGCCGCGGCAGGGCACGGCGGATCGCGCCGAGCGTGCCGTCGAGGATCGCCAGGATCGAGGCCACTGGCAGCAAAGTGCGCGCAATGCGACGCACGTACGCGAAAATTCAAACCGTCATTTCAGAGAAACGGATCGCCGAGGCTAAGAATGGAGCAGCGTAATACCACTGTGGAGCCTGTCCTGAGCAATGTCGAAGGGCGGCACAAGCGCCGCATCAAGCAGGGCCGCGTCGTTTCCGACAAGATGGACAAGACGATCGTCGTCGTGTCCGAGACGCGCGTGCCGCATCCGGTGTACGGCAAGATCGTTCGCAAGTCGGTGAAGTTCAAAGCTCACGACGAGACCAACGATGCCAAGGCCGGCGATACCGTTCGCATTGCCGAGTGCCGCCCGCTGTCCAAGGACAAGCGGTGGCGCTTGGTCGAGATCGTGGAGCGCGCGAAGTAAGATGATTCAACAAGAAACGCGGCTCAAGGTAGCCGATAATTCGGGAGCTCGCGAACTGCTGGTCATTCACATCAGCGGCGGCAGCCGTCACAAGTACGCGCATGTGGGCGACGTCGTCGTCGGCACGGTCAAAAGCGCGATTCCGGGTGCGGCCGTGAAGAAGGGCCAGGTCGTCAAAGCGGTCATCGTGCGCACGAGTGCGCCGGTCCGCCGCGCCGACGGTTCAGTCGTGAAGTCCGACGACAACGCATGCGTCATCATCAAAGGCGATAAGGATAATTTGGATCCGCGCGGCACGCGCGTCTTCGGTCCGGTCATGCGCGAACTGCGCGACCGCGGCTTCTTGAAGATTGCGTCGCTGGCGCCGGAGGTTCTGTAACACTCATGGCTATGAATATCATTAAAGGCGACACCGTCATGATTCGCCGCGGCAAAGAAAAAGGCAAGCGCGGTACGGTCAAAGCCGTATTCCCGAAGGCGGGAATGGCGACGGTCGAAGGCCTGAACATCGTCAAGCGACACACCAAGCAGGGTACGCAGCAGCAAAACATGGGCGGCGTTGCGCAAACCGGCGGGATTCTCGAGAAGGAAGCGCCGCTTCCGCTCTCGGCACTCCAGTACGTGTGCGAGAAGTGCAAAGCACCGACGCGCATCCGTCACCGCGAGACCCCCGAAGGTACGCACCGCGTCTGTGCCAAGTGCGGCGAGCCTGCGCGTCTTTCGGCTAAAGGTGCATGACCGTGGCTAACCGTCTCAAGGAAAAATACGACAAAGACGTCCGCAAGCAGCTGCAAGAGCGCTTCGGATACAAGAACGTCAACCAGATCCCGAAGCTGGAGAAGGTTGTCATCAACATGAGCGTCGGCGACGCCATCAGCAACTCGAAGATCCTGGACACGGCGGTCAACGAGATGCAGGCGATCAGCGGACAGAAGCCGGTCGTCACCAAAGCGAAAAAGTCGATCGCGGCGTTTAAGTTGCGCGAGGGCATGAACATCGGTGCTAAAGTGACGCTTCGGGGCGAGCGCATGTACGTGTTTCTCGACAAGCTGTTCAACGTAGTGCTGCCGCGCATTCGCGACTTCCGCGGGCTTCCGCGCAAGTCGTTCGACGGACGCGGCAACTACAACATGGGTTTGCGCGAGCAGATCGTGTTCCCGGAAATCAACTACGACAAGGTCGACAAAATGCGCGGCATGGACATCGTCATCGTGACGAGCGCGAAGAATGACGAAGAGGCGACCGAGTTCCTGACGGCAATGGGCTTGCCGCTCCAAAAAGCAGGTGCACGTTAATGGCAAAAACCGCTCTGATTGAAAAATCGAAACGCACGCCCAAATTCAAGGTGCGCGCGCATCTGCGCTGCCAGCTCTGCGGCCGGCCGCGCGGCGTGTACCGCAAATTTGCGTTGTGCCGCATCTGCTTCCGTGAGAACGCGCATAAGGGCAATATTCCCGGCGTGACCAAGGCGAGCTGGTAGGAGAGAAACGAGATCATGGCTGTCATTACCGATCCCATCGCCGATCTGCTCACGCGCATCCGCAACGCGAACACCGCCAATCATGACGTGGTGGACGTGCCTGCCTCGCGCATGAAAGCGGCCGTCGCGAAGATTCTCAAAGACGAAGGCTTCATCACGGACTTCGAGCGCGTGAACGAAGGGCCGCAAGGCACCATTCGCATCAAGCTCAAGTACGGTCCCAACAAAGAAAAAATCATCACCGGACTGCGCCGCATCTCCCGTCCCGGCTTGCGCGTGTACACGACCAAGACGGAGATCCCGCGCGTGCTCGGCGGCCTCGGGCTCGTCATCATGTCGACGTCCAGAGGCATCATGTCCGGCAAGCGCGCCAAAAAAGAAGGGTGCGGGGGCGAAGTCCTCGCCTACGTGTGGTAGTTCGACAATGCTCACTATGAATAAGGTATTTTGTAAATGAGTCGCATTGGTAAGTTACCGGTTACGGTCCCAAGCGGCGTCAACGTCGACGTCAAAGGCGATGAAGTGCACGTCAAAGGGCCCAAGGGCGAGCTCAGCCAGAAAGTGCTGCAGCACGTTACCGTGAAGCTCGAAGACGGCAAGGTGGTGGTCGAGCGCAAAGGCGATGCAAAAGAGCACCGCGCGGCGCACGGCCTCACGCGCACGCTGGTCAACAACATGATCGAAGGCGTGAGCAAAGGGTTCCGCAAGAGCCTCGAGATTCAAGGCGTCGGCTATCGTGCGGCCAAGGCGGGCGAAGGCCTGAACCTCACGCTGGGTTATTCGCACCCGGTGAGCTATAAAGCGCCGAAAGGCATCACGCTCTCGGTCGAAGGCACGAACAAGATTCACGTCGACGGCATTGACAAGCAGCAAGTGGGACAGGTCGCGGCCGAGATTCGCAACCTGCGTCCGCCGGAGCCGTATAAAGGCAAAGGCGTTCGTTACGCGGCGGAAGTCGTTCGCAAGAAACTTGGTAAGGCCGGAAAGGCAGGTAAGAAGTAATGCCCGGCGTTTCTAAGGACCAAAGCCGGCAAAAGCGCCACGCGCGCCTGCGCCGCAAGCTCGAAGGTTCGAGCGAGCGCCCGCGTCTGCTGATGCGCCGCACGCTGCATCACATCTACGCGACCGTCGTCGACGATAGCAAGGGTCATACGATCGTCGCTGCGTCCACGCGCGAAAAAGATGTCGCCGACGGACTCGATTCGACGACGAACCTCGCCGCTGCCGAGAAGATCGGCGCGGCAATCGCCGCTAAGGCGAAGCAGGCCGGCATCACGCAGGTCGT
This sequence comes from Vulcanimicrobiaceae bacterium, assembly GCA_036826275.1. Lineage (GTDB taxonomy): Bacteria > Vulcanimicrobiota > Vulcanimicrobiia > Vulcanimicrobiales > Vulcanimicrobiaceae > DATGJX01. Next base: position 3,263 of record DAISWS010000124.1, read on the forward strand.
CTTCGATCGCGGCGGACTGAAGTACCACGGCCGCGTCAAAGCGCTGGCCGACGCAGCTCGACAAGCGGGACTGGAGTTCTAATGCAATACCGTGGTGGTGGTCGCGACCGCGACAATTCCGGGTTCGAAGAGACCGTCGTACGCGTGAACCGCGTGGCGAAAGTCGTCAAGGGCGGTAAGCGCTTCAGCTTCAGCGCGCTCGTCGTCGTCGGCGACCGCAAGGGCCGCGTCGGCTTTGCGATCGGCAAGGCGGGTGAGGTTCCCGAAGCGATCCGTAAAGCCGTCGAAGCGGCGAAGAAAAATCTCGTCACCGTGCCGATGGTCGAGAAAACGATCCCGCATCAAGTCAATCACAGCATCGGCGCAGCGCGCGTACTGCTCAAGCCCGCCGCTCCGGGTACCGGCGTTATCGCTGGCGGTCCGATGCGCGCCGTGCTCGAGCTCGCCGGCATCCACGACATCTTGACCAAATCGCTCGGCACGAGCAATCCGGTGAACGTCGTGTACGCAACGGTCGAAGCCCTGCGCACGCTCAAGACGGCGGAGCAAGTCGCGCAACTGCGCGGCAAAAACGTCGCCGACATTTTCGCCGCTTAACTATCCTTCGACAAGCTCAGGATGACGATATAAATGGCAGAGAAAAAAACGACGAAGACGGCTAGCGCAAAGTCCAGCACGAAGGCCGCTTCAGCTAAAAAAAGCGCTGCGGCAAAATCGACCGCTGCGAAATCCAGCCCGCGCAAGGCCGCGACCGGTAAAGCACAACTCGCAACCGCAAGCGGTTCGTTGATGACGCTCGGCGCCGTCAAACCCGCCAAAGGCAGTTGGCCCAAACGCACGCGCGTGGGCCGGGGCCACGGCTCCGGTATGGTCAAGACCGGCGGCGAAGGCGGCAAAGGCCAGACGGTTCGTTCCGGCGGCGGCAAGGGCCCCGCGTTCGAAGGCGGTCAAACGCCCTGGGCGCGTCGTCTTCCGCATCGCCGCGGTTACTCGCAAAAGGCGCGCGACATCGGCCATTTCCGCACCACGTATACCGTGGTCAATCTGCACGACCTCGCCGATTGGGACACCTCGGTCGAAGTGACGCCGCAAACGCTGAAGATCGCCAAGAAGATCAAAGACATCGGCGACGGCGTGAAGATTCTGGGCGGCAGCAAGACCGGCAAGACGGTACCCAGCGGCCTGCGATTCAAGGATGTGCTGTTCTCGAACAGCGCACGCGAAGCTCTCGCCGCCGCCGGCGCGCACATCGATGCTGAATAACCTTCGCGCGGCGCTCCTGGTTCCGGACATCCGCCAGCGGGTGCTGTTCGTCTTTTTCGCGTTCGCCGTGTTCGTCTTCATGATCCACGTGCAACTTCCGAACGTGAACGAGAAGACATGGCAAGGCCTGCTTTCGCAGGGCGTGTTCTACAACTTGCTCGGCTTCCTGTCGGGCGGCGCGCTGCAGAAACTCTCCGTGATTGCCATGGGCATCACGCCGTACATCAACGCATCGATTATCATGCAGCTGATGACGGTCGTGCTCCCGCAGCTCGAAGAGATGGCGAAGAAAGGCGGCGAGGAAGGCCGTAAGAAGATCGGTCAGTACACGCGCTGGCTCACCATCGTACTCGCCACGCTCCAGGCGTTTTTCATGGCGAATCTCATGCACGTCAACCACGTCTTCTACGACGACTCGGTCTGGTTCATGCTGTACGCGGTCGTCGCAATGGTCGGCGGCACGTTGTTCCTCATGTGGTTGGGCGAGCAGATCACCGACAAGGGCATCGGCAACGGCGTTTCGCTGATCATCTTCATCGGCATCGTGCTGCGGTATCCGCAATACGTTTCCCAGACGTATGCGTCGACATCCAAGGGCGGCGAATCGATCGCGAACCTGATCATCTACATCCTGATCGCGATTGCCGTCATCATCTCCATCGTCTTTCTCTATCAAGGGCAGCGCCGCGTGCCGGTGCAGCAAGCGCGCCGCGTGGTCGGCCGCAAGATGTTCGCGGGCCGCTCGACGTACATTCCGCTGCGGCTGAACAACGCCGGCGTCATCTCGATCATCTTCGCAATCTCGATTCTGCTGCTTCCGCAGCAGGCGCTCTCGTGGTTCAGCCGCGGCGGTGCGACGGGCGTGTGGGCCAACATCTCCGCGTGGATCAACGTGAACTTCAGTCCAAATTCGTGGCTGTACAACTTGGTCTACTTCGTGCTCGTCGTCGTCTTCACGTTCTTCTATAGCGCGGTCGTCATCAACACGAAAGACATCGCCGACAACCTCAAGAAGAGCGGATCGTTCATACCCGGCATTCGTCCCGGGCAGCCGACCGTAGACTACATCAACCGCATCCTGCTGCGTATCACCACGGCGGCGGCAATCTATCTTGGCTTGCTCGCGGTTCTGCCCGGTGCACTGCAGCGCGGCCTGTCGGTCACGACGTTCTATCTCGGATCGACCTCGCTGCTCATCGTGGTCGGCGTCGCGCTCGATACGATCACGCAGATCGAAGCGCGCCTGGCGATGCGCGACTATCGAGGGTTTATCAAGCGATAGCCATGCGTTTGATCTTCTTAGGTCCTCCGGGCGCCGGTAAAGGCACGCAGGCGCAAATTCTGCAGCAGCGCTTCGGCGCCAAACAGATTTCGACCGGAGACATTCTGCGCGAGAACCGCAACAAGGGCACGGAGCTGGGCAAGCTCGCGGAGAGCTACATGCTCAAGGGCGCGCTGGTTCCCGATGAAGTCATCATCAAGATGATCGAGGCGGAGCTGCAGAAGTTGCAAGGCGGCTTCATCATGGACGGCTTTCCGCGCACGACCGCGCAGGCCGAAGCCTTTGACGCGTTGCTCCAGACGCGCCACATGCCGCTCGATGCGGTCGTGTTGTTCAATGCGGATCGCAACACACTCTTTACGCGCCTGACGGCGCGCTGGACGAATCCGCGCACGGGCCGCTCGTACAACACCGTGACGAATCCGCCGCGCGCCGCGGGCATCGACGATGAAGACGGCGGACCGCTCGTGCAGCGCGAAGACGACAAGCCCGAGACCGTGACCAAGCGTCTCGAGGTATACGAGCACCAAACGGCGCCGCTGATCGACTACTACCGCAGAAGCGGCAAGTTGCTCGAGATCAACGCGCTTGCGCCGGTCGAGCATGTGACGCGCGAACTGATTTCGAAAGTCGAAGCGGCGGAGCAGGCTGCATCGTGATCACGATTAAGTCGCCGCGCGAGATCGAGAAGATGCGCCGGAGCGGAAAAGTCACCGCTAAGGTGCTCGGCGATCTCATGCGTGCGGCAAAGCCTGGAATGACCACGCGCGAACTCGACGAGATTGCGGAGAACGGCATACGTTCGATGGGCGGCGTACCGACGTTCAAGGGCTATCACGGATATCCGTGCAGCATCTGCACGTCGACGAATGAGGAAGTGGTGCACGGCATTCCCCGCGACTACGTGCTGCAAGAAGGCGATCTGCTTTCCATCGATATCGGCACGACGCTGGACGGGTATGTCAGCGATTCCGCCGTTACCGTTCCAATCGGGACGGTCGGCGAGAACGCCGAACGCCTGATGCGCGTGACGCAGCAATGCTTGATGGCCGGCATCGCGCAGATGTACACGGGCAAGCATTTGGGCGACATCGGCCATGCCGTGCAAGAGCACGCCGAGAAAAGCGGCTATGGCGTGGTGCGCGAACTCGTCGGACACGGCATCGGCACCAAGATGCACGAGGAGCCGCAGGTCCCCAATTACGGACGCGCCGGCGCGGGCTTAGAACTGCGCCCGGGTCTGGTCCTGGCGATCGAGCCCATGATTACCGAGGGTCATTACTCGGTGGAAACCCTGCAGGATGGCTGGACAGTCGTCACGGCAGATGGTAAACTCGCAGCGCACTTCGAGCACACCATCGCCATTACGGACGACGGTCCTAAAATCTTGACCCTGCGCGATATCGGCGAACACCCCGACGTCGCAAAGTATCGTCCCAAGGAAGAGATGGCTGCGTGATTGAGGTGCAATAATGGCGCGCGGCAGACGCGGAGGACGCCCCGACCGAGCTCGACTGAAAGCCGAAAAAGCGGCGCAGACCGCGACGCAAAAGGAAGAAGCGATCGAAGTCGAGGGAACCATTGTCGAGCCGCTGCCAAACGCCATGTTCCGGGTGGAACTTGCAAACGGCCATAAAGTGTTAGCCCACGTGTCGGGCAAGATCCGGATGCACTTCATCCGCATCCTTCCCGGCGACCGAGTCCTGGTAGA
>DAISWS010000125.1:0-5667 GCA_036826275.1 Vulcanimicrobiaceae bacterium
GAAGACCCGGGGCGGGGGTTGTTTCGGGAATCTGTGACTTTTTTGCGCAAAACAGGACGTTTTCTTCAAAACTTGTTTTCGCAAAAAAGCACAGAAGTAACAAATTTGCCATGGATGGCAAATTTGTGAACGGTTCCCGAAATAAGCCCCGCCCCGGGTCTTCAGCCTACGTAACCGCCCTGCGAGCGCTAGCCCAACGCCGCCTAACCGAAGCTCAGCTCTGGCAAAAGCTCGAACGCAAAGGCTACGAAGACGAAGAGATCCGCCACGCCGTCGAGCGCTGCAAGCGCGACGGCTACATCGACGACCGCCTCTTCGCGCAGCTCTACGTCGAACAGAAGCGCAAAGCCGTCGGTGACGTGCGGCTCGTCGGCGAACTGGTGCGCAAAGGGATCGATCGCGACGCAGCGGCCCGTGCCGTGCAAAACGGATCGGCTACCGAAGGCGAACGGCTCGACGATGCGCTCGCAAAACTGTTTCGGGGCAAACCGGAGCTGAATTATCCGTCAGCGGCACGCGCATTGGAACGGTTGGGTTTTCCGGCATCACTCATCTATCGCAAACTGCGCGAGCACGCCGCGCAATTCGGACCGTTCGCGGACATGCTCGCGGCCGAATAGATCAGTCGCCGCCTTGTTCGGGCACGACTTGCCCGTAATTCAAGATCGCGACCAGCCCCACGCCGCCGATGCAGTTGCCGATGAAGACCGGTATCAGGAAACCGACGATGTAGTGCGTCCAGGACGCCGAGCCCGCGGCAACGGCGTAGAGCGCTTCCACGGAACCGGCGATGATATGGCTCAGGCCGCCGGCACCGACCAGCCACGTGATGATCACGATAATCCAGACGCGCTGCGCGTTCGCGGCCGGAAGCAGCCAGACGACCAAGGCGATGAGCCAGCCCGCGAGGATGCCGCGCCAAACGATCTCGCCGAACGTCGGATGCAGTGCGGTAAGTCCGAGTTGCAAAAACGCCGCCTTGACCGCCGGATCGAACATTGCCGTTTTTGCAACGACCTCGGCAAAGATCCCCGCGCCGATGACGTTCGTCACGAGCACGATGCTCCACAAGCGAATCATCTGCACCAGTTTCTTGGCCTTGTCCGGATCGTCGAGTACGGGCAAGATCGCGGTGAGCGTATTTTCGGTGAAGAGTTGCTGACGTCCGAGGATGACGATCAGAAATCCGAGCGTGTATCCGAGGTTCTCGATTAAGATGCGCCAGGGAGCGTCCGGCAGATAGGCGCGCAGCACGCCCGTACCCACCAGCGAAGCGCCCATCGAAAGACCGGCTGCGAGTCCCGAAAACGCCAGCGCCACCGCGGGACGCGATACTTCGGTTTCACCCTCGCGCCGGATCGTCTCGAAAACGACGGCCGCCCGCAGCGAAGAACGCTTGCGGACCTCGTGCTCTTCGTCCTTACTGAGTTGGACGATGTTTCCGCTCTGGTCGTCCTCGGGCGGAGCGTCCTTGTTCTTTTGCGAGCTGTCCTGCGACATTACCCACGCAGTGTACCCGTGTGTCCGTCCGAAGGTAACCTCGGGTACTATCCGGGTCATGCCCGCTCGTACAGTGGTGGTGGCCGAAGACGATCCGGCGATCCGGGAACTGCTCACGCATCATCTTCAACGCGAAGGTTTCGACGTTCACGCGGTGAGCGACGGCAACGCGGCATTGCGCGCTGCCCGCGAAATTGCGGATGCGCTGATTTTGGATATCGGCTTGCCCGCCGTCGACGGTTTGGAAGTCGCGCGTACCTTACGGCGGGAAAAGTGCACCGTTCCGCTCATTATGCTGACGGCTCGCGTCGACGAAATCGATCGCGTGGTCGGATTCGAGCTGGGCGCGGACGACTACATCTGCAAACCGTTCTCGCCGCGCGAAGTCGTCGCGCGCGTGAAGGCGGTGTTGCGCCGTGCCGGCTCGCCGCTCGATCAAAAACCGCCTATTCTGAATTTCGGACGCTTGGAGATCGACGAAGCGGCGCGCGAAGTGCGCGTGGACGGCGCGGACGTAAAACTGAAGCCGCGCGAGTTCGCGCTGCTCTTGACGCTTGCGAGCAACCCCGGCGTCGCGTTCTCGCGCCGCACGCTGCTGGAACGCGTGTGGGGTTACGATTTCGACGGCGACGAGCGTACCGTCGACGTGCACGTGCGCCGCGTCCGGCTGAAGATCGAAGAGGAATGCGACCTGCCGCCGGTGCTGCAAACGGTTCATGGCTTCGGTTACAAGTTCTCGCGCTCGTAATCGCATCGATCCGCTCGCGGCGCTGGTGCCGCCGGTTACGGATGCGCTAAGGAGTTGTCCCGTCCCGCTGCTCGCGCTGCGCCTGCCCGAGTTCGAGCGCATCGCGTGGCGCGACGGAAAGCGCGCGGCGCAGCGGGTCGAGCGCATGACGGTTTCGGCGTTCATCGAGTCCGCGGCTCGCACGCTACGCACGGGCGACCGGTGCGGGCACACGGCGGGCAGCGACGTTTTCGTGATCGTCATGACGGCGCGCTCGCGCGAAGCGCGGCAACCCGCACCCGTGGACGTGCGGGCCGTGCTGGAACGGGTCGCGGCAACGATCGCGCTCGAATCCGGGCTGCGCGTAGAAACGGGTTGGACGCTGGTGCGGCGGCTCGAACGGCACGGCGATCTCGAACCGGAGATCTCCGCTGCGCTCGAGCGCGGCGCGCGCGAACGCGAGCGGTACGAATTTTTCTCGGCCATCGGCCACGAACTGCGCACGCCGCTCACGTCCATTCGTGGTTATCTGGAAACGCTGCTCGACGAGGAGATCGATGCGCCGACCGCGCGCCGTTTTTTGGAAACGGCCCGGCGCGAAGCACTGCGGATGGGCCGGCTGCTCGAGGGCATGTTCGAATTTTCGCTCCTGGATCTTTCGGGTGAAGCGCTCGCCACGCAAACGTGCGATCTCGAAGGCGTGCTGAGCCAGGCGTGCGAGGTCGTGCGTCCGCTGGCGCAGACTCGCGGCGTGCGCCTGCGGCGCAGCGCCTGCGTCGCCGTGCGGTGCGCGATCGATGCCGACGCATGCCTCCAACTGTTGGTCAATCTGATCGAGAATGCCGTGAAATACGGCCGTGAAGGCGGCATCGTGCGAATCGGCACCAGACGCGCAGGTGCCGATGCGATCGTGAGCGTCGAGGACGACGGTCCCGGCATCGCGCCGCACGAGCGCGAATCGATCTTCGCACTGCGCGTTCGCGGCTCGAGCGCCGCGGCGCGTCCGGGAACCGGCATCGGCCTTGCGATCGTCAAACTCATCGCCGAGCGCGCCGGCGGCGGGATCACCGTCGCGGATTCCGCTCTGGGCGGCGCATGCTTCGAGGTATCCTTAACCGCGACGTCGTAGATGTATTTCCGTGGCAAAACACGGAGCCTGTGGTGAGCTCGTCGCACCACGGTTTGCGCATCGCAGCGAAGCAGAATTCGCTCGACTCCTCGATTTTTACGAAGTCGAGTGGCGGTACGAGCCCTGCGCGTTCCCCATCGTCCGGGATGAGCGCGGCAACGCCGTCGAGTGGTTCGCCCCGGATTTTTATCTTCCGCGCTACGACCTCTATGTCGAGATGACTGTCCAGAGCCCGCGCCTGCAATCACGCAAAAACCGCAAGGTACGGCTGCTGCGCGAAGCGTTCCCGGACGTCGCGATCAAACTGTTCACGCGCCGAGACGTCGAGCGAATTTTTTCCAATAGGCTCGCGCGCGCTTCGTGATAGCGCAGCGGCTCTTCGACGAAGCGACGATCGCGGCACGCGTCCGCGAAATCGGCGCCGCCATCAACGTTGACTACGCCGGAAAGAATCCGCTGATCGTCGGCGTGCTCACGAGCGCGGCCGTCTTCGTCGCCGATCTCACGCGCTGCATCGAGATTCCGTGCGAGTTTGATTTCATCGCCCTCTCGCGCTACACCGACGCCGAGGGCATTCGCTTCGTCAAAGACACGTCCGGATCGGTCGAAGGCCGCCACGTCGTGCTGGTCGAGGACACCATCGATACCGGACTGACGTTGCAATACGTCACCAAGACCCTGCGCGCGCGCGAGCCTGCGTCGTTGGAAGTCTGCGCGCTGCTCGACCGCCCGCACCGCCGCATCGCGGGCATCGATTTGAAGTACCGCGGCTTCGAAATTCCCGACGTCTTCGTCGTCGGTTATGGTTTGGATTACAAGGGCCGATACCGTGAGTTACCGGAGCTCTACGCCCACGGAAGTTGGCCACAGTAACATGATACGGCGTGCGGCCGTTTGCTTGTTCGCCCTGCTGCTTTGCACGCCGGCCGTTGCGCCGGCGCTCGAGTTGCAGTCGATTCAGCAAGCCGCCATGGATTACCAAAACGCGAACCCGCATCTGCAAGAGATGTTCCGGGCGGCGCTGCTCGATACGACGAAGCTCGCGCAGCTCGCGCCGGACGGCACGGCTTACGTCAAGACCGGCGACATCCCGGCCGAGTGGCTGCGCGATTCGAGCGCGCAAGTCCGGCCCTACCTCTATTATGCCAAGCAAGACCCGACGACCCGCGAGCTGCTGCGCGGCATCATCGCGCGCCAAGCCAAGTACATTCAGATCGATCCGTACGCCAACGCCTTTACGCTGGACTACCGCGTGTGGGAAGAGAAGTTCGAGCTCGATTCGCTCGCGTATCCGGTAACGCTCGCATGGAGCTACTGGCACGTCACGGGCGACACGTCGGTGTTTACGCCGGATGAAGCCAAGGCGTTCGACGCGATTCTGGCGACGATGGAGCGCGAGCAAGACCATCCGCGCAATTCGCGCTACTCGCACAAAGAATTACTCGATGGACGCGGACGCCCCGTCGGATACACGGGCATGATCTGGACCGGCTTTCGCCCGTCCGACGATGCCTGCTATTACAACTACCTGATCCCCTCGGAGATGTTCGCGGTCGTCGCGCTCGGCGACATGGCGCAGGTCGAACGCGAAGTGTACCACAACCTGATCAAGGCGCACGAAGCGCAGTCGCTGCGCGACGAAGTTCAGCGCGGCATTCAGCGCTACGGCATGGTGCCGGTTTCGAAATACGGCTACATCTACGCGTACGAGGTCGACGGCTTGGGCCACGCGATTCTGACCGACGATGCAAACGTCCCCAGCCTGCTCTCCGCGCCGTACATCGGCTACATGCCGGACACCGACCGCTACTACCTGAACACGCGCGCGTTTTTGCTCTCGCAAGACAATCCGTCGTACTTCTCCGGGAACGTGGCGCGCGGCATCGGCAGCTATCACACGCCCGACCATTGGGTGTGGCCGCTCGCGCTCGTCATGGAAGGCCTGACCGCCTCCTCGCAAACCGAGAAGCAGGACGTGCTGCGCGAGCTGCTCGCGAGCGATCCGGGCGATCATCTGCTGCACGAATCGTTCAATCCGGACGATCCCAAACAATTCACGCGTCCCGATTTCGGCTGGCCGAACGCGCTCTTCAGCGAGTTCGTCATGACGTCATTCAGCGGCACGCCGCAGATTCCGATGGGCGACACCTCGGACCTAGAGTTCATGAACGAATGAGCTCTTGCATTACGCATCGCATTCGGTCGGGGGGCGTTCCGTCAGGAAATCTCCGACTTTTTTGCGCCGGCCAGGATGGCCGCTTCAAAACTTCGTTTTCGCAAAAAAGCGGCGAAGCGGTGATTTTTCATGGAT
>DAISWS010000125.1:5677-7289 GCA_036826275.1 Vulcanimicrobiaceae bacterium
CACCTCGGACCTAGAGTTCATGAACGAATGAGCGCCGACATTATTGTCGGCATTCAGTGGGGCGATGAAGGCAAAGGGCGCATCGTCGACTACTATGCGAAGGATTACGACGTCGTCGCCCGTTTCGGCGGCGGCGATAACGCCGGACATTCCATCCACGTCGGCGACCAAAAGCTCGCGCTTCGCATCGTTCCGTCGGGCGTGCTGCAAGAGCGCTGCGAGCTGTTCATCGGCGGCGGCACCGTAGTCAGTTTGCAAGGATTGCAGAGCGAACTCGATTCGCTTGCGGCCCTCGGCGTCGATACCACGCGCGTGCGCATCTCGGACCGCGCGCACGTCGTGTTCGGCTACCACGCGGAAGCCGATAAAGCCGGAGAACAAGCACGCGGAGCGCAAGCGATTGGCACCACGGGGCGCGGTATCGGACCCGCATACGTCGACAAAGCCGCCCGATCGGGAATCACGTTCGGCGATCTGCTGCGCAAAGAAATGCTGGCGGACAAACTGCGCTTCAAAGGCGCGGAAGAACTGATAGCGCCCACGCTCGAAGCGGCCGCGCGCATTGCCGCGCACATCGTCGACGGCGTCGAGTATCTGCACGATGCCATGGAGGGCGGAAAGCGCGTGCTGATCGAGGGTGCGCAAGGTTCCCTGCTCGACGTCGGTTACGGCACCTATCCGTACGTCACCAGCTCGCACACGATTGCGGGCGGCGCATGCACCGGTTTAGGCGTGGGGCCGACGGCGATCGGCCGGGTCGCCGGCGTCGTGAAAGCGTATTGCACGCGCGTCGGCGGCGGGCCGTTTCCTTCGGAACTGCACGACGAAACCGGAGAGCGGCTGCGCAAAGCGGGCGCTGAGTTCGGCGTCGTCACCGGACGTCCGAGGCGTTGCGGTTGGTTCGATGCGGTTGCGGCGCGGTATGCGGCCAGACTCAACGGGCTCACGTCGGCGGTACTAACGAAGCTCGACGTCTTAACCGGATTCGAACGCATCGGCATCGTCACCGCGTACCGCATCCACGGCAAACCGGTCACGTTTGCGTCGGCCGGTCAGCCGGGACTGGAAACGGAGGTCGACTATATGGAAGGTTGGACGGACGGCATCTCCGGCGTGCGCCGCATCGGCGATTTGCCCGTTGCCGCACGTGCCTACGTGCGGCGTTTGGAAGCGATATTGGCTGTGCCCATCGAGTGCGTTTCGGTCGGCGCCGAGCGTTCGGAGCTCGCGGTATGATGTCGGTTAAGTTTGCTCCAGCGCGCAAGCCGGGCGTAAAGCACTGTGGATAACGTCCGATACTACAGGTTAGTAGTCCGTCCGGCCTTGCGCTGTGGCCGGCGGGACATGAATGCTGTCGGGCATGGACGTTCGGCGAGCAGGCCACGGTCGGCCGTGCCTTTAGGTTTAAGGTGACGTTTTGGATCGCGCTTCGGTGATGTGGAACGATCTCGCCGGCCGGATGAGAGCATTGTGGGAGGGTCCCAACCGCAATCTCGCCGTCGGCGCTATTTCCGTTGTCGCGCTCGCCGTCCTACTGCTCGGTGGACTGTACATGTTCAACCGTCCGCAAGACGTGCCGCTCTTTTCGAATCTTTCCGCGAGTGACGCCGCC
>DAISWS010000126.1:0-7221 GCA_036826275.1 Vulcanimicrobiaceae bacterium
ACTGCCTGGGGCGCATTCCAAATATCGCGGGACTCGGTTTGGACGCTGCCGGCGTCGAGGCGCATCCCATCACCGGCATCAAGACCGACGACTTGATGCGCACGACCAATCCGAACATCTACGCCATCGGCGACGTCGCGGCGAAGCACATGCTCGTGCATGTAGCGATTTACGAAGGTGAAATCGCGGCTCGTAACGCGATTACAGACGCGCAAGAGCGCGTCATCTACGATCTGGTCAAAACGCACACCGTCTTCAGCGATCCGCAGGTCGCCGTCGTCGGTGAAACGGAGCGCGCGCTTCAGGCGGCCGGCGTCGCATACGTGAAAGGCACCTACGATTTTGCCGAGCACGGCAAGGCGATGTGCTTGAACAAGACCAAAGGCTTCGTCAAGATGCTTGCGTCGGCGGAAGACGGGAGAATACTCGGCGCGTCGATCCTCGGGCCGCACGGCTCGGATCTGATTCACGAAGTGATCGTCGCGATGTCGTTCGGCGCGACGGTCAAGCAATTCATGGCGATTCCGCACCTGCATCCGACGCTCGCGGAGATTTGGACCTATCCGGCTGAAGAGTGCGCCGAAAAGCTCGCGATGGCGGGCCCGGGCGAGATTCATCCGGAAGTCGCGATGTGATGCACGGCACGATCTCTGCGGCAGTCGTTCAAAGCAAACCGCGCAAAGGGCGGTACGAAGAAAATTTGAACGAGTTGCGCGAGATTTTCGCGCAACTCGCTGCCGGCGAGGCGCCGCCCGCTCTCATCGTGTTGCCCGAGGCGGCATTGACGGGATATTTTCTCGAGGGGGCGGTGTACGAACTCGCGCGTTCGGCGCAGGCGTTCGCTGCCGATCTCGCCGACGCGTGGCATGCGGCCGCGGGCGGAAAAACGGTCGACATCGCGTGCGGTTTTTTCGAAAACGCCGAAGGCACGTATTACAACACCGGCCTGTATCTCGAGTGCGACGGCGCTTCGCACCGCATACGGCACCTCCACCACAAGATGTTTCTGCCGACGTACGGCGTCTTCGACGAAGAACGCTTTCTCTCGCGTGGCCGCCGCATGAACGTCTTCGAGACGCGGTTCGGGACCATGGCCATGCTCATCTGCGAAGACGTCTGGCACGCGCTCATGCCGACCATCGCCGCGATCAAGGGCGCGAAAATTCTGATCATTCCGAGTGCCGCTCCGGGGCGCGGTATTGAAGAAGACGATGAACTCGGCAGCATCGCACGCTGGCGTGAAATTCTGCACGCAACGGCGGCCGAGCACGGCGTGTACATCGTGTACGCCGGCCTTGCCGGTTTCGAGGGCGGAAAAGGGATGACCGGATCGTCGCGCATCGTCGATCCGCACGGGCGCACGCTCGTGCAGGCGCCGGCGCTCGGCGCGCATATCATTCGCGCGCATATCGATTTGCGGGAAATCGATTTGGCGCGTGCGCGATTGCCGCTGCTCGGCGATCTCAGTGCCGTGCTACCGGACTTGCTGCTGGACGACGAACTGCCCTTACCGTCGCGCCGTGAAGCGCCATGACGCTGCCGGTCATCGAAGCGCAGCCCGCCGATTTCACGCGTCCGCCGCATATAAACGCGCACGTTACCGAACAGTGGCTGATTGCGTTCTTGCAAGACGAGTTGATCGTTCGCCGGAACATCCGTCAGGCGGTAATCGGGCTCTCGGGCGGCGTCGATTCCGCAGTGACCGCCTTTCTCTGCGCCAAGGCGCTCGGTCCCGAAAACGTGCATGCCATCCGCATGCCGTACAAGACATCGAGCCCGTCGAGTTTGAGCGATGCCCGGCTCGTCGTCGATGCGCTCGGGATTCGCGAGCATACCGTGGACATTTCCGCGGCAGCCGACGGCTATTTGCAATACGAGCCGCAGGCGGATGCACGGCGCCGCGGCAACGTGCTCGCACGGCTTCGTATGGTCGTGCTGTTCGATCAATCGGCGAAATTCGGCGCGCTGCCGCTGGGCACGGGGAACAAAACGGAACGTCTGCTCGGGTATTTTACGTGGCATGCGGACGACACGCCGCCGGTCAATCCGATCGGCGACCTGTACAAGACCCAGGTGTGGACGCTTGCGCGGCATCTCGGCGTGCCGCAGCAGCTCGTCGATAAAGCACCCAGCGCGGATCTCGAAGCGAACCAGACGGACGAAGGCGACCTCGGGATCACCTACGCAAAAGCCGATGCGATTCTTGCGCGAATTCTCGAAGGCTATACCGACGCGCAGCTGATCGAGCGCGGATTTGAACGCAGCGACGTGAAACTCGTGCGCCGCCGCGTCGACGGCCCGCATTGGGAGCGCCATCTACCGACGAGGGCGATGCTGACGAACACCGCGATCAACGAATTCTACCTGCGCCCCGTGGACTACTAGACGTGTCGTGCGTCGAAATACTCGCTGTCGGCACCGAGTTGCTCCTGGGCCAGCTCGTCGATACGAATAGCGCGTATATCGCGCGCGCGCTAGCCGATGCCGGCGTCGACGTCTATGCGACGCATGTGGTCGGCGACAACCGCGAGCGCATTGCGGGAGCGATGCGTGCGGCGTTGGAGCGCGCGGACGGACTGATTACATCCGGCGGCCTCGGCCCGACTATCGACGATCTCACGAAGGAAGCCGCGTGCGACGCGCTCGGCGTCGATACCGAGCTGCACGAGCCTTCGCTGCACGTGATGCGGGCGCTCTTCGCGAGGCTCGGGCGTGAGATGCGCGAGAACAACCGCAAGCAAGCCGAAATGCCTCGCGGCGCCATCGTGATGCCGAATCCGAACGGCACGGCTCCCGGATTCATTGCGCTGCGTTCCGACGGAAAATTCATCGCCGGCATGCCGGGTGTGCCGCGCGAGATGAAGCCCATGCTCCACGACGCGCTCATACCGTGGCTGCGCGAACGTTTCAGCCTGAGCGATTCGATTCATACGCGAATCCTGCATACGATCGACATTTCCGAATCGGAGGTCGATCACCGGATAGCCGATCTCTTCGGCACGCTCGAGAATCCGAAGATCGCCGTGTTGGCGCACGACTACCGCTGCGACGTCAAGATTATGGCGAAAGCGGCATCCCGAAGCGCTGCTGCGGCGCTCATCGAGCCGGTGGAACGTGAGTTGCTCGAACGGTTGCGCGCCCATATCTACGGAACGGACGAAATGACGTTGCCCGGTGCGATCCACGCGCTTCTACAACGCGACGGCTTGACGGTCGCCGTGGCCGAGTCGTGCACGGGCGGATCGATCGGCGCGGAGCTGACGAGCGTTGCCGGATCATCGCAGAGCTTCGTCGGCGGCGTCGTCGCGTACGACAACAGCGTTAAGCGAGACCTACTTTCGGTTTCAAACGAAACCCTGGATCGGTTCGGCGCCGTGAGCGAAGAAACGGCGATCCAAATGGCACGAGGCGTTCGATCGGCCCTCCGCTCATCGGTCGCGCTTGCGACGACCGGAATAGCCGGACCGTCGGGTGGTACGGCGGAAAAGCCGGTTGGCTTGGTGTGGGTTGCAATTGCGCGCGACGGCGGCGTTCGGGCGATCCGGCTCGATCTGGGAGGCGACCGAGCAGCGATCCAGCGGCGGGCGACCATAGCCGCGCTCGCTTCTTTGTGGCGGTCACTTCAGATTTAGTGTAATTTACGCGCCCCAATAGGGAAGAACTCACGTGGTGAAGCGCAAGTTTTTCCGGACTGCAGGCCTCGCGGCGGTAGCCGCCTTTTCACTCGTTTTCGCTGGTTGCGGAGGCGGTGGCGGCGGTGCGACGCCTCCGGCGCCGCCGGTGCAGCCGGCGCCGTCGAATCCGCCGCCAACGCAGTCGGCGGACGCGTGTCCGACAACCGGCTCAACGGCTTCCGGCGCGGCAAGAGCAACGGCGGCCGTCGGGTCGCGTGCCGTGCCGGAAATCAGCGGCGCGCCGCGTTACGTTCCCGGTCTGATCGTCGTTACGGACGCAAGCGGAGCGATGCACGTGCGTTCGGTCGATCCTTCGCGCGTTGACGACGAGCTCGCGCGCCTGAGAACGCAGTCCGATGTGCGGGCGGTCCAGCGCGCACAATACCGCCGCGTTTTCTCCGCACCAAACGATCCGTATTACGCCGGCTTCGGGCCCGGCGCGCCGTATTACGAGTCCGCAACGGTACCCGGACAATGGGACATGCACGTGATCGGCCTGGGAACAGGCTGGACCACGGTACAGCGCGGCGCGCCGATTGCGATCATCGATACAGGCGTTGACGTTACGCATCCGGATCTTGCCGGAAAGATCGCCTACGCGCGCTGTTACGTCACCTATCCCACATCCGCTCCGCAGACTACCGGACCGTACGTTACCGATATGGATGGACACGGCACCGACGTAGCCGGCATAGCAGCGGCGGACACGAACAACGCCTATGGTTTCGTGGGCGCGGGATTCAACGCGCCAATTCTGGCGTTCCGCATCTTCCCTACCCCGCCGAGCGCGGGCTGTTCCAGTTCTTCGAAATCACCGCAGTGCGACACGACGGACGTTGACGAAGTCAGCGCGATCAACGATGCGGTGGCGCACGGAGCGCGCGTGATCAATCTCAGTCTGGGATCCGACGGTCCGCTTTCCAACTGCAACGACACCATCGAACGCAACGCGATTGAAAACGCCATTGCGCACGGCGTCGTGGTCGTGGCTGCAGCCGGAAACGAAGCCGCGAATCATTTGGATTGTCCGGCGGCCTATCCCGGCGTCGTCGCGGTCGGGGCATCCGCGCTGGAAGGCTCGGGCAATTCGGTGAGCGAGGGCGTTGCAGGGTATTCGAACTACGTCGGCGCGTCGGGACCGGGAAGCGGCGGTGCGTTCCTGGTAGCGCCGGGCGGCGATCCGCCGTCTACGGAAACGTGCAGCGGCTGCACGGTTGACGACTTGCACTGGATAGAAAATATCTACTCCAGCACGGCGGTTCAGCCGGGCGCTTGCAATACCGATATTGCGGGCGAGAAAGGCGACTGCCGGATATTTATCGCGGGGACCTCGCAGGCAACGCCGCACGTCGCGGGCGTCGTATCCCTGATGCTCGCGAAGAATCCCAGCCTCACGCCGGCGCAAGTCGCCGCCGGTTTGTGCGCGAGCGCCGACAGCATCAGCGATGCGAAACAGGGCTGCGGACGCGTAAACGCTGCTTCCGCGGTGACGTGGGCGGCGACGCACTAAGCGCCGTACCCGATCGACGCCAGCACGCGCTGCGTCGTTACGGCTTCCGCAAATGTCGGAACAGTGCTGGTTCCGGTCTCGACCTGTTTGACGAACTCGTCGAGCAACTCCATGATGAACGGCACGTGACGGTCGACGGATGAAAAGCGCGCGTACGGAGGTGGCTTGACCTCGAGCTCCGACGTTTCTTCCTCGTCGACGCTGAACAGGCGCATGTCGTCAAAGTCCGTTCCGCTCGCCACCGCGGTGCGGTTTTCTGCATGCGCCGCGAGCGTAAATGACTCGACCGCGGTCGTCGCATCGACGCCCACGCGCGCGACCAAGCCGGCGCCATAGTCGATGAGCGCCCAGCACCCGTCGTCGACGCTGCTCGAGAACGTGCCGTCCGTATCGTGGCGCTCGACGTTTGCCGTTCGCAGATAGCCCGTGCTGCGAACCGGCGGCCGTCCCGCCAGCCACGTCGCGCTATCGATGAGGTGTGAAAGTAACGCGCCGGCCATTCCGCCGCCGCATTCACGCTGAAACCACCAGGAGCGCGGGCGCTCGACGTCCGCGCGTAAGCGGTTCGAGAGCTGCGTGATTTCGATATCGCGAAGCGGAGCGAGATGCCGGTTCTCAATCAATTCCTTGACCGCCAGGCGCTGCGGCACCCACCGGAACTCGTGTATGACGGCCGTTGCGGTTCCGGTGCGCTGCGAGGCGGCCAGCATTTCTTCGGCTTGCGCAACGTCGAGCGCAAATGGCTTTTCGCACAGGACGTGTTTGCCGGCAGCGAGCGCCGCTAGTACCGCATCTCGATGCGTAAACGGCGGCGACGCGATCGAGACGACGTCGACCTCGCATCCCGCCAGTAGTTCCTCGCAGCTTGCGAACGCGTTCGGGATGTTGCGTTCTTTGGCGATACGCTGCGCATGATGCGGAGATGCAAGCGCCACCACTTCGAACGATTCGTGCGCGGCGAACGCGGGGAGGTGCGCCCGAACCCCGAAGCCCGCACCGACGATTCCTACTTTATACATGCGGCAATAATATCCAATGCGCGTGACAACTGCCGCTGCGTGATGACGAGCGGCGGCGTGATGGAGATGACGTTTCCGGTGGGGCCGGCTTGCAGCAGCATGAGGCCCGCCTTGAGGGCGTTTTTGACGACGCTTTCCGCGGTCTGAGCGTCCGCCACTTCGATGCCCCACATGAGGCCGCGTCCGCGCACCGCGGCAACTTTGCCGTCCGCGCGAAACCCGTCGAGCCGCGTTCCGAGCGTGACGCCGAGTTGTCGCGCGCGCTGAGGCAAGTTCATGCGCTCGATTTCACCGAGATTTGCCAGCGCCGCCGCGCAGGCCATCGGATTCCCCAGATACGTCGACGTGTGCAGCGCCTCGCCGGGCGATTCGGGCCACGCATCCATGATCGCCGGACGTGCCACCGCGGCCGAGATCGGAAAGCCGTTCGCCATCGCCTTGCCGATGCACAGAATGTCCGGAACGACGCTTTCGGACTCGCACGCGAATAACGTGCCCGTGCGCCCGAACCCGGTATAGATCTCGTCGACGACGAGCAGAACGCCCAGCGCGTCGCATATCTCGCGCAAGCCTTTCAGGTAGCCCTTCGGCGGCACGATGCAGCCGCCGCGCCCTTGCAGCGGCTCCACGATGAGCGCGGCGATATCGTCGCGTGACGAGAGCGCGCGCTTCGCCTCGTCGAGTGCGTTCGCGGCGCCCTCTTCCGATGCGAGATGGTTGGCATGCGGATAGTCCAGAAATAGCGTGCGCTGTGGAATGAATTGCGCGAACGGCGCGCGGAATTTCTCGATGCCGCAAACTGCGAGCGTTCCGAGCGAGAGGCCATGATAGGCACCGCGATAGGAGGCAAAAGCGGATTTGCCGGTCACGAGCATTGCCGTTTTTACAGCGGCTTCGACGGCTTCCGCTCCGGTTGAGGCCAGGAACGTCTTGCCCAGATCGCCGGG
Organism: Vulcanimicrobiaceae bacterium; assembly: GCA_036826275.1. Lineage (GTDB taxonomy): Bacteria > Vulcanimicrobiota > Vulcanimicrobiia > Vulcanimicrobiales > Vulcanimicrobiaceae > DATGJX01. The sequence goes on from DAISWS010000126.1 coordinate 7,151, forward strand.
CGTGATCCGCGCCAGTTTTTCGAGCAGTTGCACCTTGACTTCGGTCGGATGCACGTCGCCCATGCCGTGCA
>DAISWS010000127.1:0-7201 GCA_036826275.1 Vulcanimicrobiaceae bacterium
GAAGCCGGGAGCACCGATCCCGCCTTTGAGCGTACCGAAGCCCGGATACGTACCGGTCTTGATAACTTGGTTGATGAAGCCGCCGAGCGTCGCGGACGATGCGCCGGACGGAGAACCACCGGTATAGACCTGCAGTTCTTGTTGTCCGAGGCTCGAGAGCGAGTTGGCTTGATAGTTGTCGAAAGCACGGTTGACCGGAACGCCGTCGAATTCATATCCCGTCTGCGAATAGCTCGAGCCGCGGATATAAAACACCTGACCCCAACCGGCATTACCGATATATGAGGTAACGCCCGGTTGAGAATAGATGCCGGAGTACGCAGTGTTCAGGTTGAAGCCGCCGCCGCTTCCCGACACAACTTGTTGCGTCGCGGCGTTGACCGAGTAGACGTCCGACGTGGTACCCGGCTTAACCAGGTTGCCCGCCGCGCGCGAGGTGACTCGCGCAATCGTCTTGAGTTCGGGGTGGGTCGTCATCGTCAGCGTGACGCTTTGGTCTGCGAAGACGGTAACGCCCGCCGTTGAAACCGGAGCATATCCATCCTTCTCGGCGGACACGGTATACGTGTCAGGCGCGAGCGCTAAGAATGAAAAATGCCCGCCGGCATCAGTCGTGGTATCGGCAGACTGCGACGGGGAAACGGCGCCAATTTTTGCATCGGCAACCGGTTTGCCCGTCGTCGAATCAGTCAGCACGCCGGAGATTCCACCGGTGGTGCCCGCCAGTGCCCATGTTCCCTGGGCAAGCATCGCCAGTGTAATCACCGCGGCCACGAACGCATGCCGGAGTCTAGATTTTGGCATGGTTCCTCCTTTGATGATATGCCGCAATTCGGCTACACGCGGTGCAGTCGAGCGGCTACGATCATCGTATACGAGAAGCGCCGGAGAGTCCTGAAACCGCCGCTTCATATTTGAAACGGCGCAGCCGAATGCGTTTCAGAAAAGATCGAACGACGATCGCGCTTCGCCGGCCAGAGCGCTTTGAAACTCCGGCACATCGTGATATTCGCGCAGCAGCGGATCCGAACTCGCAAACGGAAACCACGGATCGCGGCGGCGCCGCGCTTCTTGAATGCACGCGATAACCGCTTCGTCTTCACCGGCTCCGGCGCGCGCAATGGCAAGTGCCAGGTACGAGCAGTGCTCGCTTCTCTGCACGTCGCGAGCCAGAGCGCGAGCATCTTCCACGGAACCGGTTCGCGCCTCGATGAAACTGAGTGCGGCGATTGCGCGCTGACGGAACTTTTCGTACCCCGCCATCGCCGACGCACGCCCGGAAATGATCGACATCAACGTCTCGCGTGCAGGGGAATAATTTCCTTGCGCCAGATACGCGCATCCGAGCAAGAACGTCGCGAATGCTACGGAAGGCTTGAAGATCAGTAAACGCTTCACCGCGTGAACTGTCCACTCGAGATCGGCGTCATGGTAGGCGCAAAACGCCGCATACGCTGCAACGGCGCTTGATCCCGGATGCATGGCGAGTCCATCCAGAGCAACGCGTCGAGCCTGCGCATGCCGCTTTGCGGCGGTGAGCGCGACCGCGCGAACGATGGCGATTTCCGGCATATCGGGACGCTCGCCGGCAGCCGCATCCAGATGCGCGAACGCCCGATCCGGCTCGAGGTCGAGGAGCACCGAGAGCAGCGCCATTGCGATGTGTGCGCGTGCAGAATGAGGATCGAGTTTGAGCGCATGCGCGGCGTGCCGCTTGGCAATCTCGAATTGGTCGACCGGTTCGGCATAGCCGAACGCCGATGTTAGAATTGCAGTTTGCGCGATTTGCGCGTGCGCCTCAGCGTATGAAGCGCAGACGTCCAAGGCCTCGCGGCATAAATGCATCGCCGACGCGAGCGCCGCTTCCGTTCCCATCGTCGCGAAGAACGCCGCATTAGAGACGAGCTCTTCGGCAAGGATCTGCGAGGTGCGCAGCTCCGTGGCGATGGGTTGAGGCTGCGAGAGCTGGACCTTGCTTGGCTCGATCAGCAGCCGGTATCCGCGTCCATGCACCGTTGCAATATACTTGTGCGGTTTTTGCGCATCGTCGAGCAGCGAGCGCGTCAAATGAACGTGCTGCGCGATATTGTTATCGCCTACCGGCGCCGCTTGCCACACGTGCTCCACGAGCGTGTCCTTCGAAACGACGCGTCCGCCGCCGAGCACCAAACACTGCAAAATCTCAAAGATTTTTGCCGGCAATTCGATCGTCAAGCCGTCCCGGTACAGCGCGCGCTCCCGCAGATCCAGCACGAACGGGCCGAACGCGTACGCTTCGCGGGAGCCGCCCGCGACGTGGACGCCGTTCTCCACATGCATGCGCACAGTATAGAATGCGTTCCGGCAAAATTCATGAGCGCTTTTTCATGATTACGATTCCCGTGAACACAAGAGCAAGGCCCCCGCTTTCGCGAGGGCCCTGTTCTTCGGCTATGCCGTTATCCGGTTAGGCTTAGAGCTTAACTTGGATATCGAGATATGCCTGGAAGGGCAGCGCGCCGCTGTACGGATTGAACGGGTAGTTGAACGCGGTCGCGTATGGTTGCCCACCGTTTGCCGTGTCCGAACCCGATGCTCCGTAGAAGAAGCCCGCTCCGGGTTGCGTGCCGATGAAGGATCCGGCGTTGTTGCCGTATCCGCAGACCCAGCGGCCCGTCTTGAAGGTCTTCGACCACGGCGTGCTCGAGCCGCCGAAGCATGTGTTGAACACGTTCGTGAGGCTCAGGTTTGCCGTGACCTTCGGCGAGATGTCGTACCGGATCAGCGCACCGACGTTCAACTGCCACGGCTCCTGGAAGGCGCCGACGGAGTCGAATTTACCGGTGTACGGATTCGGTATCGCGAGCTGACCGGTCGTAACGTACGGCGATGCGCTCGCGGTCAGGAAGTCGCAGTAACCCGCGTACGCCGAGCCTGCCGGAAGGACCGGAGTGCCCGACGGCGTGGTGGCTGCGCCTTCGTTCTGCGTGCACGTACGCGGATCGATACCCATGGTATCGACCGGCGTGCCGTAGTACGAGCCGGAGTTGAGCTGGAAGTTCGGCGCGATCGCCAAGCGACCGTGCTTGTACTGGAGCCAGCCTCCGAAGACGTGCGGAGCGATTGCCGACTGGCCGCCCTGATCGAACGGCGAGTTCGGGAACTCGTTCGGATACGTCTGGTACCAGCCGTCGCGGTTAAGCAGCGGCTGTGCGCTCATGCTGTAATACGGGTTCTTGATGTCCGTTGCCGTCAGCACTGCCGGGCATGCTTCGCCGACACCGCCGCTGTAGCAAGGCGAACCGCCGCCCGCACTCGTCAAGCCGTTGAACGCCTTGATGTAGTCGTTGAGGTTGTCGATGGCGTTCTCCGCACCCGGAACCGCGGAGCCGAATTGCTGCAGCGCCTTGGTATAGGTGTAGGAGAGCTGGCCGGACCAGCCGTCACGCGTCGGATCGCCCTTTTGGATGGCGAGTTCGATGCCCGTGCTGTGCTGGTGACCGACGTTTACGCCGCCGACGAAGCCCGGACCCAGGACGACCGTTTCGAGCTGGTTGTGCGTGTCGCGATAAAACGGCGAGACCTTCGCCGTGATATCGGTATTGCGGAAGTGGTGCTCGAACGAGAAGTCATAGTTCCAGGAGTACTGCGGCGGGACGTCGTGCCCCGGCTGATGGTAACCCAGACCCCACCATTGGCTGAAGTCGAAGGTGGCAGCGCGTTTCGCTGAAGCATCCAGATACTGTTCGAACGCTGTTTCTACCGGCTGCGTGTATTTGCCGGCGGAGAAACGTAGAACGTCGTCCGGACCCATCGAGTACGTACCGCCGATACGCGGAGAGAACTCCGTGTGCAGGAAGTACGCCGGGCTTTGTCCGCTGTAGAGCAGCGTGCCGCAATACGCGGTCGGAACGCCTGCATTGCTGCAAGCCGTCGTGCCGCCCGTCGGGTGAACGCCCTGTTGACCGGACGCCGCTGTGCCGCAGTTACCCAGCGGAGCGGTTTGTACGGGCGCCGGGGGAACCGGTTGGCCCGGCTTCAACGGCGTCAGCATCGGCAGACCCGTAGCGGGATCGTAGCAATTGACCTGCGCGCCTTCATTGAACCAGAAGTTCCATTCCGGCGAGTTGGTCTGCGTGAGATCGTAACGATACGATTCGAAACGAACGCCGAGATTGAGGTCCCAACGGTCGTTCGGCTTCAGCTCGTCTTCAAGAGCGGCGCTGATGAAGATCGGCTTGACCGTATTGTACGTGCCTTGTCCGCCCGGGACGGTCACTTGCCACGTCGCGCCGTTCGTACACGCACCGGTTGCCGTATAGGCTGCGGGCGTGGTGGCGGGCGTGAACGTCGTGCCGCACGGGTTCTCCGGCTGTCCGCGCGTCACGCCAATCGCCGGGCTGAATTCGCCGGCGGTTGAAGTAGAGAAGCACGAGGCCTGAGCACCCGTTTTGTAGCTGAAGCACATCGGGTTGTTCGGATTGCCGTTCGTGAGGTTCGACACGACTGCACGGCTGCCGAAGAAGTTCGAAAGCCACGTGCCGCTGTTGAAGCGGGACACGCTTGCCGTCGTGTAGTTGGCGGTCAAGCGCAGCAGGTTCTGCGCGTTCAGTTGATCGGCGAACTGGAATTCGGCGCCGCGTGTGTGCGTGCCGAGTTCGTAGTCGCCGGTGCACTGACCCCACAGATTCGACTGCAGGTAACCGCCGAGGTAACAGTCGGTAACGCCCGACGGGCTGGTGATCAGCCAGTCGGAGTACATCGTGTAGCCGTACAGACGAGCATAGGCGTTGCTGCCGATGTTCTTCGTGTACTGCGCCTTCACGATGCCGACGTCGTTCCACGTACCGTCGCGCAGCGTCGGGGTGATGGCGCTGCTCAGGTTACCCAAACGCCAGTCGTTCAACGGGCGGTTGGTGGGCGAGTTCGGGAAGTAGTACGGCACAACGCTGGCGCTAGCGGCCGGTTGTCCGAACTGTGTTCCCGGAGCGAAGATGTACGTGTCGGCGTACGGGATCGGGCTGACGGCACTTGACGAGCAGCCGAACGAATTGACGTTCTCGTAGCCGCATAGACCGCCGCCAGGTGTTCCGGCCCACGGGGCATTCGACCACGAGCCGAACGTCGGGTTTGCCGGGTTATCAAACGGCGTGAGGTACCCGCCCAACCAGTTGATGCCGCCGTTATCGTTCAGCGAGCTGCCGAACGTTTCGTACTGCATCGAGTTGTCCCACAACAGCTGCAAATCGTCGCGGCCGCTGTCGAACTTGTGCGGAATGCCGAAGTGGAAGTTGATGACGTTGTCGCGTTCTTGCTGCTGTACTAAATTGCCGGCACCGTATGGGCCATAACCCAGACATGCGCCGTTGAACGGACCGGGATTTGCGGCTGTGTAGCCGACCGGTTCGCCACCGTTGCCAGCCGATCGCGTATTGTTCTGACATGCCGGCCAGGGGCCATTACCCCATTGGAAGGCATAACCGCAACTCACGCCGGTGTTGTAGCACGCCGTTGAGTCGAAGTCCGGCGCGTTGAAGTTAATCGTCGCGGCGTTTCCAACGCAACCGTACGTTACAACGGTGGTGGTTTTGCAGAACAGATTCGCGGCCGGATACAGGCTGTAATACAGCGTCGCCGCTTCGGCTTGCGCCTGAAGACCGGTCGCATCCAAGCCGTTGACGGCGAGGTTCTGACCGTCGTTCCACGTGAGGTTCGGATAAGTTTGGTTGAAGCCCATCAAACCGACGTAGTACGAGAAGGTGCGGTTCGGATTGGCACCGCCGGCTTCAGCCGTCAAGGCGTGGTAGAAGCCGGGACCGCCGATGCCGCCTTTGAGCGTACCGAAGCCCGGATACGTACCGGTCTTGATGACTTGGTTGATGAAGCCGCCGAGCGTCGCGGATGACGAACCGGACGGGGAACCGCCGGTATACACCTGCAGCTCTTGCTGTCCGAGATTGCCGAGCGACGTGCCTTGATAGTTGTCGAAGGCGCGGTTGACCGGAACGCCGTCGAACTCGTATCCGACTTGGCTGTAAGACGAGCCACGGATGTAGAACACCTGACCCCAGCCGGCGTTACCAATATATGAAGTAACACCAGGCTGTTGATAGATGCCCGAGTACGCGCTGTTCAGGTTGAAACCGCCGCCGCTGCCGGCCACGACTTGTTGCGTGGCGGCGTTGACCGAGTAGACGTCCGACGTGGTACCCGGCTTAACCAGGTTGCCCGCCGCGCGCGAGGTGACTCGCGCAATCGTCTTGAGTTCGGGGTGGGTCGTCATCGTCAGCGTGACGCTTTGGTCTGCGAAGACGGTAACGCCCGCCGTTGAAACCGGAGCATATCCATCCTTCTCGGCGGACACGGTATACGTGTCAGGCGCGAGCGCTAAGAATGAAAAATGCCCGCCGGCATCAGTCGTGGTATCGGCAGACTGCGACGGGGAAACGGCGCCAATTTTTGCATCGGCAACCGGTTTGCCCGTCGTCGAATCAGTCAGCACGCCGGAGATTCCACCGGTGGTGCCCGCCAGTGCCCATGTTCCCTGGGCAAGCATCGCCAGTGTAATCACCGCGGCCACGAACGCATGCCGGAGTCTAGATTTTGGCATGGTTCCTCCTTTGATGATATGCCGCAATTCGGCTACACGCGGTGCAGTCGAGCGGCTACGATCATCGTATACGAGAAGCGCCGGAGAGTCCTGAAACCGCCGCTTCATATTTGAAACGGCGCAGCCGAATGCGTTTCAGAAAAGATCGAACGACGATCGCGCTTCGCCGGCCAGAGCGCTTTGAAACTCCGGCACATCGTGATATTCGCGCAGCAGCGGATCCGAACTCGCAAACGGAAACCACGGATCGCGGCGGCGCCGCGCTTCTTGAATGCACGCGATAACCGCTTCGTCTTCACCGGCTCCGGCGCGCGCAATGGCAAGTGCCAGGTACGAGCAGTGCTCGCTTCTCTGCACGTCGCGAGCCAGAGCGCGAGCATCTTCCACGGAACCGGTTCGCGCCTCGATGAAACTGAGTGCGGCGATTGCGCGCTGACGGAACTTTTCGTACCCCGCCATCGCCGACGCACGCCCGGAAATGATCGACATCAACGTCTCGCGTGCAGGGGAATAATTTCCTTGCGCCAGATACGCGCATCCGAGCAAGAACGTCGCGAATGCTACGGAAGGCTTGAAGATCAGTAAACGCTTCACCGCGTGAACTGTCCACTC
>DAISWS010000128.1:0-7088 GCA_036826275.1 Vulcanimicrobiaceae bacterium
GTTGTTGATCGTGCCCGAGGAAATGAGAAAAGAGCCCCAGTAAACGGCGCCTCTTCTTTATGCGTGGGCCGCGGCCACGTTCTTCGGCATGAACTGTATCGCGCCGCGGAACTCCCGGACGGACTGCAACAACATCTGGGACTCCGCCGAATCGGAACCTTTCTGCAGATGCGGCATAGCCTTCTCTTCCTCGGCCTCGATATGCTTGAAGACGGCGGCCTGCAATTTCTCGGCCTTCTCCGCAAATTTCGTTTCGTCGCCTTCTTTGAGTATCGTATCGATTTCGAAAACGAGCATATCCGCCGAGGCGGTTTCGTTGTAGAGTTTCATCGTTTCAAAATTGTGACCGGCGACTTTGGCGAGCGCCGGATAGATCAAGTTCTCTTCCATCGCATTGTGGATCGTAAGTGCGCCCTTGAGTTGTTCGAGCGTCTGCATGCGATCTTCGCGCGCAGCCGAATGTGTCAAGCTATTCAGAAGCCCTTTGATCGTTTCGTGATCGTTTTCGACGATTTCGTGAACGCTCGATCCACGCAGAGGAAGCAGGTTCGTTTCGCTTTGCATGCGGGCTGATTACCCGCGTGCCGGCCGCATGTCACGTTGCACGGCCTTGCTTACACGGGGTCGTAACGCGCCAGGGCCTCACCATACTGGCGAAGCGCGATAAAGCCGATCGCGCCGCAGATAACGAGCGGCAAGGCCGCTCGTCCCACAAACGTCAGAGCGAACGCAAGCGCCGGCACGCAGCACGCCATCCCGACGTACAAAACGCGCGCCGCACCGGTTCGCACGCCCGCACAGAGCGCGACAAGCGTTCCGGCGTAAACGGCAAATGCGGTCAGGGCTAGCGCGCGCAGGTCCGGCAGCGAATACGCGCTGCTGACAGCCCAATAGGCGGCGAGCGCAATCGTCACGATGATGCACGGGACGAGAGCGGTTGCACGCGCAAGCTCCCGTCCGTACAGCGGCGCGCTTTGCTCGCATAGTTCCAGTTCGCGAAAATACCCCGACCCGCGTTGCAGCAGTGCGATGGCGATGCCCGCGAGCGTCCCGAACACCAAGCATCCCGCAAGGCGCGCTGCATCGTCGTCGTAGCGCTGCAGATATGCGAGCAGCGCGCATGCCGCCGCTGCGAGAATCAACATGCGGCGGCCCTGCATCAACCGCGTCCGCACGATCGCGAACGTCGCAGCGCCGCGCATCATACGGGCACCGCTGCGCCGGCAAACCGGTCCGCTTCGCGTTGGGTGACATGCGTGGAAAAAATCGCGCAGCCGCGCGCCGCAAGCAGAATTTGTGACGCATACGCGGCTTGCGGACGATCGAGCACGAGCAGCCGCGGTCCCGAGAGCAGCGCGCCGGCCAACGGATACGCGAAAGCCTCGTGCACGCCGTCCAGCTGGGCGAGCAGCGCGCGCGCCCGAACGACGCTTTGCGCCCGAGGCAAACCCCACAACGTCGCGCGGAATTCGATGTATTTCGTGAACGACGGAAAATCGTGCGGCACCGCTTCGTGCGGCACGTAGCCGGCGATGCGTTTGACCTGCACCGGCTGAATGCGCGGATCGAATGCGGCGATATAGACGCGGCCGCTCGTCGGCTTTGCCAGGCCGGCCGCCATAAGCGCGATTGTGGAAGCGGCATTCTCATCGCCGCACGCATAAGCGAGCGAGTCTCCTTCGCCGAGCGTAAGCGTGATCGGCGGCACGGGGCGGTGCCCGTGGCGAGCGTACGCCGCTTCACGCATTTCCAGCAGTGCCACGTTACAAAACGGCTTCCAAACCGGGATTCGGGTGTTCCGGACGACCGACTTTGTGACACTCGTGCCACGCGCCGTCTTCGAACTTCGAGACGATGTCGGCGGTGAAGTCGTACGTTCCCGTGCCGCTGAAGAACGCGCTGCCGACCGCATAGGCGTCGACCGGAACGCGATCGCGTTCGAACTGACGGATCTTCTCGGGGTTGAAACCCCCGCTCACGACGATCTTGACGTGCGTGAACCCTTCGGCATCCAACGCGCGCCGCACGTTGAACACCAGCTGCGGAATCACGCCCGTCGGTTTGAACGTGCCCATCATATTCCAGATCGACTTGTCGACCAGCGTTCCGGACGTGTCCACGCGTACTCCCCACAACCGGCTGCCGAGCGCCCGCGCAACCGCAAGACTGGTGGCGACGCAATCGTTGTCGAAATCGACGAGCGAGATAACGTTCACGTCTTCGTCCGCATACTCGGCGAACTTCTGCGTTGCAAGCACGGTATCGCCGCCGTACGCCGCGATGAGCGCATGGGGAACCGTTCCCATGCCGCGCGCGCCCCACCACTCCGCGTTTGCATCGGTCGAAACGCCGAGCGCACCGGATATATAGGCTGCATATCCGTCGCCCGTCTGCACGAGATGGTGGTCGAAACGCGCGGGAAAGAATAGGACTTGTTTCCCGCCTGCCGCACCGACGATATCCCGCGCATTCGTAGCGATGCGCGTGCGGCGCGAAAGCACGCCGAGGTAGCACGTTTCGAGATGCGCAAAGAGCCCGTAGTCGCCTTCGATGGTCAGAACAGTTTCGTACGGCTCGATGCGATCGCCGTCATGCAGCGCTTTTACGTTTAGGCGGCTCCAGCCATCTTCCCATGTCCCGCCGGCCAAGCGCCGGCCGGAGCACAAGCGGAGAATCGCCAGCGCTTCGTCGATTCCGCACAGCACGGCGTCGCCGCGTTGGAAGACTTGCATGCGTACGACCGGATGATGCCCGTCGCGTTCGAGAATTTGGCGCGTACGGTTGAAGTAGGTATCCGAGTAATACCCCTCGCGCATTTTTTCGACCGGAAGATTGAATATCTCCGGCCGCAGCCTCGCTTTTGCCACGTTCCCACGTGTATAGGACACGGCAGGGCGGCTTCCATGCTAGGCCGCAGCGCCTTTAAAACGAAATTACCGTCGTGCTCTCCAATACCGAGGTCGCTCAGGCGCTCACGCGCATCCGCACGCTCATGGAGCTGGCGGGAGAGACGTTTTACAAGTTTACCGCGTACGAACGCGCCGCGTCGGCGGTTGAGAATGCGCCCCCGCTCGGCGATCTCGCCGCCGCCGGAGAGCTGACGAGCCTCCCCGGCATCGGAAAATCGCTCGCCGCAACCATCGACGAGCTGCTGCGCACCGGGACCTGCGAGCAGCTCGAAACGCTGCAGCAGCGTTATCCGGCGACGATCTTCGAGGTCCTCGGGGTACCCGGTATCGGCATCAAGACGGCGGCAACGCTCTTCGAGAGCTACGGTATCGGCTCGCTGGCGGATTTGGAAAAAGCGATCGATTCCGGCGTGCTGGACGCGGCGCCGCGCATGGGCAAAAAGACGATCGAAAATATGCGCCGCGGCATCTTGGCCTATCGCGGGCGGCAGCGGCGCACGCCTCTGGGCAAAGCGCTGGGCGTGGCGCGCGAGATCATGGCGTTTTTGCGCGGCGGACCGCCGCTGCACCGCCTTACCTACGCCGGCAGCTTGCGCCGCGCCGAACCGGCCGTGGGCGACGTCGACATCGTCTGCACGTCGGACCACGCCGCCGCCGTCATCGAGCGTTTCGTGCAGTGGGAGCGCGCGCGCGCCGTGCTCGCCGAAGGCCCCACCAAAGCGAGCATCTGGCTCGAAGACGGTTTGCAGATCGATCTGCGGGTGCTCCCGGATCACCTGTACGGCAATTTGCTGCAGCATTTTACCGGCAGCCGCGAACACAACATTCAGGTGCGCGAACACGCCTTGCGCAAAAGTTTGCGCGTGAGCGAAAACGGCGTGCTCAACTTGGAAACGGGCGACGTATTCACCGCGCCGGAAGAAGCGGCGGTATACGAGCACTTGGGCATGCAGTACGTGCCGCCGGAACTGCGCAGCGGCATGGGGGAGATCGAACTCGCGCTGCGCGGTGAACTGCCGGCGCTCATCGACCCGGCGGACGTACGGGGCGACTTTCACATGCACTGCACGTTCAGCGACGGCAATCAAACGCTCGAGGAAATGATCGCCGCCGCGGCAGCGCGCGGATACGAGTATCATTCGATCTCCGACCATTCCGTCGGGCGCGGAGCAACGTACGGCGTCACCGTCCAGGAGTTGCGCGCGCAGCGCGAACGCGTACGCGCGCTCGGCGACCGCTTCAACATCCGCACGCTGTGCAGCAGCGAGGTCGACATTCTTGCGGACGGGTCACTCGATTACGGCGATGACGTGCTCGCGGAGCTCGACATCGTCGTTGCCAGCGTGCACTCGGCGTTCAACATTTCGCGCGACGAGATGACGAGGCGGCTCATACGCGCCTGCGAGCATCCATACGTGAACGTCATCGGCCACCCGACGGGACGAATGCTCGACGGATTCCCCGGCTACGAGTTCGACTACGACGCGGTCTTCGCCGCCGCTGCACGCACGGGTACCGCACTCGAGATCGACGGGCAAGCCGGGCGGCTCGATCTGCCGTGGGCGCTTGCCGCTCGCGCGAAAACGTTCGGCGTAACCTTTACCGTCGACAGCGACGCGCACGACACGGCGCAACTGGTGAACGTCGAACTTGCGGTCAGCCAAGCGCGGCGCGCGGGCCTTACGCCGGGCGACGTCCTCAACACGCAGCCGCTCGACGGCGTGCTCGCGTTCGTGCGCCGCAAACGCGAGCGTGCCGCTTGAGTACCATCGCAACCGCCCGCGTCGGCGGATCGCAAGGAGATGCGGTGCTGTTCGTGCACGGCGTCGGCTCGACCGCGTCCATTTGGGATTATCAGCTCGATGCGCTTGCGGACGCGTACCGCTGTTTTGCCGTCGAACTGCGCGGCAACGGCGTGCCCAAGCCGGAACCACCGCCGCACGCAATAACGCGCGAGGGATACGTCGACGACGTGTTGACCGTTGCGGATGCCGCCGGGGCGCAGCATTTTCATTTCGTCGGTTGCAGTTTGGGCGGCGTCGTCGGATTCGAACTGTGGAAGCGCGTGCCGCAGCGTCTGCGTTCGCTCACGCTCGTCGGGAGCTTCGCGTGGTATCCGGATGCAGCCGCGTACGTGCAGTCGGTGATTGCCGCCGTCGAAGTGGCCGGAACGATGGAGCGCTTCGCGCACGAGCGTGCAAAGAAGCTCGGCATGCCGCCCGGCAAGCGCACCGACGAAACGATCGAGCAGATGGCCTGTAAAACCGTTCCGTCGTACATCGCCGCCACGCATGCGACGTGGACCGGCGACTATCGCGACGTGCTCGAACGCATCGCCGTTCCGGCACTTGTCGTGTGCGGCGAGCGCGATACTGTTGCGCCGCCGTCATTTTCCCGTGAAATCGCGGGCGCAATTCCGGACGCGCGGCTGGAGATTGTGGAGGGCGCGGGCCACGTCACCAACGCCGACGCGCCCCAACGGTTCAACGATCTGCTACGGACGTTTTTGCGGGATCAGGATTCGCGGCCGGCGATACGCTCCGCGCCGGCGTAGACGTTCGCGCGCGATCCGCGGACGAAACCGGCGAGCGTGACGCCGAACCGGCTTGCGAGATCCACCGCCAGGCTGCTCGGCGCAGAGACGGCGCACACGATCGGAATGCCCGCAAGGATGCTTTTCTGCAGCAGTTCGTAACTCGCGCGTCCGCTCACGAGCAACACGCAGCCGCGCAGCGGGAGGCGTCCTCCGAGCAGCGCCCACCCGACGATTTTATCGAGCGCATTGTGCCGGCCGACGTCCTCTCGCAGCACGAGCACCTTTCCCGCTTCGTCGAAGAGCGCGGCGGCATGCAACCCGCCGGTCGACGCGAACACGCGCTGAGCCGCGCGCATCTTTTCGGGAAGTTGCGAGATGAACGAAAGCGGCACGCGAACGGGATCTTCGACGCGGCGCGCGCGCGTTGCGAGCGCGTCTATCGTTGCTTTTCCGCAGACGCCGCAGGCGCTATTCATCGTGAAATGCCGTTCGAGACGTTCGAGCGGCGGCGCGCCCGCTGCGGTCAATTGCACGTTAACGATGTTGTAGCGCTGCTGCGCGTCGATCTGCGGGTCGATGCAGTACGAGATGCCGGCGATCTCGCGCGCTTCGCGAACCACCCCCTCGCTGTACAGGAATCCGGCGGCGAGCTCGAAGTCGTTGCCGGGCGTTCGCATCGTAACCGCGACGCTCTGCGTCTCCGAACCCGCGAGCAAACGAATTTCGAGCGGCTCTTCCGTTGCAAGATCGTCGACGATCTCGCGCGCCGCATCGCCGTCGTACGCCACGACGCGTGCGGATGTCGTTAGTCCTGGACGAGGCGGCTCTTCAATCATGACGCACTTATTGCACCGGTTCGAACGTGGCCAGCGCCAGCGTTACGAGCAATATCCCGAGATACACAGGGGCGGCCCACCAGCCAAGGCTTGCGCGCAAACCGAGCGCAACGCCGGCTGCCGCAGCAATGCCGAGCGGCGTTATGCGTGAGTTGCCCGCGATAAATTTATACGCGCGCTTCACGTGCGCACCACCGGCCGTTTCCATGCGGCGATGAGCACGAGCGCGCACGCGAGATAGAAGCCCACGATCCAGAGCAGCGTCGCTTCACCTTGCCACCAGTGCAAGCCGATGCCTTCGCCGCTCCAAAACGTTCCGAACGAGAGCAGCATGATGCCGACGATAAATCCCATCGCATTCTCCGGTACGCGCGAGAACGGCCGGCGAAGCAACGCGGCGCCGCCCGCAACGATGACGCCCGCAAGCAGGGCGCCGGCGGCCGCCCACAGGAACGTGCCCGCGCGCGCGGCGGAAAACGTGATGACGATGACGGCGACCTCGAGCCCTTCGAGCAGTACACCGTTGAAGGCCGTCGCGAAGGCGTAGCGGCGTTCGTGCGTTTTGAGGTCGTTGATGCCGGCATCGAACGCCGCTTGCTCGTCACGCATCGCCTTTCGTCCCGAATATCGCCAAATCGCTTTACGCAGCCACGTATAGCCGAAGAGCGTCAAAAAAATGCCGATGCCGATCTTCAGATCGTCGAGCGGTACCCACCGGATGAGCGCCGGCCCGAGCAGGCCCGTGATGACGACGAGCACGCCGATCGCCCACGCGGTTGCCGTGAGCGCGACGCGCCAGCCCGCCGT
>DAISWS010000129.1:0-6733 GCA_036826275.1 Vulcanimicrobiaceae bacterium
GCGGCGCACTCATCAGCGCATTGGAAACATGCTGTTTCCAGAGAATTTGTCCACTGCGTATATTAATCGCGTACAACGTGCCGGAATTCGTACCGACGAACAGCGTGCCGTGCGCAAACGTGGGGCTTGCCGAAATACGTCCATCGGTCGGGACTTCCCATTGAACGCGTAAGTTGCCGTCGACGACGGCGTTGTTGTCCGCATGTCCGCGGAATTGCGTCCAACGCCCGGTTTGACTTGCAGCAAAACAGGGCAAGGTAAACGCCGCCGCGCAGAGGGCAGCGAAGACGAAGGCTCTCACTCGTGCTTGAGCAGCCCGACCTCTTTGCCGACGGATTCGAATGCCGCCAGCGCGCGATCCATCTCGTCCTTCGTCAGTTTCGCACTGATCTGCACGCGAATGCGCGCCGTACCTTCCGGAACGACCGGGAAGCCGAAGCCCGTGACGAACACGCCCTTCTTCAACAACTGATCGCTCATCGCAATCGCGAACGCCGTGTCGCCGACGATGATCGGAATAATCGCGCTCTCGCCTTCGAGCGGTTTGAAGCCCAACCGCGTGAGTTCGTTGCGGAAGTATTCCGTGTTCTCGCGCAGACGCTGCGCCAGCTCGGGATGCGCATCCAGATACTCAATCGCTGCGAGTGCACTACATGCAACGGTCGCCGGCAGCGCGTTCGAAAAAAGTTGCGGACGCGATTTCTGCGTCAGCGTATCGATGAGCGCCTTGCTGCCCGCGACGAAACCGCCGGCGGCTCCGCCGAGCGCTTTGCCGAGCGTGCCGGTGATGATGTCGATCTGGCCGTCCAGGCCGAAATGCTCGATCGTTCCGCGGCCGGTTTTGCCCATGACGCCCGTACCGTGTGAATCATCCACGACGGTCACCGCATTGTACTTCTTGGCGAGCTCGACAATCTGCGGCAGCTTCGCGATGCTGCCTTCCATCGAAAAGACGCCGTCCGTGACGATGACGATAGGCCAGGAGCCCTGGGCGGCCTTGAGTTTCTCTTCCAAGTCCGCCATGTCGCTATGCTTGTAACGGTCGCGCTTGGCTTTGCTCGCCAGGCGCGATCCGTCGATGATCGATGCGTGATTGAGCTCGTCCGAAAGCAGTACCGAGCCTTCCTCGCAAATCGCGGGGAGCAGCCCGGTATTCGCATTCCAGCAGGACACGTACGTCAGCGAAGCTTCCGTGCGAAGGAATTGCGCGATGCGCTCCTCCAGGTCGCGGTGAACGTCGAACGTGCCGCAGATAAAGCGCACCGACGCGGTCCCGGCGCCGTATTTATCCAGCCCGCGTTTGCCCGCATCGATTACCGCCGGCTCGTCCGAGAGGCCCAAATAGTTGTTGCTCGAGAGCACGATGACGTCGCCGGCCTCTTCCATGTGCACTTCGGGTGCCATCGGCGTCGTCAGATGACGCAAAGTCTTATACGTCCCCGCGGCTTTGAGTTTGTCCAGGTCCGCTTGCAGTTTTTGCTCGAACGTCGCGTTCACTTGGCGAGATCTCCCTTGAGGTCTAAAACGATTTTGGCGGCTTCTCCGCTGTGCATGAGTTCGAAGGCGCGATCGAACTGCTCGAACGGCAGCACGTGCGTGATGATCGGCCGTAAATCGACGCGGCCGCTGCGCACCAGCGCCTGCGTTTCATACCAGGTTTCGAACATGCGCCGCCCGTTGATGCCGAGCACGGTCAGGCCCTTGAAGATGATGCGTTCGGCGAGATTGATGTTCACGTTATCGCTGGGGATTCCAAGCAACGCTGCCGTCCCGCCGTTGCGCACCATGCGCAAGCCGTTGTCGATCGCCTGGCCGCTGCCCGACATCTCGAGCAACACGTCCACGCCGTCGCCGTTCGTACGTTTCATAATTTCACTGACGAGTTTCGGATCCGTGGCTGAAAAGGTCTCGTCAGCGCCGAGCGCTTTGGCGAGTTGCAACTTCGCCGGGTTCACGTCGATAGCATACACGGCCGATGCGCCTGCGGCGCGCGCAACCGGAATCGCCATCAGGCCGATGGAGCCGACGCCGGTGATCACGACCGACTTCACGCTCACGCCGGCCGCCATGACGGTATGCACGGCATTGCCGAGCGGATCGAAAATCGCCGCAAACTCGTCGGGAATCGCGGGATCGAGCGGCCACACGTTCACTTCGGGCATCGCGATGTAATCGGCGAACGCACCTTCGGTGTCGACGCCGATGATTTTCACTTTTTCGCAAATATGCGCTTGACCGGTGCGGCACAAAAAACACGTGCCGTCGGCAATGTGCCCTTCTGCCGAAACGCGATCGCCCACGTTCACCATGCGCACCGCGGGTCCAACCGCCGCCACGGTGCCCATGAATTCATGGCCGATGGTCAGCGGGGGATGAACGCGGTTTTGCGCCCACTTGTCCCACGAGTAGATGTGAGCATCGGTGCCGCATACGCCGGCCTTCTCGACGTGAATGAGCACGTCGGACGGCCCGAGTTCCGGCACAGGGATTTCCTGCAGGACGAATCCCGCTTCGGGCTTCATCTTACGCAGCGAGCGCATAGTCTTGGGAAGCATGACGGCCCCGTCTATTCGCGACGGGTCTGCTCCGCTCATTCGGCCATCAAAGACTCCGCAAGTCTCTGCGCCTTGGCTTTGATAAGGTCGCGGATTTCACGAACTTTCTGCGCGTCCTGGCCCTTCGGATCGGCCAGAGCCCAGTCGTCGTCAATTCGTGAAACGCCTTGCACGTCGCAGCCCATCGTAATGATCCGATCCGCGCGTGCTGCGGCCGTTTCATCAAGGAGCTTCGGGCGCGCTTGCGAGATGTCGATGCCGTCTTCCGCCATAGCGGACACCACGCCGAGATCGGGATGGCCCGCCGCTGTGGTACCGGCGGACGCTACCTCCACCCGATTCCCGGCAAAGTGGCGTAGATACGCTTCCGCCATTTGGCTGCGGCCGGTGTTGTGCTTACAGACGAAAAGTATAAACGGCTTCACCACTGAGGTCACCGATCGTTCTCGTGTACTTTCATGCTCGATACGACGATGTAACCCAGCTTCTCGAGCACGTCCTTATTGCTCGCGATGTAGTCGATGAACGCCTGCACATCGCGGCGGGCTTTACCTTTGGTGAAGATGTGCTCGTACGACCAGATCGGATACTTTCCCGTGCGTACGTTCCGGGCGGCAGGAGCGACGCCGTTGATCTTGAGCACGGTGACGGGCTTGTCTCTCGTATAGCTCAGCGATACGTACGTCACCGCTCCGGGCGTTGTGGCGACCATTGTCGTGACCGCGCCGGAGCTGTCCTCGGTGAGGCCGTTTTCCGTGAGCTGCGAGAGGCCCATGATCGTCGATTTGAAGACCGCGCGCGTACCCGACGTGCGAGGACGGTTTATTACGACGATCTGCTGGTCTTTACCGCCGACGTCTTTCCAATTGGTAATGCGGCCCGAGAAGATGCCGCGGATTTGCTTTGAGGTGAGGTTCGTAACGCCGGCAGACGGATTCGCGGCTACGGCGAACACGACGACGGCAACCTTGTGATCGACGAGCCCGGAGTTGCCGGGCGCCACGACGTCCGAGTCGCCCATATCGGCGGCGCCGGAAGACGCCTGTGCGATGCCGACGAACGAACCGCCGCCCGAAACTTCGATCTTGACGTCGGGGTGGTGCGTCGAGTAGTCCGCTGCGGATTGCTTGACGAGCGGAAGCAATGCGGTCGAGCCGACTGCCGTGATTTCCGTGTCCGCAAGCGCCCCAAGAGGCAATGCGGTAGCAAGGGCGAGCGCGCTCGCCAAAATGATGCGTTTCATCGTGAGCTCCTCTTCGGTTTTAGAAGTCGTACTCGAGTTGCGTGCGATTGTATTTGAAGTCGGGAAGACCGCCGAATGCACCGGTGAACGCTTGAACGCGTTCGGCGTACCGGTGGCGCAGCGACAAGCCGTGATACGGGCCTTTGCCGACTTTGCTGAAGAAGTATGTTCCGTCGACGTTCGTTTCTTGCGTCGGGGAAATGCCGACTGTGGCGTTACCGTACACGTACCATGCATGACTAACGATCAGCCGCAAGCGTTT
Source organism: Vulcanimicrobiaceae bacterium (assembly GCA_036826275.1). Taxonomy (GTDB): domain Bacteria; phylum Vulcanimicrobiota; class Vulcanimicrobiia; order Vulcanimicrobiales; family Vulcanimicrobiaceae; genus DATGJX01. The sequence goes on from DAISWS010000129.1 coordinate 4,061, forward strand.
TTGATCGCTATAGAACGTCCCGGCAATCTTGACGCCGGAGCCGGGACTGCGGCGATCCACCATGCCTTGGCTGATGCTCGTGTCGAAGAGTTGATCGGTCGCGTAGGAATCCGTGTACGGGCTGGCCCAGCCGCCGTAGTACACGGTTGCTGCCGCACCGGCGATGCCTGCGTTGCCCGCGGACGGAACGCAGTTCGGCGTGCCGCTCGCAGGTAAGAAATACAGCAGCGTACCCTTGATGAGATGATTGGATCCGCATGACGCCGTCAGCGGCAGGGTGATCGTGTCGCTCTTGACCGGGATAACGTCCGCGCCGACCGTGAGATCGACGTTGTTCCACGGCGAGTAACCGGCTTGGATGCCGAACACCTGACTGTCGATTTTTCCGGCTTGCGACGCGCCGGTGTTTGCTTCGGTTCCGCCCTGCAGCGCGATGAACGGTTTGCCGTACGCTTTCCATGAGTATTTGGCGTCCGCCCAAGCCGCATCGGCAATTTGATCGAAACGGTAGTAATGGAGATTCGCCGTCAACGGCCCACTCGCATAGCCCGCGCGGCCGTAATAGAAACCGCTGTTGGTCAAAACGCTCCCCGAGGCAATCCCGGTGTTGCCGACACCGCCGGAGTCCGGATAAGCGCCGTTCTGCGTTATGAGCGTGCTGTTTACGAAGTCCGATTGAACGCGATCTTCCCAGCGGTTCATGTACATCGCTTCGAGCGTCCAGCTTTTGTCGAGTTTAAAACTGAAATCTCCGCCGCGAAAGGCGACCGGCTTGAGGCGTGAATCCGATGCGTTCGCCCACGGCGTGTTGATCACTTGATCGCCCAGCCGAACGAACGCATTCGCGTCTTTGTACTGCAGATACGCCTCGTACAGCGTGCTCAACTGGTATCCCGGAAGCGTATCGTCGGGATTCGTGCCGCCCGCCGCGCCGAACGTGCGGCTTTTATAACACGGGCTCAACTTGTTTGCATGCGCCGCCGGATTTTCGCAGTTGTTGAACGGGTTGGCATAAAGGTACGTACCCGCAACCGAAAGGCCGCCGCCGATATCGTAACCGGCGTGCAGGTTTATCGCCTGATTCTCACTGGCTTGGTTCTGCGTCTTCGTGAACTGCGGGAAGTTCGTTCGGGTAAAATAGTACGCGCGCACGTACCCGCTGTACGAAAAGGGGGCCGGGGTAGCCGTTGCCTTCGGCGCAGGCGTTGCGGCCGATGCGATCCCCATACCGCACAGCGCGAAGGCCGCGCCGGCAAATGCGGCGCGCACGAGGTGTTTATGCATGGTGCTCATTGTACCGGGGCATCGTTAACGATGATTTATGGCCGCATTAAGCAAGCAATTATCCGTAACGGCCGGTGATGTAATCTTCGGTGCGCTTGTCGCGCGGCTTGAAGAAAATATCGCGCGTGTGGCCGATTTCAACGAGCTCGCCCATCAAGAAAAATGCGGTGTAATCGGAGATGCGGGCGGCCTGCTGCATGGAGTGCGTCACGATGACCACCGTGTAGTCTTTTTTGAGATCTCCGATGAGATCTTCGATTTTACTGGTCGCAATTGGGTCCAAAGCTGACGCCGGCTCGTCCATGAGAATCACCTCGGGTTCGACCGCGAGCACGCGCGCGATGCAGAGGCGCTGCTGCTGGCCGCCGGAAAGGTCGAGCGCCGATTTGTCGAGGCGGTCTTTGACTTCGTCCCACAGCGCGGCGTGGCGCAGGCTGCGCTCGGCGATATCCATGAGCCGCTTGCGGTTTCGCACTCCGTGGATTCGCGGGCCGTACACCGCATTCTCGAAAATCGATTTCGGAAACGGGTTGGGCCGTTGAAACACCATGCCGATGCGATGCCGGATCGTGACCGGGTCGACGTCCTTCGCGTAAATGTTCTCACCGTCGAGGGTCACGGTTCCCTCAACGCGCACGTCGGGCGCGAGGTCGTGCATGCGGTTCAGTGCGCGGATGAACGTCGACTTGCCGCACCCGGACGGGCCGATAAGCGCCATGACGCAGTTTTCCGGCACCGCAAGCGAGGCGTGCTTTATCGCTTGAAAACTGCCGTAATACACGCTGAGATCGTCGACGCAAAGTTTTATTTCCGCGTCGGCTTCCACTGGCGTCATGACGTCCGGACCCTGCATAATCAGTGTCATTTTCCCGTAAGTCGTCTGCTGAGCACACGCCCTAGTAACCGCGCCGAGACGTTGAACGCCAGCACCATTACCAGCAAAACCAGCGCGGAACCGTTGCCGACCTTCGTCACGTCGGGGATCAGCGCCTCGGAATGGGTGTACCAAAGGTGCACCGAGAGCGTCTCCGCCTGATGGAAAAGTCCCAAGTCGTACGCGGAGCGCCCGACCGACACGCTGGTTCCGGCCGTAAAGATCAGGGCGGCCGTTTCTCCGAAGATACGGCCTGCGATCAGCACAACGCCGGTCGTGAGCGGCGCGATGGAGCTCGGTAAGACCACACGGCGAATCGTCTGCCACTTCGTCGCACCGAGCGCCATCGAGCCTTCGCGATACGTCACGGGTACGGTCTGCAGCGCTTGTTGCGTCACGCGCATGAGCGCGGGCAAATTTAGGAGCGTCAGGGTAAGCGCGCCGCCGATCGCCGAGAAATGCCAGTGGAACAAGTCCACGAAAAGCAGCATGCCGAAGAGCCCCATGACGATCGA
>DAISWS010000130.1:0-5985 GCA_036826275.1 Vulcanimicrobiaceae bacterium
ACACATAGTTCACGACGTTCATCTGCGCGCCGTTCATCTGCTCGACGAACGGATAATCGTGACGGGCGGGCGGATCGTACGCCCACTGCGGCAGGTTGCCGTAGCCTTCCCAGCTCGTATAGCTGTAGCCGGACCATTCGGAATAGCGCAGACGCTGCAGTGTTGCCGCCGGGATGGTCAGCGCGTCCGGATTGAACAATGCCGTATCGAGCATCGACATCGCGCGGCGCTCCGTCTGCAAGTCGACCGGGCGGATCGGCGGTTGCGCGTGCGGATCGCCGGCGTGCGCCCACGAGAGGTACTGACCGCCCAGGTAATGTGCGGAGGTCGTCGCGCAGCGGTTGTAGCCGCCGACCATTTGCGCGAATACGTCGCGCTCTTGCTGGTACGCATCTCCGCCGGCGGGCCAATACTTGCTGATCGAGCCGAGCAGATTGCGGTACATGCGCATCTGCACGGCGCACCATGCGAGCGGGTCGTTCGTGAGCATGCCGGTTTCCACGCGTGGGTCGGCCGCGTGTCCGCTGCGGTAATCGACGTCTTCGTCGGATGCGTAGCGCGTCCACGGATTCGACCAGGCCTGCGCCCAGCGCCGCAGCGTCGGCACTTCTTGCTCCGGCGTTTGCGCGCCGGGAATGTTCGCGTAGCCCCACTTTATCGCGTAATAATCGTACGGGCCGAGCGTGGTCTGATAAAACTCGCCCTGTTTGTACGGGCGCGGCCACAGATTGAGCGGCGCGTATTCCATGGCGCTCGACGTGATGCCGTGCGCCTGCGTGAACGCCATGCTCTGCAACTGGGCGGCGGTATACGCTTCGTGCCCGATAAAATTGTGCTGCATGCCCAAGTTATGACCCATCTCGTGCAGCACCGTCGAGAAAAGTTTGTCGTGCAAGAATTTCGCGGGCATCGGATCGGTCGTGCGGCCATAGCGGACGGGATCCACCAGGTACTTCCACGTCAGGCGCGGCGACGAACCCTCGACCGCAGAAACCAGGACGCCGGTGCGGAATTCTTCGCCGGTGAGCGGATTGAAGAGCGTTTGCGAGCTTGCACCGAAGCTCGGACGCGTTTCGTTGATCCAGCGGATGACGCTGTAGCGCACGTCGTCGGGATCCCAGTGCGGATCGTCGGGCTGATCGCGCACTTGCAGCGCGTCGAGAATGCCGATGCGCTCGAAGGCTTTGTTCCACTCGAGCACGGCGTCGCGCACGGCGCCACGGTATTGCGGCGGGATGGTGTTGCTGAGATAGATCACCATCGGATGCTGCGCTTTGGACGGGCGGCCGGGATCGGCCGGATCGAAGTACCAGCGCGAGATGTACGGCAGTTGGCGCACGCTGCGCGTGTCGTTGGAGAAGTCCAGGTAGATGTCGTCATACAAGCCGACGCGGTCGTCCATCAGGCGCGGGCGGTAGCCGTCGTGCGGCATCTGGACGAAGTTATAGACGACGTGCATCAGAATGCGCCGCGCGTCCGGCGCCGTGTCGATGACGTGTTTGTCGTCGGTGGTCCAGGTTTGCGCGACGTTGATGAGGTCGTTCTCCGGAAACGCTTTGACGGAGTCGACGTACGAGAGCGACGGATCGAGCCGGTAGCCTTTGCCGGGCGGCACCGCGCCGTCGATGATGTTGCGCAGGTCGAGATTATCGCTCAGCAGCGAGGAGAGGTCGAAGACGAGATCGCCGTTCGCCGCGTTCTCCGCGACGATTTTGCCGATGCCGACGACGGAGTCCGGGAAGTTCGATTCGTCGGCCAGTTGCGCGGCGGCGTTCGAACCGGCGTGCGCGTACCAGTTGCGCCAAATCATGACGACGTCGTTGCCGCGCCGTTCGAAACGCAGGATCTGCGTGGGCAGATAATCGGTGTCGCCCCACCACACCGGCGCTTGGCCGATGCCGTTGCCTGGCGCGATCGTCTCCAAAAAGTCCGTGTCGAGCTGCGCGGGCGCGATCTCCAAATACGTGCCGCCGTCTTTCTGCCAGATGGTGAAGAGGCCGTGTTTGCCTTGCGCTCCGGCGGTGAACGCGTCGTACGGCTGCGCGGCGCGGGCACCGGCGCTTGCAACGAGGAAGAGCGCCGCGGCGGAAAGCGCGGCAAGCAGCGAGCGTTTCATGGCTTTGGCGTTCGATTCGGAGGACGCGGCGCCTGTTTGGGCGCACACTTATTCTGTGAGCACGTTCGAGCAGCGCGCCGCCGAGCGGCGCACGTCGATGTCCGTTTTCGTGGCCCGCACGAAGGATGAAGCACGCGCGCAGCACGATGCGCTCGATCGGGCCATGTCGCCCGTTGAGCGGGTGGAAGCGATTTGGGCGCTAACGTGGGATCTTTTGTCGATTGGAGGCCAAGGTGGAACGCAACGCCGACTTGATCGATCTGTTGCGCGCCTTGAACGCCGCAGGCGCTGAATATCTGTTGGTCGGCGGTTACGCGCTGGCATTTCACGGCAGAGTTCGCGCTACCAAGGACGTCGATATCTTTATCGGCACCGACCCTGCGAATGCCCATCGCGTATGGGAAGCATTGCGCGTATTCGGAGCGCCGCTGGACGGTTTAGTAGAGCAGGACCTGACGCGGCCGGGTACGTTTTTCATCATGGGCCGGGCACCAAACCAAATCGACATCATTACCACCATCGACGCGGTGCCGTTCGAGCAGGCCTGGAGAAACCGTGTCGTCTCGAGCTATGGTGACGAACCGGCAAATTACATCGGGCGAGCCGACTTGATACGCAATAAGTCTGCAGCCGGGCGGCCGCAGGACCTGGCGGACGTTGCGTCTTTGAACGAGCCGGATTAAGGGGTCCGCCGGATTCCGTTGGGTGCGCGTCGTAGTCTTACGGCTTGCCGCATCTCAAGCTGTACGCGCGCGTCGAAGAACGCTACGACTTCGGGAAACATAAAGGCGAGCAGCCCAAGCTCGTCCGCGTTCCCATTGGCGCCGCCGACGTAAACGGCGCTTCAGCCGAAGAGCAGCACGAGTTGCGTGCGGCCGGTCTGCCGCACAACGGCGCGGCGCCGCTGAGCTGGGCGCGTTTCCGCCACGAAGGCGTTCCGAAACTGGAGCGCAGCGGCTGGGACGTCGAGATCGACGAGAGCTTGTACGACCTGTTCCTCGATCTCAGCATCGACACGGTCGAATGGGACGCGCAGCTGGAATCGCGCGCGGGCGATTGGTTCGATTTGGATCTCGGCGTCGAGATAGACGGAAAGCGCGTGCCGCTGCTGCCGGTCGTGGTGGACGTCTTGCGCGGGATGCGCGGCGGCGATTTGCCCCAGGGCGAGGTCGCATATGCAAACGTCGACGGGCGCGTCGTCGTGCTTCCGATGGAACGCATTCGCCGGGTGCTGGAGACGCTCGTGGAACTGCACGAAGATCCGCAGTTCTCCAAGCGCGGGAAACTCACGCTGGGATCGCTGGCGGCGCTCAACATCGCGCAGACGTTGCCGGAGCTGCGCGGCGCCGACGAGCGCGCGCAAGCGTTGCGCCGCATGGCCGAGACCCTGCGCAGCGGGGCGCGCATCACCGACGTACCGGTTCCGGCGGACTTGCATGCGTCGCTGCGCGATTATCAGTACGAAGGCTTTTGCTGGCTGCAGTTTTTGTACGAGCACGGCCTGGGCGGGATACTCGCCGACGACATGGGATTAGGCAAAAGCATTCAGGCCATCGCGCATTTGCTACGGCTTCGCGGCGCGGCGCCTTCGCTGTTGGTCGTTCCGACCTCGCTCGTGCCCAATTGGCTTGCCGAGATCGACCGTTTTGCGCCGTCGCTGCGCGTGCTGACGCTGCACGGGCCGGCGCGCGAGCGCCTCTACGGTCACATCGACGGCAGCGATGTCGTCATCACGACGTATGCGCTGCTCGTGCGCGATGAGATCTTCCTCGATCGTGAGTGGAACGTCGCGATTCTCGACGAGGCGCAGGCGATCAAAAACGCGCAAGCCAAAGTCGCGCGAACGTCGGCGAAACTACGCGCAAAGCAGCGCTTGTGTCTGACGGGCACGCCTATGGAGAATCATTTGGGCGAACTCTGGTCGCTGATGAACTTCGCCATGCCGCACGCGCTGTACGATCACCGGACGTTCGCCAAACTGTTCCGCACGCCCATCGAAAAGCAGAACTCTTCCGAGCGGCGCGACATGCTCGCGCGCCGCATTCGGCCGTTCGTGCTGCGCCGCACCAAAAGCGGCGTGGCGCTGCAGCTGCCGGAGAAAGTCGAGATCGTCGAGCGCGTGGAGCTGGCGGAAGATCAGCGCGATCTGTACGAATCCGTGCGCGTCGCGGTGCATGAAGAAGTGCGCCGCGAAATCGAGCGATTGGGCCTGGCGCGCAGCCGAATCGCCGTGCTCGATGCCCTGCTCAAATTACGGCAAGCGTGTTGCGATCCGCGCCTCGTAAAGCTCGCCAGTGCGGCGCGGGCACATTCGAGCGCGAAACTGGAATGGCTGATTGAGACGCTGCAGCAACTCGCCGAAGAAGGCCGCCATGCGCTGGTGTTTTCGCAGTTCACCAGCATGATCGATCTCATCAAGCCCGAGCTCGAACGTGCCGGAATCGGCTATGTGGAGCTCGTCGGCTCGACCGTGGACCGGGCGACGCCCGTTCGCCGCTTTCAGGCTGGCGAGGTGCCGGTCTTCCTTATTAGTCTGCGTGCCGGGGGCACCGGCTTGAATTTGACGGCCGCCGACACCGTCATCCATTTCGACCCGTGGTGGAACCCCGCCGTAGAGCAGCAAGCGACGGACCGCGCGCATCGTATCGGTCAAGATAAAACCGTCTTCGTCTATAAGCTCGTGGCCGCAGGCACGGTCGAGGAGAAGATCCTGCAATTGCAAGCGCGCAAGGCGGAGATTGCGGGCGCGTTGTTCGAAGCGGCCGGTGCGTCGACCCTGAAGGCGGAAGACGTCGAGGCGCTCCTTTCATAGCGCCTCGACGTTGACGTTAACTGCTCTGCGCGGTTGCGGGTTGTTCGAACTTCACCTCGATGACCGTACCGGCCGGCACGGAGATGTCGGTCTTGAGCGTTTGCGAGAGGGCATAACCCCCGACGGCGCCGACGAGTCCGCCGTGCTTTCTGCCGGTATGTTTGGCAATTTCGTGACCGGCAATCGCGCCGCCGACCATCATGCCGAGCGTCCGCAAATGGTGCGTTTTCGGCTCGAACGCTTTCATCGATTCGAGTTTTACGTCGATGGGCGCTTTGGTTCCGTCCGGCATGCGTACGTCGTCAAAGACGAGCGTGAGCGCGGGATTGCGCATCGGGCCTGCCGCCTGCACGTTTTCTACGTGTCCGTCGATGACCGCGCCGTGAAGGGCGGGGTTCTTATGAAAGAACGTGTCCGTTTGGGCCAGCGTGAACGTGTCGCCGTCGTGACTGGTCTTGGTGCTGATGGGTTGCTGCAGTCTTCCGTAGAAGTCCGTACCGGCGGCGACGACCGTTTTTCCGCCCGACGAAGAAGAATAGGTGTTTGATCCGCCGCTTTGCGTCGTGACGTCCGAGTGATGACCGCACGCCGCAAGAACGACGAGCGCGACCGCAATCGTGAGGGTCCTGCGCAACATACGCTACAAGCCCACCTTCGAAAGAATCCCTTGCGCAAATCCCGGCGCAAAATGCTCGATGACCTGCGGGTTCTTTTGAATGAACGAAACGACGGCGTCCTTCGCCCCGCTCGGGTCGGATTCCAGTTGCGTAATCAACGACGTCGCTTGCTGTGCCAAGTCGCCTTGCCCGTTTTGCTGTAAATTCGACGCGGCGGTTTGAAGATGATCTTGCAATTCGCCGGGCTCGCAATGTGCGATATGATCGCTTGCAGCCTGGCCGACTTTCACTGAATCGAACATGTGTGGTGCCTCCAACGGTGACGGAACGTACGTGGTTGGAAGGCTACCGTATACCCATCCACGCGGTACTGCCGCCGAACGTGAGGCGCTTGCACCGCAGGGCCGGGCAAGCAGTTGACAGCCGGGGCACCCGCATGC
>DAISWS010000130.1:5995-6705 GCA_036826275.1 Vulcanimicrobiaceae bacterium
GGAACGTACGTATTGGAAGGCTACCGTATACCCATCCAGGCGCGATTGCCGCGCGGAAATGCACGGCGCTTGCACCGCCGGGCCGGGCAAGCAGTTGACAACCGGGCCGCCCGCATGCTTAGATAGCCGCAATGAACGTCTCGTTCTCGTATGCGTATTATTCCTATTGGCCGTCCGCCGGACCGGCTGAGAGCTGTTTGCGCACCTAACGAGAACCGAAAGTTCAAAAAGTCGCAACAAGCCTCGCCGTCCGGCGGGGCTTGTTTTTTATTTTCACACGGGAGTAGGCAATGGTTGCGGCATTTCAAGGGGTCGACGGCGCATTCTCGCAGCTGGTCGTCCATCAGTTTCTCGCAGAGCGCTCGATCGACGCGCCGACGCTCGGTATGCCCACGTACCGCGAGGTCGCGGTAGCGGTCAGCGCGCAGCGCGCGAGTGCCGGGATCATTCCAATTGAAAACGCGATCGTCGGTACGGTGCGCGAAGGCTACGACCTCGTCGCGGAATTCGGTCTGATACCGGTTGCGGAGGTACTGTGCCGCACGGACCATCGCTTGCTGGGCGTTCACGGCGCGACGCTTGCGGACGTGCGCGAAGTGCTCGCGCATCCGCTCACGATTGCGGAGTGCAGCCGCTTTCTGCAAGGACTGCGCAACGCGCGCGCGATTCCATGCGAAGATACCGGCGTCGCGGCGCGTGAAGTGGCGCGC
>DAISWS010000131.1:0-6699 GCA_036826275.1 Vulcanimicrobiaceae bacterium
GGGGACCCTGCGCGCGAGCACCTTCATAGACCTCGCACGCAGCCACGGGGTTGCGCTTACTTACCGGAGGGGCCAGGCGCACGACGCGCTTCCGGCGGCCGAGCCGCTCACCGATCCCGAGAGCGTCTACCGTTTCAGGGACTTCCAAGAGTTCCTGATGACGTTTGCCGCGGTCAGCCGCGTCTTGGCCCAGCCGGCCGATTACGGGCGCCTCGCGGCCGAATACGTCGAGGATGCCATCACGCACAGCGTCGTGCACGCGGAGGTCTTTATCTCGCCCTCGGTATGGCAGTTCTTTCATCCGCGGATCGACGTCCGCGCCTGCGTGCAGGCAATGCGCGACGCGTTCGATGCCGCGAAGGATACGCTCGAGGTCAAGCTCATTGCCGACGTTACCAGAAATTTCGGCGCGGAAAGTGCCATGCAAACCGTGCGCATGGCGTTGGATCTACAAGATTTGGGCGTGATCGGCGTCGGCCTTGGCGGCGATGAAGCAAAATATCCGCCGGAGTTATTCGAAGACGTCTACGCATTCGCGCGCAAAGAGGGGCTGCACACCGTTGCTCATGCGGGCGAAGCTGCCGGCGCGCAGAGTGTCCGGGCGGCGGTCGAAGTGCTCGGCGCAGAACGCGTCGGTCACGGCGTGCGTGCGCTCGAAGACCCCGATGTGGTCGCGATGTTGGTGCAACGGGGAATACCGCTCGAAGTCTGTCCGAGTTCGAATATGCTGACCGGCATTGCGCCGAAAGATGGGCCGCATCCGCTTCTGCATCTCGATGCCGCCGGCTGCGTTGTGACGATCGATACCGACGATCCCGCGCTGTTCTGTACGACGATTACGGACGAGTATGCCTACGTTGCCGGGCTGGCCGGGCTCCAGACGATGCTGCGTTTTGCGGAAAATGCGGTCGATGCCAGCTTCGCGCCGCCGCAGCGGAAGGCCGCGCTGCACCGGCGGCTCGAACTTTACCGCCAGCATGTCGGGCCATAGCCACTTCGCCGAGTCGACCGAGGAGTATCTCGAGGCCGTCTATCGCCTTGAGCGTGAAGGGCCAGGCGTGACCACGTCGGGGCTTGCCTCTGAATTGGGCGTCGCGCCGGCCTCCGTTTCCGGGATGCTCAAAAAACTCGCCGCGGAAGGCTATTTGGAACACGTCGCCCGCGGCGATGTGAAACTCACCGCCAAGGGATTGGAAGTTGCCGTACGCGTGTTACGCCGTCATCGCTTAGCCGAACGCTTGCTGACGGACGTTCTCGGCATGCCGTGGGATCAGGTCCAGCAAGAAGCCTGCATGCTCGAGCACGCGATCTCGGAAAACGTCGAGCAGCGTCTGGTCCACATTTTGGGCGATCCGAAAGTGTGTCCGCACGGATTGCCGATACCGCCGAAAGACTTGAGTGAGCCGATACGCAGCGGCATTCCGCTCGCGCAGCTGGATATCGGCAGCGAATCGCTCGTGCAAGGCGTCACCCAAGAAGTGCCGGAGATGCTGCGCTATCTGGGCGAGGTGGGATTACGCCCGGGAGCGCACGTGCGCGTGCACGCGAAAGCGCCGCTCGGCGGTCCGATGACCATAGAAGTCGACAGCCGCAAACACGCGATCTCACTCGAACTCGCGCGGATGGTCGTCGTGCGCGAGCCGGTTGCCGCCGCGAACGTGTGATTTGATCACCCGCATCCTCATCGTCATCAACGTCCTTGCGTACATCTGGGAGCTGTACACGGGTGCGCTGACGAACAGTCAAGCATTGGTCCGCGACGGCGTGCTGACGCCGGCACTCGTGCTGCAGGACCACCAATGGTGGCGCCTGGTGACGACGGCGTTTCTGCACGCGGGCATCTGGCATATCGGGCTCAACATGCTTTCGCTCTATTGGATCGGGCGGTTTGTCGAAGCCGTGCTGCGTCCGTTCCGCATGGCGCTCGTCTATTTCGTGTCGCTGATCGTGTCGAGCTTGACGGTGGTGTATTTTTCGCCGCCTGACGCGGCGACGCTGGGCGCGAGCGGCGCAATTTTCGGCATCTTCGGCGCGCTCTTCGCGATCGGTTTGAAATTCGGCGAGCGGGGACGCGATCTCGTGCGTTCCAACCTGGGCATTCTCGTCATCAACTTGGTCTGGACGTTCATGGTGCCCGGTATTTCGTGGCAAGCGCACGTCGGCGGTCTGGTTTCCGGTTTCGTGCTGACGTATCTCATCTTTTCGCCGCCGCGCCCGGTAATGACGCGTGCGTATGACGCCACGACCGGCATCGAGTACCAGTCGCAGGTCGAACTTCCCGATGAACGCCATTGACGACGTCTTTGCACCGGGTGGTCCCATCCAGCGCGCGCTGGAAGGCTTTGAAGCGCGCCCCGGGCAGGTGCAGATGGCGCAGCTCATCGAGCGCGGTTTTCTGGAGGGCATGCACACCATCGTGGAAGCCGGGACGGGCGTGGGCAAATCGCTTGCGTACCTGGTTCCGGCTTTGCGCAGCGGCAAGAAAGTGGTTCTTTCAACCGGCACCATAGCGCTGCAGGAACAGCTGTTCCACAAAGACATTCCGCTCGTTACGAAGGCGCTCGGCATTCCGGCGCGCGTGACGCTGCTCAAAGGGCGAAGCCAATACCTGTGCAAGCAGAAGCTGGAACGCATGCGCTCCGAGCGCCTGTTGGCGTCCTCGCGCACGATGCAGCAGATTTGGTCCTGGGGCGAGCGAACGGAAACGGGCGACCGTGGCGAGTTGCCGTTTACGCCGCCCGGCGATGAATGGGAGCAACTCGATGCGGACGCCGACGACTGCGTCGGCGAGTTTTGCGACCATTTCCGCGACTGTTTCTTTTTCCGTAAGCGCGACGAAGCCAAGTACGCCGATATCGTGGTCGTCAATCACGCGCTGTTCTTTTTGGATCTCGCGATGGGCGGCGGTTTGCTTCCGCCGTACGACTTTGCGATTCTGGACGAAGCGCATCAGTGCGAACGCTGGGCTACCGCTGCGCTTACCGCAACGCTTTCACGCGCGACGGTCGGACGCATGCTGCGCAAACTCCATCGCTCCTATACGCTGCCGGGCCACTTCGATGGCGATTTCGAAGGCGGCATGCGCGGCCTGGAATCCGCGCTCGCGCGCGTGCCGGGCGATCGCTATCCGCTGCACGCGAATGAAGATGCATGGCCGGCGCTCGAAACGCTGCGTGACTCGCTCTTCAAACTCGAGAACTGGCTTTATGCCAATTGGCACGACGCGCTCAAAAAGCGTCCGCAAAACGATGCGGAGGCCGAGCGCCGGCGCGATCTCGCTATGCGCGCGATTCTCGCGCATCAAGCGACGATCGACCGTGCACAGCAGCCGACCGATACCGCGATCGCGTGGGTCGAGCGCGGCGAAAACGACGCGCGCTATCAAGTCAACAGCGCGCCGTTCGACGTCGCGGACTTCTTGCAAGCCGTCCTATTCCAGCGCACGACCAGCGTCGTCCTGACGAGCGCCACAATCGCGAACCGCGCGAGCGTCGAGGGCGGAGCGTTCGATTTTCTCAAACGTTCCCTCGGCGTAACGGAAGCGCAAGAACTCATCGCGCCCTCGCCGTTCGACTACCCGAAGCAGGCGCGTTTATACGTCGCCCCGCCCGCGCTCAATCCGAAGGCACCGGATTTTGCGCGGCGCGCGGCGCCGCTGGTCGAAGAGTGCCTGGATCGCAGCCGCGGGCGCGCATTCGTGTTGTTCACCTCGTACGCGCGGTTGCGTGAAATCTACGGACTCTTGCGCGAACGCATTTCGTTTCCGGTTCGTCTGCAGGGCGAGCTGCCGCGTACGCATTTACTCGAATGGTTCCGCGCGACGCCGAATGCGGTGTTGTTTGCGACCGGCACGTTTTGGGAGGGCATCGACGTCGTCGGCGAGCAGCTCTCGTGCGTCATCATCGACCGGCTGCCGTTTCCATCGCCCGCGGATCCGCTGGTTCAGGCCCGTGTCGAGTCACTCGAAGCGCGCGGCCAAAACGGCTTCGAACACTATATGATTCCGTCCGCAACGGTGCGGCTGAAACAGGGATTCGGCCGTCTCATCCGCAGTAAGAGCGACAAGGGGCTCGTCGCGCTTTTGGACGGGCGCGCCGCGTCTTCGCGGTTCGGTGCGATCATTTTGAACGCGCTGCCGCCCGCAACTCGGATTACGCACTTAGACGAACTAACGGAGTTTTTCGAGCAACAATGATTCGCCGCATCGCATTTCTTGCCGCAGCTGCCATCGTGGCAATGACGCTGCCGGCCCACGCGTGGCAAGCTAAAGGCCATTTGATGGTCAACGGTTTGGCCGCCAAAGGGCTTGCCGGCCACGTTCCCGCGTTCGTTACCACGCCGCAGGCGCGGTTCGAAATCAGGTATCTCGGGCCTGAGCCCGATCGTTTGAAAGGTTCGGGTACGTCGTGGGATTCCGACTACGATCCCGGACACTACATCGACATCCAGGATGACGGTACCGTCTCCGGCGCCGTTCAGTTCAACGCTCTTCCGCAATCAGCCGCCGCGTACGATGAAGCGCTGCGCGCGGCAAATACCGATCAGTACCGCCAAGGCTATTTGCCGTATTCGCTGCTCGACGGCTGGGAGCAAGTCAGAGAAGACTTCGCGTATTGGCGCGTCGACAAGGGGCAAACGCGTGCGATTGACGAGCAGATCATTTTGCGCGACATCGGCAATTGGGGCCACTTCGTGGCCGATGCATGTCAGCCGCTCCATACCACCGTGCATTTCAACGGCTGGGGCGATTATCCGAATCCCAACGGGTACACGCAATCAAAGACCACGCACGCGCTCTTTGAAGGCGAGTTCGTCAACCGGTTCGTCAGCGAAGCACGCGTGGCAGCGTTGATGCCGCACACGATCCGCTTACGCGCAACGGGCGAGCTCGCTCCGCAGCAAACCGTTTTGAACGAAATCGATCGCTATCTGCTCCAAAGCAACAGCACCGTACCGCGCCTCTATCAAATCGAGAAAGCCGGCGGCTTTGCGAACGGCTCACCGGAGGCGGTGCAATTCACTGCATCGCGCCTGGCAGCCGGTGCTGCGGAAATGCGCGATCTCACCGTGTGGGCTTATCAAGACAGCCTGAACGAAAGCGTCGGCTATCCGTCCGAACGCGTGCGCGACATCCTGGCGGGCAGAGCCAAGTGGCCTGCGGGCGCCAACCAGTAACAAAATACGGTTTCGGACGTATAGGAGCACATGATACATCTCGTACTTGCGAGCCTGGTGGGTCAGGCTATTCAAACCGCTCTGCAGGCCGACAAAACCCCGGCGGCTCAAGTGGCCGTCGTGCGCAACGGCAGGCTTATTGAAGACGGCGCGTTCGGTTTGGCGAACCTCGATCGGAAGGTCGCCGCTACGCCGCAAACCCAATTCGAAATCGGCTCGGTCACCAAACAGTTTACCGCGGCGGCCATTCTCCAGCTCAAGGAGCAGGGCAAACTTCGCCTTTCCGATCCGCTCGGAAAATATGTGCCGGAGTATGCGCAAGGCAAGGCAATCACCATTGAGCAGTTGCTCTGGCAAGTCAGCGGCGTTCCGAATTACACGGACGTAAATCATTTCGTGCACATTGCCGGAACCACGCCCGGCAGCCTCGACGCAGCACTCGCGCTCATTGCAAAGAAACCGCTGCACTTTAAACCCGGAACGCGGTGGGAATACAGCAACACGAATTATCTGCTGCTCGGCGGCGTCGTGGCGCGTGCGTCCGGCATGCCGTGGCAGCAATACATCCGGACGCACATATTCAAACCCGCCGGCATGACGCACAGCGCGTTCATCCAGGACGAGCCGCACCTGCCGGACATCGCGACGGGCTACCAGCGAACCAAGGGCGGCTCGTTTTCGGTCGCACCGCCGCTGAACGGCCCGTGGGCGGGCGCCGCCGGGGGCATCGTTTCCACTGTCGAGGATATGGCGAAATGGGACCAGGCATTCTTCGGCGGCAAGATCATCAGTCCGCAAGACGTAACGCTCGCAACCAGTGCGCATCGCTTGCCGAACGGCAAATCCACCGATTACGGTTTCGGCTGGGCAATCGATACGCACGAAGGTCAGCCTCGCATCGAGCATGACGGCGGCACGTTCGGTTTCACGTCCGAGAACGATTACTATCCGACGTTGCATGAATTCACGATCGTACTTACCAACGTTGCAGGCGCCGATCCGGTGCACATTGCGTCCCGCGCGTTTGACGCACTGCATCCGGATATAGCAGCAGCGAGTTCCAAGGCCGTTGCCGGCGAAGATCCCGTTATAACTGCGCGAGCCCGCGAGTGGCTGCAACGCGCTCAAACGGGCGAGGTCGACACCTCGCAGCTCACGCCGGCGTTCTCCAAGGTTTTAACGCCCGACGCGATCGCGGGCACGAAGGCCGCGCTCGCGCCACTGGGCGATCCGACGTCGTTCGTCTACCGTGGCAAAACAACCGAAGGCGGCGCCACACGGTTTGAGTACCGCGTGGGGTTCAAAACGACGGTCATCAAGATGCTGATGGTCATCGACAAAGACGGAAAAATCGCGGGCATCGGCTTCCAACCCGGCTAAGTGATCCGGAAGGAGAACCCATGAATCTGTTTGCCATTCTGGTGGCGCCTCGCCTAAGCCGTAGGGCGATCTAGTCTTCCGTCGTTACTTCGGTCTTTGCTCGTTCTTTGATTTCTTCCACAACGGTTGAATCCGCGAGGGTCG
>DAISWS010000132.1:0-6603 GCA_036826275.1 Vulcanimicrobiaceae bacterium
GCCTGCCCCGGCGTAAGCCGTCTTTTCCAAAATGACCTCGATGCCGCCGGTCCATCCCGCGACCACATTGTAGAGTGCCGCCGCGATGAGGCCGAAGACGAACGAGATAACGAAATACATCACGGGCCAGATAATAACGACTGCGATGCCGATGCCCGCGCCGAAGAAGCGCCCGCCCATTCCGGCGCCCATTGCGCCGAGCGCGCCCATCATCGACGCAAAAGGCAGCCAGAGCAGCGCGATGATGAAGACGATGATTGCGTAGAGCGTCGCGCTCACCAGCGCAAATTGCACCGGATTGATACGGCGTATGCGGGTGGTCATTCGAACCTCCTTATTTAGAGCCTTACAAGCGGTTATGTCGTGTGTGCCGGTTCCTCGATCCACGAGCGGAAGTACGACTCGTCTTCGACGCGCAAGGCTTGCTGCGCGAGCAGCAGCGGCTTGAACGTGTCGACCATGACGGCGATTTCATCGGTTGAGGTCTTGCCCAGGCTCGCTTCGACCGCGCCGGGCTGCGGTCCGTGCGGCGCGCCGGCCGCATGCAGCGTGATCGATCCCTCTTCGACGCCGCGGCGGCTCATGAAGTTTCCGCTCACGTAGTACAGCACTTCGTCGCAATCCACGCTCGAGTGATTATACGGAACCGGAATTGCGAGCGGGTGATAGTCGAACAGGCGGGGCACGAAGGCGCAGAACGCTGCGCCCGGCGCTTCGAATGTCGCGTGCGCGGGCGGCGGCTGATGCAGTTTGCCGGTGATCGGCGCGAACTCTTCCAGATTGAAGGCATATGGATAGCAGTAGCCGTCCCAGCCGACGACGTCGCACGGATGATTCTGCACGACGTACATCGCGTGGCGGCCGTTGTTCGTTACGCGGATTTCGTACTCGCCTTGCGCGTCGACCGGTTCGCGCAGCAGCGGTGCGCGGAAGTCGCGCTCGTAATACGGCGCGTGTTCTTCCAGTTGGCCGAACTCGTTGCGGTATTTGCGCGGAATGCGGATCATGCCGGTGCTCTCGTGGACCAGCATGCGCGTGGGCGCCGACGGCATCATGCGGTACGTCGTTCCGGCCGGGATGACGACGTAGTCGTTTGCGCGGTACGGCAGATCGCCGAACGGCGTCTGCAGCGTTCCCTCTCCGCGATGGATGAACAGCAGTTCGTCGCCGCCGACGTTCCGGTAAAACGCGCGCATCGGCTCGTTTGCATCGGCGACGGAGATACGGAGGTCGCTATTGCCGAGCAACGCCGTGCGCGATTCGATCGCGTCGCCGTTCGTTGAGATTTGCGCCGTTTTGAAGTGACGGTTGCGCAGCGGTTCGTTCGCGTGCAGTTCAACGGCGGGCCGGTGCCAGGGGCGCACGTCCAGCGTCGCCGTCGGCGGACGCAGATGATAGAGCAGCGAGTACACGCTTTCGAAGCCCTTGGTCGAAAAGAGCTCTTCGGCATAGAGGCCGCCGTCCGGCTTGCGGAATTGGATGTGGCGCTTGTGCGGCAGCTGTCCCGCACGTACATAGGATGGCATCGGTTACTCCTGCGGACGCGGCGCGCGTTCGGTGGCGCTGAAGCCGTTGTGACGGTGGCTGCCGTCGCAGAACGGTTTGGTTTGCGAGCCGCCGCACCTGCAAAGCGCGATATTGCCCTTTGCGTTCTCCGTGACGTACTCGTTGCCGTCCGCGTCGACGAGCGTTACCGGTCCGGTGACCAGATACGGCCCGCTCTCGCGAACCTTGATTCGAACCTCGTCCACGCGTCTTCCTTATACCTTACGGCTTGCGGCCATACATGCCCGTCAAGGTCGTCTGCGCGAGGACGTGCGTGGCGATTACGGCTTGCAGCTGAGGTCCGGACAGATACCTGCCGTGCACGCGCGCGATGTCCAGCGCATAGAGCGTAAAGTCGTAGTGGTGCGGCTTACCCGGCGGCGGACAGGGACCGTTGTAGCCGGGCTTGCCTAAATCCGTTACGCCGATTCCCGCATTGTAACCGTCGCGTAGTTCGTGCTGCGAGGGCGGAATGTTATACGCCACCCAGTGATACCAGCCGCCGGGATGCGGTGCGTCCGGATCGTGCACGATGAGTGCGAAACTCTTCGTGCCTTTCGGCGCGCCGCTCCAGTGCAGCTCCGGCGAGCGGTTTTGGCCGCCGCACTGCGTGTACACCGTCGCTAGCGGCATCGTCGCGTGCGGTTTGAACGTCGCCGACGCAAGCGAAAAGCTCAGTGCGGCCAGGATCATGGCGAGGGACTCTCCGCCGGCGCGGGTGACGGCGGCGCGAATTCTTGGTAGAAGGCGTTCGGACTCATCGGACGGCCGAGAAAACGCTCGACTTCCACGTCGGGGTCGTACGTGCGGGCGGGTTCCAAAATGTCTTTGCGGTAGCGCATTCCCACAGCCGGATTCTCCAAGCCGCCTTGCTGGAACGCGGTGAACAGATCTTGCGCGTACACTTTCGACCACAAATAGCCGTAGTATCCGGCGTCGTAGCCGCCCATGAGATGGCCGAACGACGCCTGCGGATGAATGCCTTCGACGGCGGGCAGCGGCGTGAGTTCGTCTTCCAGTTTATCCCAAATGGCGGTCGTATCAACGTGCGGGCCGCTCGAGTGGTACGTCATGTCGACCTCCGAATAAAAGACTTGACCCGTGTAGTCGTATCCGTCGTCGACGTACCGCGAGCGCACGAGCGCCGCGATCAGATCGTCGGGAAGCGGCGCGCCGGTCTTCCAATTGGAGCTGATCTGCTTGAGAATTTCCGGTTGCCACATGAAATTTTCGAGCATTTGGGAAGGCGCCTCGACGAAGTCGGTGACGAACCCGCTTGAAAGCGTTTCGTACGGCGCCGTTGCCAGTAGTGCGGCCAAGTTGTGGCCGAACTCGTGAAAGAACGTCACGACGTCATCGTGACTGAGCAGCGCCGGATTTCCCGGTGCGGGCTTGGGCCAGTTGCCGACGATGGCTGCAACCGGCGGACGGTACGAGCCGCCGGCTTCCCTGCGCGCCGGCAGAATCGGGAAGTTTGCGAAGTGGTCGAACTTGCCCGGCCGCGGATAGAGGTCGAAGTACGTCGAGCCGATGAGCCGTCCGGTTTTCGAATCGCTCACCGTGTACTCGATGACGTCCGGATTCCACGCGTCCGACGGCGTCACTTGTTTGAAATCGATGCCGAGCAGCGTATGGTACACGTTGAGGACGGCATCGATCGTGTGCTGCACCGGAAAATATTGCCGGATTGCATTTTGATCGACCGCATATTCGGTCTTGCGCAGCTGGTTGTCGTAGTACGAGAAGTCCCAGCGCTGCAGCGGCGCGCCTTTGAGCTGCGAGAGGTGCGCGACTTCGTCCTTGGCCTTGGGCAGAAGACGCTGGTCCAGCGAATTCAAGAACTTCATGACGCGATCAGGCGACTTTGCCATACGGTCGGAAAGTTGATATGCCGCCCACGTTTGATAGCCGAGGAGGTGCGCTAAACGGTCGCGCACGCCCAGGGCCGCTTCGAGCAGCTGCGTATTGGCCGCGGCCTGCCGGTTGTTATAGGCAAAGTAATACGCCTTGCGCGCCGCTTCGTCGCGTTCGTTCTGGTAGAAGATCGCGGCGGTGCTTTCGTTGACCGGCACGACGTACGTATCGCCGTTCTTTTTCAAGCCGGCGGTAAAGTCGCCGGGCAGCGAAGCGGCTTGCGCGGACGTGATCGTTATCGTGGTGTTGTCGTTGCCGAGGTTCTGCTGAAATCTGTTCTGCAGATCCGTCAGCTGGTTGCTGAGTTTGACGAACTCCAGACGACGCGCATGGGGTAAACCGGCGCCGCTGCGCTTGAACGTATCCAGCCACATGTCCGTCAGTTTGCGCTGGTAGACGTCGCGCGCCGTACCGCTGCGTTTGGCTGCGGCGACTGCTTGATACAGCGCCGGACTCGCGCCGAGTGCCGTCAGAAAACCCGATTCTTCATCGTTGCACTTGAGGGAAGCATCGCGTACGGCTTTCGAATCGGAAACTTCGAAGAGAAACCACTGAGCGACCGTGGTGTCGTTGAGGTCCGAGCTCAGATTCTCCAGCGGAAGAACGACGGAAGCGAACGTTTTCGGGCCGCTGAGCGATTCCAACGTTTTGACGCGGGCACGTGCCTTTGCAATCGCTGCGGTGCACGAGGAGTCGATCTGCGCGGGCGTCAGATTCCAGTCCACGTGCGTCGGCGCTACGGGCGCGGATGGGGCGGCGGAAGCAATTTCCGGTTGGAAGGCAATGCAACTAAGCAAGGCCAGCACAAGAGCAGCGATTCGATTCATGGCGGCTTAACGTTAGGTGCGCCGTCCGCTGTTCCCCGTGCCACTTAGGGCGCTTCTGACCGGTTGGCGCGCCGTGGTATGATGCTTCGAGCCATGACGGGGGCCGGGCTGCCCGCGGCGTGAACCTGTAAACCCCGCCAGGTCCGGAAGGAAGCAACGGTACGCGGGCACTCACGGGTGCCGGGCACCACCTGGTTCCCGTCGTGGTCTTTTGGAGTTTTATGCAACCGAACGTTCTTGCGGCGGTGGCGGCCTTTGCCGCCGCTGTTATCGCCTTGGCCGTCTATCATCTTGCCGTCGTACGGCCGGCTTTGGCGCGCGCCGACGGCGTGCTGGCGACCCACGACGAGCTGCTCGGCGGCGGGAGCGCAGCCGCGACGCACAGGCTCTCTTCCTTAGAACAGGGGCACGGCGAGCTTGCCCGCCGTGCAGAGAGGGCGGAGTCCGGTTTACGCGAACTTGACGCGCTGTCACGAACGGACGTCTCCCGCATCGGTTTTGTGCGGTACAACGCCTTCGACGACACCGGGTCGGAACAGTCGTACGCCCTAGCCCTGCTCAATCGTGAGGGGGACGGCGTCGTGCTCACCAGCATCTATTCACGGGCGGATACGCGCACATTCGGCAAAGCGGTGGAACGGTTCGTTCCGGTAACCAACGCTTCAGCCGAAGAGCTCGCCGCCATTGAACAAGCCCGAGGGAATGCGCGCGACTAGCTGATGATCAAACTCAAAGAGCGGTATTTCATTAAGATCGTTCCTCAGCGCGGCGATGTCGTTCATCGCTTCGAGCTGACGCGCCGGCACATCATTGCTGCGGCGTCCGTGCTCGCCGGCGTGTTGTTAGGTTCGCTCACCGTGGGCGCCGTGCAGATGTGGCGGGCTCACGCGCAAGTCGCCTATTTGCAAACCGTCGCGACGCAGCAGCGGCAGCAACTGCAGGCGATGAACCAGAAGGCCGCGCAGATCCGCAGGCAACTGCAGCACGTTCAAAAGCAAAATCAAGAGATTCAACAGCTGATCGGCGTCGCGCCGAAAACGCAAAAGACCGCGGAAGTGCGCCACAACCTCGACGCGCTGGCCACGGAGACTGCGCGAACGGCCGCGGAATCGAACCTGCTGCGCCGCCTGACGATGCACGTGCTCAACGTGCGGCATTTGCAAGAACTGACGCGCGCGCGCGCGCTCGCCGCGATTCCCTCGATCGATCCGGTGGATGGTGCGCAGGTCGTCGGCTGTTTCTGCTACCGCTCGTATCCCGACAGCGAATTTCATCCGGGCGTCGATTTGGGCGCCGACTACGGCGAAGTCGTACGCGCGGCTGCCGCAGGCACGGTTGCCGCCGCCGGCTGGGACGGCGGCTACGGCCAGAAGATCGACATCGATCACGGCAACGGCTATCACACCTGGTACGCGCATCTTTCGAAGATGGAAGTGCAGCCGGGGCAATACGTCCACAAGGGACAAGAGATCGGGCTCGTGGGTTCGACCGGCTTTTCGACCGGGCCGCACCTGCACTATCAGGTGATGCTGAACGGCACGGCGGTGGATCCGACGCCATACCTTGACGGCGTGCCCGCGAAAGTATTGGCTAGCCTTCCATAGAACGTGAGGCGGCGTGACCGGAGCCGCTTGTCAATTTTTCAACGCCGTCCACTACGTGCTGTGGCTATATCTGCTGGCAATGCTGGTATATGCCGTCACGTCCTGGGTTCCCGACTTGCGCGGGAATTGGGTCCGCTATCTTGCGGCCGTCATCGAGCCCGTCCTCACGCCGGTGCGCCGCATCGTGCCGCCTGCAGCCGGCATCGACTGGTCGTTCATGATCGTGTGGCTGATCATCATCGTCATCGATCGCATCGCGATCGCGCAAGCCACAAGCGCCTGCTTCCCAATCTAACACCGTGAGCATAAAACCCGAATCGCCCCACCGTACGGAAGTGGCGGCGCACGTTCGCAACTTCTGCATCATCGCGCACATCGACCACGGCAAGACGACGCTCTCGGATCGCTTGCTTGAGGTCACGCGTACGATCGAAGCGCGCGACATGGAAGATCAGGCGCTCGACGCGATGGACCTGGAGCGCGAGCGTGGGATTACGATCCGCATGCACCCGGTAACGCTGAACTATCGCGCCAAGGACGGGCAGCTATATCAGCTCAATCTGATCGATACGCCGGGACACGTCGATTTTTCTTATGAAGTTTCGCGGTCGCTCGCCGCGTGCGAGGGCGCGATCCTTATCATCGATGCGGCGCAGGGCATCGAAGCGCAGACGCTCGCGAATTACCATTTGGCGCTCGAGCACGACCTGACG
>DAISWS010000133.1:0-6582 GCA_036826275.1 Vulcanimicrobiaceae bacterium
TTGCCGGCATCGAACTCGACAAGCGCGTACGCGCGAAATGCGCGCAGGTTGGCGCGCGCCTGCAAATGCAAGGCCTCGACGCCCGCTTGGAGCCGGAAGAGAAGCTGCACATCACGCTCGCGTTCCTCGGATGGGTGGAGCACGAACAGGTTGGAGCGATTACCGATGCATTGGATACGGCGGCGCTTGCCGCGGCGCCGTTTACGCTGACGCTGGACAAGATCGGCGCCTTTCCGCACGAGCGGCGTCCGAAGATCGTTTGGATCGGTTCGCGCGATCAGGGCACGCCGTACCGCCGCTTGGCTTACGCCGCGCGCACCGCATTGAATACGTTGGGGTTTTCGTTCGACAAAGACGCGATCGCGCACGTGACTATAGCGCGCTTCAAAGGCGGTCCCGCACACCTCCCTTCGCTCGACGTGACGCCGCTCCACGTTCACGTAACGGAGGTCGTCCTTTTCGAATCGCTCCCAGCCGGTCCGACGACGCGGTACGAGGTTCGTCATCGGGCAGCGCTGAATCCGAACGCATGAAACGAGCGATCGTTACCGCGATTTTGAGCGCGACGTGTTTTTTTGCGCTCCATGGCGCCGCATCGGCGATGGCGGAATTCTGTCCGGCGCACCTCACGTACGAAGCCGTTGCGCCGGATTCTCCGAACCCGCCGCCCGCGCAGCTCTACGGCTTCGATCTCAGCGCCCTTACGTCGCGTACGCTCACGTCCGCAACGCTCGCGTTCGACACGACCGCCGGTTGGTACACCGTTGCGGTTCCGTCGACCGCCCTTTCAGCAAAAGTGCGCCATTACACCGGCAATCTTTCCTTTGCCGAGCGCGATTACGTCTCGCCGAAGATGTACGTGCGCTTTCCGCAAGCGGTTGCGGTCAGTCACGCGTGGGTGTATTCTGCCGCGGCAACGGGCGACGGATTCGGTTGGGAACAAAAAGGCGGCGTGATTTGTCCGCCACCGCCGCAGGCGTCCTCCGAACAGAGCCGGCACTTTCGGAACCACAAAGCCATGTCCGTCGATCCGAAGGACGACGATCGCCTTTCCGACGCGCCGGAACATTCGTCCGTGCTGCTCGCCGCGCAGCCGTCAAAGGCGCTTGCACATGCGGATTGCGCCGAGCCGTTTCGCGAAGCGACGGTTCTGGATCAGGTCACGCCGCACTACCCGGAAGCAATGCGCGGCGATCTGGCCGTGGGCATGACCGCGGTGGGCGTCGTGGTCGCAATTACCGCCGACGGACGCGTTCTCGACGCGTGGGTCAGAGCGTCGTCAGGGTACGCCGCTTTCGATAATGAAGCGCTTTCAGCGGCAAGGCGATCGACGTATCAAGGCGGGCGTGCGTACTGCCAGGCCGTGCCGGGCAGTTACATGTTCGACGTTTTCTTCAACCCGAACGGTTAGTGGAGTTTGATCAGCAGCTTACCGTCTTCTGTTTGTGTGGGCGCGGGCGCTGAAACTTGTACCGGCTCTGCCGGCGGGCGCTCCGGCGCAGCCATCGCGGAGTAATCCGGAACGGCGCCGCTGGCAACCTTCGCTTTATAATCGTCGAGCGCGACGTGCAGCGCTTCGAGCGCACGCTGCGGATAATCTTTCTTCTTCTCGGGATAGCCGCTGAGTTCGCGCTCGATGTCTTCCGCTGAAATGGCCGACGCCTCGTTGATGGTTTTGCCCTTCGCGATATCGACCACCAAGCTGCATGTCGCGGTTCCGAAACCGCAGCCCGTCGTAAAATACGAGATGTCCTCGATGACGGCGCCGGGGCCGATCTTCAAAAAGAAATTGTACATGTCACCGCACGAATCGCTGAAGTACTCACCGCTTGCGGTGGCGTTTTCCATCGTGCGGAATCCGGCGCGCTCTTCGACCAGGCGTTGAAATTTCGGAAAATCCATTAGTGTGTTTTTACCTCAAAGCGGCATTGAGTCCCGCCCGTTGCGATCGATTCAGTCTGCACGTGCGTTCCACCGACCGTCTCGTCGAGGACGTGATGAATAACGGAGCAGACTTGCGGATGATCCTTGACCACCTCGGAGTAAGGACAGTTGTGTTCGTGCAGCGCGTAGCCGCCGTCGATTAAGCTGTACTCCGCCACGACGCCGCCTTCACGCAGCACCTCGGCGAGCTGAGCAACCTTGCCCTGCGTATCCGCCGCGGTCACGCGGGATTTGGCTTTGGCGACCGTCCGCTTGGAGATGCCCTCGAAGACCTTGGTGACGCCCGCTTCGCCGAATTGCGTTTTGACCTCGCGCAAAACCGCGCCGAGCATTTTATCGTAGTGGTGGGGGAACAGCTTCTCGGCGCCGGCCGTCAAAGAGAATTCGTACGTCGGCTTCGTACGGCCGCGCCGGACCGACTTCTCGACGACCAAACCGTCACGCTCGAGGACGACCAGCTGCTGCCGGATCGCGTTCGGCGAAAGGTTGAAGTGGCCGGCAAGGTCGATGGCCGACGCTGATTTGCGCCGGCGGAGTTCCTCGACGATGCGGCCCCGGGTGGTCTGAAAAAAGCGGTCGGCTTGCATGTCCCTACCGCAGACTCTACCACGAAATCGGAAGATAGTCCAGGTTTTCCTTGACTTTCTATGCCGCTCCATATAGCATTACAGAGCCGATGAATAGCGATACGAGTCTTCAGGTTACCGATCTGCGCGTGAACGTCGCGGACACCCCCATCCTCAAGGGCATCGACCTCACGGTCGAGCCGGGCCGCGTGCATGCGCTCATGGGGCCGAACGGCAGCGGCAAATCGACGCTGGCGTTCGCGCTCACCGGGCACCCTAATTACACGATCGAATCCGGAAGCGTCACGCTCGACGGCCAAGACGTTTTGAGCATGGCGCCCGACAAGCGCGCCAAAGCCGGTCTTTTCCTTTCGTTCCAATATCCCGCCGCTATCCCGGGCGTCAAAGTAGCAAACTTTTTGTTTGCCGCGCGCCAAGCGGTACGGCCCGGCGCCCTGACGCCGTCGCAATTCCGCGCGCTGCTTATGGAAAAAATGGAACTGCTGGACATGGATCCCGGTTTCTTGGGCCGCTATTTGAACGACGGTTTTTCGGGCGGTGAGAAAAAGCGATTGGAGATGCTGCAGCTCGCCCTGCTCATGCCGAAGTATGCCGTTCTCGATGAGACCGACTCCGGTTTGGACGTCGACGCCCTGCGCGCGGTAGGCGAATCGGTGAACGCCATGCGCGCGAGCGACGAAGGCAAAGATACGGGCTTCCTCATCATCACGCACTATCCGCGCATTCTGCAGCACATCAAAGCCGACGTCGTGCACGTGATGATGGACGGACGCATCGTCAAACAAGGCGACGCATCGCTCGCGCTGCGCATCGAGCGCGAAGGCTACGATACGATTCGCGAGGAGATCGGCCAACTTGCCTAGCGCCCTCGCCGTTACCGGTATCCCTGCGAACCTTCAAGACGCCATCGCGAACATCGACACGGATCCGGTGCAACGAGAGCGCCGCGCGGATCTGCTCGCGCGCTCGTTCGAACTGCGCTCGGGCCGCGAACGCCCCGGACGCTTCTGGAAAGTCGACCTCGAAGCACTCGACTACAGCAGCGTTCGTGTCGCCGCGCCATCTGCGCCTGCCATAAGCAAACCCGCTAACCGAAACGTCGTGGCATGCGATCTCGCAAGTGCGCTGCGCAGCCATCGTGACATTGTCGAGCGCGCATTGGGCCGGGCGGTGAATCCCGCAGCGTCCAAATTTGCCGCGCTCGCCGCCGCAATGCAAAACACCGGCGCGCTCGTGTACGTCCCCGCAGATATCGCGGTGGACGATCCGATCGAGATCGCGTACGACGCGCGTGACGGTGCTCTGTTCCCCCGAACGCTCGTGCTCGTTGAAGCCGGCGCGCGCTGTACCGTCATCGAACGTCTGACGGGAAGCGCGGACGCATTCCTCTGCGGCATAACGGAGATCGTGACGGCGGAGAACGCCGCCGTGACGTACGCCGTCGATCAGCAGCTTGCCGACGGCGCGCGTACGTTCTTCACGCGCTCCGCCAAGCCGGGAAAGGACGCGCGCGTGCAGTGGGCCGTCGCCGAACTCGGCGGCGCGCTTTCGGTCACCTCGCTTGAGGTTACCGTAGACGAGCCCGGTGTCCACGCCGATCTCGCCGGGATTTTTTTCCCTCGCGTAGACCAGCACGTCGATTTGATCTCCAACGTGGATCACAACGCCGGCAATTCGAGTTCCGAAACGATCGTAAAATCGGCCGCGATAGGGCGCGGACAGGCGCGCTACCTGGGAAATATCCGCATCGTGCAGCACGCACAGGGTACGGAAGCATCGCTTCGCGACGACGCCCTGCTGCTTTCCACCAAAGCGCATATCGATTCGATCCCGGCACTCGAGATCGCCGCCAACGACGTGAAGGCCTATCACGGCGCGACGGTCGGCGCAATCGACGAAGAACAGATTTTCTATATGACGAGCCGCGGCATCGATCGCGAATCGGCCGAAAACATGATCTCGCTGGGTTTCTTCGAGCCTGCGGTGGCGCGTTTCCCTACGGAGGCGCTGCGCGCGCGGCTGCGGGAGGCATTGGAGGCGAAGGTCCGCGCATGATCCGCACGCTCGACCCGAAACTGCAGCGCATCATCGGCGATTTCCCGATCCTTCGCGATCGCACGAGCCGCGGAAAGCGTCTGGTCTTTCTCGACTCCGCCGCCACCTCGCAAAAGCCGCAGTGCGTGATCGACGCGCTGGTCGACTATTACTCGCACTACAACGCGAACATTCACCGGGGCGTGTACGAGATAGCCGCGCGCGCAACCGACGCATTCGAAGCCGCACGCAGTAAAGTCGCACATTTCCTGAACGCCCAGCCGCAAGACATCATCTGGACGCGCAACACGACCGAAGCCGTCAACCTGGTTTCGTACTCGTGGGGCCTTGCCAATCTGCGCGAAGGCGATGCCATTCTCACGACGCAACTCGAACACCACTCGAATCTCGTCCCGTGGCAGCTGCTTGCGGAAAAGACTGGAGCAACGCTGCGTTTCATTCCGGTCGACGGCCGCGGCCTGCACGTGCTCGACGATCTCGACACGCTGCTCGATGGCTGCAAACTCGTGGCCCTCTCGCACGTGAGCAATACGCTCGGCACGATCGCGCCGCTTGAAGTCGTTATTCCCAAGGCGCATGCCGCCGGCGCGCTGGTGCTCGTGGACGGAGCGCAAGCCGCGCCGAACATGCCCGTCGACGTTCGCGCGCTCGATGCCGACTTCTATGCGCTCAGCGCGCACAAAATGTGCGGTCCGACGGGTATCGGCGTGTTATACGGCAAGCGCGCGCTGCTGGAAAGCATGCCGCCGTTCTTGACGGGCGGCGACATGATCCGCAAAGTCGAGTACGCAAAGAGCACGTTCAACGATTTGCCGTGGAAGTTCGAAGCCGGCACGAGCAACATCGCCGACGCCATCGCGTTCGGCGTCGCCATCGATTATCTAAACGGCGTGGGCATGGAGTGGGTACGCGAGCACGAGCGCTCCATCATGCGCTACGCGTTCGAGCAGTTGCAGGGACTGCAACGCCGCGGTTTGGACATCTATGGTCCGCAGGATCCGGAAAAAGTCGCCGACGTCATCTCGTTCAATCTCGGAGACATCCATCCGCACGATCTTGCATCGCTGCTCGATACCGAAGGCGTCTGCGTGCGCGCAGGGCACCATTGCACGATGCCGCTGATGGAAAAGATGGGCTGGCCCGCGACGACCCGCGCGTCGTTTTACATCTACAACAGCGAAGACGACGTCGACGCACTGGTCGCCGCACTACACAAGGCCGCGGATGTCTTCAAACTGTAGTCGTTTTGCAAGGAGCAAATCGCTCCGTAGTAACGGAGCGATTTGTTTTCCGCCTACCGAGCCCAATGGGGGCCCCGCATCGCGGGGGGTGCGGAGACTCGGTCGGAGCACCATTTAAAATGGACGATTTTTATAGAGATTTCATTCTCGACCATTACCGGAATCCGCGCAATTTTGGGCATCTCCAGCAGCCGGATGCCGCAGCGGAGGACCTGAATCCGCTTTGCGGCGATCAGATCCGCGTCGAACTGCAAGTCGACAAGGGCGGGAACATCAGTGACGTGCGCTTCTCGGGTAAGGGTTGCGCCATCAGCCAAGCGTCGATGTCCATGTTAACCGAATCCGTCAAGGGTAAGTCACTCAAAGACGTGGCCACGCTTCCCAAGGAAGCGGTGCTGGAAAACGTCGGTATCGGTATCAGCGCGACGCGCATGAAGTGCGCGATGCTTGGACTCAAGGTGCTCAAAAGCGCCGCCATCGGCGAACTCGCCGCGTGGCCCGACGAGTCTTGAACCTCGTCATCTTTGATTGCGACGGCGTGCTCGTGGACAGCGAGCCGCTCGTCAATCGCATCGAAGCGGACTACTTCACCGCGCTCGGCGCGCCGATGACGATGGAGCAAGCCTGCGCGAGATTCAAAGGCAAAACGGTCGAACAGGTCGCGACCGCGCTGGCGTCCGGCATCGGACGACCCCTTTCGGTCGAGTTTGGCTACGACTGGGCGATGGCGACGGCGCTGGGCCTCGTCGAACACT
>DAISWS010000134.1:0-6315 GCA_036826275.1 Vulcanimicrobiaceae bacterium
TGCTCGGCGCGACGACCGTGCAGGTGTGCACCGCGGTCATGCATCACGGCTTCCGCATCGTGGACGATCTCATCGAGGGCCTTTCGAATTATCTCGATTCGCGCGGAATGGGCAGCGTGTCCGAACTCGTAGGCGCGGGGAAAGACCGTATCACGACCTGGGAGAACCTGAATCTCAATTACAAGGTCGTCGCGCGCATCGATCAGGACACGTGCATCCGCTGCAACAAGTGCTACATCGCTTGCGAAGATGCGGCGCACCAATGCATCGATCGTATCGCGCAGAACGGCTCCGCCATGCTCGTCGTCGACGAGGAACACTGCGTGGGGTGCAACCTTTGCCAGATGGTGTGCCCGGTCGAAGACTGCATCGAGATGGTGCAAGTGGACACGGGACTCCCGCCACAATCTTGGAAAGAACGAAACAGCACAATCGCAACCCCGCCTCAATAGGCGGGGACAGGAGGTCGCAGGTTTTGGGGACACTGATACGCGGGGGAACGGTCGTCACCGCGACCGATACATACCGCGGCGATGTTCTAATCGAAGGCGAAACCATTTCCACCATCGGTTTGAACATCGATCCATCCAAGCATGACGTAATCGACGCAAGCGACGCGTACGTCTTCCCGGGAGGCATCGATCCGCACACGCATTTGGACATGCCCTTCGGCGGCACGATCACCGCGGACGACTTCGAAACCGGCACTCGCGCCGCGGCCATGGGCGGCACGACGACCATCGTCGATTTTGCCTTGCACACGCGCGGCGAGTCCCTAAAGAAAGCGCTGGACACGTGGCACGAAAAAGCGTCCGGCAAAGCGTGCGTCGATTATGCGTTTCATTTGACCATCGCGGACGGGCGGGAAGAGACGATGGCCGAGATTCCCAAAATGATCGGCGATCACGGCGTCAACTCGTTCAAAGTGTTCATGGCATACAAGCACGTGCTGCAAGTCGACGACGAGACGATTTTCAAGACGCTGCAAACCTGCGCAAAGCACGGCGGCCTGGTGCAAGTGCATGCGGAGAACGGCGACGTCATCGAAGTCACCACGAAGCAAGCGCTCGCGGCAGGAAAAACCGAACCAAAATGGCACGCGCTCACGCGCCCCGTCGAATGTGAAGGCGAAGCAACGCACCGCGCCATTCGCCTGGCCGAAATTGCCGGCGCACCGCTCTACGTGGTGCACGTTTCGAGCGCGATGGCGGCCGACGCGATTTCCGACGGACGCAAACGCGGTCTGAACGTCTACGGCGAGACGTGCCCGCAGTATCTGGTCTGCGACTTCTCCGACTATGAAAAACCGGATTTCGAGGGCGCGAAGTACGTGCTTTCGCCGCCGATCCGAGATAAATGGAATCAGGCCGTCCTTCTGCGCAAACTAAAGAACCTGGAACTGCACTCATTCGGATCGGACCACTGCTCGTTCAACATGTGCGGTCAAAAAGAGCTGGGCAAGAACGACTTCTCGAAGATTCCGAACGGCGCGCCGACGATCGAAGACCGCCTGTCCGTCTTATACGAAGTGGGCGTGAACCGCAACGTGCTCGGTCTGAACAACTTCGTTGCGCTCGGCAGCACCAACCCGGCCAAACTCTTCGGATTGTTCCCGCGTAAGGGCGCCATTGCCGTCGGCAGCGACGCGGACATCGTCGTCTGGGATCCGCGCGTGAAGCGCACCATCTCCGCCAAGACGCATCACATGAACGTGGACAACAACGTCTTCGACGGCATGACCATCGAAGGCCGCCCGCGCTACGTCTTCTCCCGCGGCCGCAAGGTCGTCGACGGCGACACATTCCTAGGCGCAAAAGGCGCCGGCAAACACGTAAAAAGCGACCGCTTCTATCCGGTCGCGCTGTGAGGAGCACCGTGGAGAGCAAAGTTACCATCGGCCTGATTCAAGCGCACCACGACACGGACGGCGCGCAGCCCGTGGACGTTCATAAAAAGAACGCGATCGACAAGCACGTGCGGATGATCCGTGAGGCCAAGCAGCGCGGTGCGCAGATCGTCTGCCTTCAAGAACTCTTTTACGGTCCGTACTTCTGCACCGAGCAAACCACGAAGTGGTATGACGCCGTCGAGGCGATTCCGGATGGTCCGACCACGCGGTTGATGCAAGACCTGGCCAAGGAACTCGGTATCGTGCTCGTCGTGCCGATCTACGAGGAAGAGTTTTCCGGCGTGTACTACAACACGGCCGCCGTCATCGACGCCGACGGAAAGTACCTGGGCAAATACCGCAAACACCACATTCCGCAGGTGCAGGCGGGACCCGCAGGCTGCGGCTTCTGGGAGAAATATTATTTCCGCCCCGGCAACCTGGGGTATCCGGTGTTCGACACGGCGTTCGCAAAAGTCGGCGTCTACATCTGCTACGACCGTCACTTTCCCGAAGGCGCGCGCATGCTGGGCTTACACGGCGCCGAAATCGTGTTCAATCCATCCGCCACAGTCGCCGGCCTGTCCGAGTATTTGTGGAAACTCGAACAGCCCGCGCACGCCGTCGCGAACGGCTATTATCTCGGTGCGATCAACCGCGTCGGCGTCGAGACGCCATGGAATATGGGCGAGTTTTACGGTCAATCGTACTTGGTGGACCCGCGCGGACAATTTGCCGCCGTCGGCAGCCGCGACAAGGATGAAGCCGTCATCGGCGTGATGGACCGCGAGGTGATCACGCAAGTTCGCAACACCTGGCAATTCTACCGCGATCGCCGTCCGGAGACGTACGACGATCTCGTCGAGGTTTGACATGAGCGATATCGTCGTTCTCTCGCCACAGGCGCAGGCGCGGCTGTCCGGCAACACGTCGATGTGGAACGAAGACTTGCGCCCGTGCACGCTCGCCGAGCATTCGTGGCCGGGAACGAAGTTCGCGGCGCTCTGGGTGGGCATGTGCTTGTGTCTGCCGACCTACTCGCTGGCAAGTACGATGATCGCCGAAGGCATGAATTGGTGGGAGGCTGTGCTCACCGTGTTCATCGGCAGCTGCGTCGTGCTCGGCGCGATTCTGCTCGTCTCGCACGCCGGCACGAAATACGGCATTCCGTATCCGGTGTTCGCGCGCTTGTGGTTCGGCACGCGCGGCGCGCACATTCCGGCACTCGCGCGCGCCGTTATTGCCGCCGGGTGGTTCGGCATCAATTCGTGGTTTGGCGGACAAGCGCTGGACGCGATTCTCACGCATATCGCGCCGGTGTGGACGTCGCTGGGCTTTCATCTCGGCTTTGCGTTTCTGATCTTCTGGGCAATCAACGTTGCGGTCGCAATGCGCGGTCCGCAAGCGATTGGACGCCTCGCGCAGATTGCGGCGCCCACCGTTGCGCTCGGTGCGATCGCGCTGCTCGCTTGGGCCGCGACGAGCGCCGGCGGCTTCGGTTCGATGCTCGCCGCACCGGCCAAGGTTCACGGCTCGGGGTTTTGGAACGCGTTTTATCCGTCCGTCGTGGGCGTGATCGCGTTCTGGGCAACGATGGCGCTCAACATTCCGGACTATACACGCTACGCAATATCGCAGCGCGGCCAGATGATCGGCCAGACGCTCTCGATGCCGCTGACGATGGCGCTCTTCTCCTTCGTTGGGATCGCCGTAACCTCGGCGACGGTGCTGCTCTTCGGAAAAGCACTCTGGGATCCGGTCGATCTGATCACCAAGTTTCCGACGCCGGCCGTCATCATCGGCGGCATCATCGTGATTCTCTCGTCCGTCACCATCAACGTCGGCGCGAACGTCATGGCGCCCGCGCGCGCCTTTGAAAACCTTTGGCCGAAATACATCACCTTTGCCATCGGCGCGGTGCTCACGGGCTTGCTCAGCCTGGCGATGGAGCCGTGGCGCGTGCTTGCAACGTACGGCGCGTACATCTTCACCTGGCTCGGAACATACGGCGCAATGCTGGGTGCGTTCGACGGTATCGCAATTGCGGACTACTGGCTCGTACGCAAATGCCGCCTCGACCTCACGCAGCTCTACACGCCCGGCGGCATCTATTCGTACGCGAAGGGCGTGAACGTGCGCGCCGTCGCGGCGCTGGTTATCGGGTGGATTGTAACTTTAGTCGGCTTGTTCGTTCCGGGTCTGCACTTCTTGTGGAGCGGCGGTT
Organism: Vulcanimicrobiaceae bacterium; assembly: GCA_036826275.1. Lineage (GTDB taxonomy): Bacteria > Vulcanimicrobiota > Vulcanimicrobiia > Vulcanimicrobiales > Vulcanimicrobiaceae > DATGJX01. Next base: position 4,113 of record DAISWS010000134.1, read on the forward strand.
GGATCTTCAGCTTGCTTGGCGGCCTATGCGCGTATTGGCTGCTCATGCGCGGAGAATCGTCCACCGCCAGCGAACCCGAAACCGAGACGGGTGCCTTGCTCGCAACGGAGGTTTGATCGTATGCAAATCCTAAAGAAAAACACTAACGCTGAACGCGCGCAGAAACATCTTTTTGCGGCACAGCAAACCTACTACGATCAGCCGATTACGCTCACCGGCGGCGAGGGAACGCGCGTCAAAGACGACGCAGGCAACGAGTACCTCGACGCGTTCGCCGGCATCGCGACCAACACGCTCGGATACGGTGACACCGAAGTGGCGCAAGCCGTCGCGGAGCAGGCGAAAAAGCTCGTGCACGTCTCGACGCTGTACCTCACCGACGAGATGCTCGACGCCGCCGAAACCGTCGCCCGCGTCGCGCCCGAGGGAATGACGAAGAGCTTCTTCAGTAACTCGGGCTCCGAGGCAAATGAAATGGCAACGCTCGTGGCTCGCACGGCGAAGAAGTCGCTCGACTTTCTCGCGCTCGAACAAGCGTACCACGGGCGAACGGCGTATACCGTCGCGCTCGCCGGGCAAAGCAACTGGCGCAATTTCGCCACCGAATATCCGCACGTCGCGTTCGTCCCGAGTCCGTATTGCTACCGCTGTCCGCTCGGCTTGGAATACCCTTCGTGCGAAGTTGCGTGCGCGAAAACCGCCAAGCGCGTCATCGAAACGCAAACGAGCGGCGCGCCCGCAGCAATGATCGCCGAAACGATCTCGGGCGTCGGCGGCATCATCACGCCGCCCGGCGAGTATTTCAAAATACTCCGCGAAACGCTCGAACCGTTCGGCACGCTGCTGATTGCCGACGAAGTGCAGGCCGGTTGGGGCCGCCTGGGCGACGGGATGTTCGGCATGGTCTCGAGCTACGGCGTCGTTCCGGACATCATCACGTCGGCGAAGGGCCTCGGGAGCGGCGTTCCGATCGGCATCACGATTACGCGGCCGGAACTCGCGGACGTTTTCAAGGGACCGCACATCAACACGTTCGGCGGCAATCCGCTTGCGAGCCGCGCCGCCCAAGTCACGATCGAAGTGATCGAAAAACGCGATCTCATCGCGAACGCCAAACGTCAGGGCGAAACGCTGCTCGCAGGTTTGCGCGACCTGCAAAAGCGCTTCCCGCTCATCGGCGACGTACGCGGAAAGGGCCTGATGGTCGGCGTCGAGCTCGTCAAAGACCGCCAGTCGAAAGCGTATGCGGCCGCGGAAGCAACGCGCGTCGTCGACGAAATGCGCAAACGCGGCGTCTTGGTCGGCAAAGGCGGCCGTTTCGGTAACATATTACGCATTCAGCCGCCGCTGATTTTCAGCAGCGACGACTGCGCGGAATTTTTGCGCGCGCTGGAAGCCTCGCTCGCAACGATCTAACGTTTAGGCGAGAACGGTGTCCCGTACGTTCTGGCGGATGTATGCACGCAGTGCCTGCGAGTCTTCTTCGCCGTGCCAGCCGTGCGCGTGTTCGACCGCTAATTCGACGAGATCTTCGAGGTTGTCAGCGCCCAAAGCGACGCTGCAATCTCCGTCATCGATGAAGTCCCGGCAAAATACAAATTGCTGCGCCATGGTGTTCCCCTTCACTTGGCAGCTGCTCCTGAGGAAGGTATTTTACCACCCGGACGCCTGTTTTAAGCCGAGCAGGCCTCTAGCCGCTTAGAAGGTCGCGCGCTTGCTTGGTATCCTGGTACTCGACGGTCAGGATCCCACGGACATGCGCGCGTGCGGCTTTCGCATCAGGAGTATCGATTTTCTCGAGCGTCGTGTAAACGTCGTACAATAACTGCGGCAGATCGCGGTCGCGCGGATACACCTTATGCAGATCGTCGATGGCGACGGCAACTTGCACCGCCATCGAGCTCTCTTGCCGCGCATACCCGTAGTGAATGAGGTAGTTCACGCGGTTCAGCTCGTTGCGGATTCCGAGAATCGACATGCCCATTGGGCCGAAGTATTCATCAGCGGGAGCCAGCGTCGTCATCAAACGGCTGTGTGAAAGCGCCTCCACGCTTGCGATGGTCTTGAGCTGCGGCAGCTGGGCGATGCGTGCTTGCAGCGCCTTGGCGTTGGTTTGATCGCCGTCGGTGTAGCCTTGCGCTCCGACGGCCGCATTTTGAACGGCGTTCAGGAAACCGGGCCCCCAGGTCGACGGAAGATCCGC
>DAISWS010000135.1:0-784 GCA_036826275.1 Vulcanimicrobiaceae bacterium
TCGTATGCGATCGCAAGCAGCGCGGCGATCGCCGCTTCGGCACCGGAGCCTTGCGGGCGAAGCGCCGGCCCGCCCCCCGGCGGGATGCTCATGCTATAACCCGCCCGGGCAGCGTAGGGTTCCAGCGCCTGCCAGCGGGCAGCCGCATCCGCGCGGCCGGAGTTGGACTCGAGCACGTTTCGGAGCGCCTCCCGAAAGCGGCGCAGGACATCGAGCGCCGCCTCGCCGGGCTGCGGGCACAATCCGGTACGTTCGCACCACAGCGGCAGAGCGTCTGCCGGGCCGAGCGGATCGCTCGTCCGCTCCAGCTCGACCGTATTAATGAAGCTCCGGACGAATTCGAGCCGGCCGGGCGCAGCGGTGGATGCCATGGCGGCGCCATCATATCACCGGCAAAACGTATTGACAAGTTACTATGACCGGCGTAGCGTGGTCCAATGCTGATCGATCACGTGGACATGCGCGTGCAAAATCTCACGGCGGTCCGGCCGTTGTACGACGCGTTGCTTGCAGCCATGGGGTACACCGAACGCAATAGCGACGACGACTCCGTGGGCTACCACCGCCCGAATGAAACCGGCGCTGAGCCGTTCATCTGGCTGATTGAAAGCCCCGAACACCGGGCGGGCGAAACGCGCATCGCGTTTGCCGCCGCAACTCGAGCCGAGGTCGATCGGCTCTCGAGCGTCGCGCACGCTGCGGGGGCAACCGCATACGAAGCGCCCGCGGTAATCCGCGAATACGGACCGTACTACTACGCGTCGTTTTTCGAAGATTCGCAGGG
>DAISWS010000135.1:794-6288 GCA_036826275.1 Vulcanimicrobiaceae bacterium
AATAATTGCTTAGCCCCGAACGAAAAACGCTTTGAGGTATTCCGTTTCGGGCATCGCCGGGTGAATCGGGTGATCCGGCGCGTGCGCGTGCTTCTCGAGAATCTGCGCGCGGCGTCCGGTGTCTTTTGCCGCTCCGAGAATCGCGCGCTGCAGCATCGCCGGCTCCAGATGATGCGAGCACGAACACGATACGAGGATGCCGTCCGGCGCAAGCACGTTGAACGCCGCTCGGTTCAATCGTTCGTAGTGGGATTGACCCGCGGCGACGTCTTTGCGGCGTTTTATGAGCGCCGGCGGATCGACGATCACCACGTCGAAGCGCTGCTTTTCCAACGCGAGCGCCGCCAGTACTTCGAGCGCGTCGCCCAGGCGCGTTTCGATCGCGACGCCGTTGCGTTGCGCGTTTTCGCTCGCATGCTCGAGCGCCAGTTGCGAACTGTCGGAACACATGACATGTGAGGCTCCAAAACGAGCCGCGCGCACGCCCCACGATCCGATGTACGAATACATGTCGAGTACGCGTTTGCCGCCTGCGTAGCGTGCTAAGCGCGAGCGGTTGTCGCGTTGATCGAAAAAGTATCCCGTCTTTTGACCTTTACGCAACGGCGCCGAGAACACCGCGTTGTCTTCTCGCACGTCCGCGACGTCCGGCACGTCGCCGACTGCTTCGTCGAATTCGTCGATCCCCTCGATCTGGCGCACGGAGCCGGCGCTGCGCAGCAAAATGCCGCGCGGCTTCACGGCGGCCTGCAGCGCCTCGACGACTTCGGCGCGCATCTTCACGATGCCGGCAGTGTTGAGTTGCGCAACGAGCACATCTCCGTAGCGGTCTACGACGAGGCCCGGGCAGCCGTCCGATTCGCCATAAACCGCGCGATAATGCGGCGTCACGTAGATGCCGTCACGCAGGCCGAACGCGCGCCGGAACCGCGCCGCCCACCACTCCCGATCGATCTCCGCCTTCGCGTCGCTCGTCAGGATCCGCCCGCAAATGAGCGCGCCGGGATTGATGTACGCCATTCCAACGGGCTTGCCGAACGCGTCGCGCACGACGGCCAAATCACCGGGTGTAAATGCCGTGAGCGGCGAGCGGCCGATGTCCACTTCGTTGCTGAAAACCCATGCGTGGCCTAAGCGCACGCGCCGATCCGCACGCGGCAGCAGAAAGAGATCGCCGGCCATGTTTACGCGGCCGGTTCGGATGCGCTCATGCGCCGCAGCAGATCTTCTTCTTGCCGTTCGAGCGATTGCGCGACGGCAAACTGCGCGCGCGCGCGATCCAGATTTTGACAGTCGCGGTGCACGCGGAAATAGACGTCGCCGTTTAGATAATCGGCGAGAAAGCGAATGCCGTTTTCATATGCGAGGACCTTTCCGGCTGTAACGAACGCGTTGCGCTCCGCGGCGGTAAGCATGGCGCCCGCTCCGGCGATGAATCCGTTGGCGACGGATTCGAAAAGGTCCGTATCCACTTCGACTTTCGAAGGATCGGGCTCGTCTTCCGCCGCGCGAGTCGCGGCGGTACGCACGAGCTCGCCGACGTCGTACAGCGTCAAACCCGGCATGATCGTATCGAGATCCAAAATGCACATCGCTTCGCCCGTTCGCTCGTCGAATAACACGTTGGTAATCTTCGTGTCGTTATGCGTCGGGCGCAGCGGAAGATCCGCCGCGGCGGCCACTTCTTGCAGCGCGGAGCACAGGGGTTGGAGGCGCAGTGCCTGGGCGATTTCACCGTTTGCGAGCGCAGCGCGATTGTGGGCGTCCGCATCGATCGCCTGCACCAGTGCGTTAAAACGCAGCGGCGTGTCGTGGAAATTTGGGAGCGTGACATGCAGCGACTCCACCGGGAAATCCGAAAGCAGCCGCGCGAACTCGCCGAATGCGCGTGCGGCGGAATATGCGTCCTGCGGACCGCGTGCAGTCCCGTAACATACGGTGCTTTCGATGTACGGATACGTGCGCCAGTATTCGCCGTGCGCGGTGATAAGCAAGTCGTCGCCGGCCGCCGTCGGCAGCAAGCGCAAGACGCGGCGCTCGATATCCGGCGTGGCGAGGGCGACCAATTTTTCGCGCACGTGCCGCGTTACGGCCGCGATATTCCGCGTGAGCGCAGGCGGATCGCGAAAGACGGCGGCGTTGATCCGCTGATGAACGTAACGGCGCTGACCGCCGGCCAGCGCGTACGTTGCAAAATAGGTGTCGTTGATGTGGCCGCCGTGATAGCGTTCGCATCCGGCGTAGGTGCCTTCGAGCTGGAACTGGGCGCCGATCTCCGCGAGCATTGGACGCTCTATTTTACGCCTGCGCGGGGAACGCCTCGATGGTTCGCACTTCAAAGGGTTGCAGCGTGCAAAGTTGCGGTTTACCCGCCAGCAGCACCTCGCCTCCGGCTCGATAGCGGCGTGGAGCGCCCGGCGGCAGTTCGAACGCCGTGCCCACGTCGAGCAGGTGTTCCTGTGGGCGGTCCGAGGGATTACGCAGCGTAACGATCCCCATGCGCGGCGACCACGAGGCCCAGCCGTACACGTCTAAGCGCTCCGGATTTCCGCCGATCCAGTGCGTATCCCGCAAGACGCCGGCGTTGGCCGCGGACCACTTCGCCCAGCGCGCGATGTCGTCCCAGTTACGCGCCGATAGCAGCTGCGGCGTGCAATACAGTTCCTGAAGCTGCGTTCCGGTCGCGAAATACGAATGCACTTCGCCGGCAAAATCGCCGGCGGGATCGTCGTTCAAGTGTTTTGCATGCTGCGCGTAGATCAATCCGTGCAGCATGAGCGAATTAAGCGGGTAGAGCGGTCCTTGCACCACGATGCCCGCGTAGGTATCGGCGTCGCGGTAGGTTATCCAACGCTGCCGGTGCGTTCCCACGCCCGCGAAGTCGTGATCCTCGCCGCCGCGCCATATCGAATCGCAATACCGCAACCAAAACGGTGACGGATACGTGCCGGTGGTGAGGTTGACGTAGATCTGCGGTTCCAAGCGGCGCATATCCGCGATAAGCGCGATAGCGGCTTCGAAATCGCTGCCGAAAGAGCTGCCTGGAAAGACCTGCGCATCGCTTCCGGTTCCGTCGATCTTGAACTGATTGACGCCGCCGTCCGTGATGAAGCGCTGCACCACGTCGTCGAAGAGCTTGAAGTATTTGGGCCCGGATAACGCTAGACCGTCCGCGTCAATTTCGTATCCCGATGCGCGCGCGCTCGCCAGACGCTCTTCCCGCGGCTTGCCGTATCCGCCCCACGGGGAAAGCCATGCGCCCGGAGCTGCGCCGTACCTGCGCGCTGCCGCTTTGAGCGGCGCAAAGCCGTCCGGAAAGCCGCGGTTGAACTGCCACAGATGCTCCGGATCGTCCCAACCGTCGTCGAAGAGAAACGAACGAAGCGTCACGCCGCGGCGCACGTGCAGCTCTTGGCCGAACGCGTGAATGCGGTCCAGGCACTCCTGCTGGTCGTAACGCGAAAAATAGCCGATGTCGTACCAGGAGTTGTAATGCAAGAACGGCTGGTACGGCCGCGCGCGCTCGCGTTCGATGTAGGCGAGAAAACCGCGGCGCAATTGCCCGGGCTGCGTGACACCGATCACGCTCGATACCGTTAGGGGTGCCTGCGGACGCAGCGGCACCGTACGCGGAAGCCACGCACTCGCGCGATCGTAGATCGCTTCCGACTGCGAGAGCGGATGCTCGACTGCCGCAAACACCGTGCCGGATACGATAGGCGATCCGTCGACGCGTCCGGCGACATACGCATCCGGTAGAAATGGAAAGTCCAACATGCGGACTTCGCGCAGATCGACGTCGCGGTCGAGCGCCTTGATCGAAAGCTCTTGACGCAGATACGAAGCGTTCGCGAGTGCGGCAAGAGTCCACGTGACGCTTACGCCCGCGTGCGCGTTCGTCAGTTCGATCATGGTCGCGCCGGCACGATCGACTTGGATATTCGGCCCCGTCTCAAACGACGACGCGGGGACCACTTCACCGCCGATGCGTAGCGAAAACAGCTCGCGGGGCAGCGGGATCGCGCGCTGCGCAATGCGATCGTACAGCGAATGCCAGCGCAGCTTACCGCCGTCAAGACTCCAGTTCGCCTGCAGGCCGGCCGTGCGCACCGAGAATCCCGCGCCTTCCGCGCGGACGGCAGCCGATGGAAAAAGCGCCGCGGCCATACCGGCCGCAGCGCCTTCTAGGAAGTGCTGCCTACGCAGTTTAGCGTACCTTGCGCGAGATCGATTTGGCCTGGAGGAAGAGCAGCAGATAATCGCTTCCGCCCGCCTTGCTATCCGTGCCGGACATATTGAATCCGCCGAACGGATTGCCGCCGACCAGCGCGCCGGTACACTTGCGGTTGATGTACAAGTTGCCGACGAAGAACTCGTTCTTGGCTCGCTCGATCTTCGCTTCGTCGCTCGTAAAAACGGCGCCCGTCAGACCGAATTCGGTGTTGTTTGCAATTTCGAGCGCGTGATCGTAATCGCGCGCCTTGATGATTGCGAGCACCGGTCCAAAGATCTCTTCTTGTGCGATGACCGCATCGGGCGCAACGTCGGCGATGACCGTCGGTTCGAGAAAGTAGCCTGTATCGCCGATGCGCTTGCCGCCCGCGACGAGACGGCCTTCCTTTTTGCCGGTTTCGATGTATTTGGAGATCGACGTGAGCGCCCGCTCGTTGACCACCGGGCCCATCCAGTGCTTCTGTTCGCTTACGTCGCCGACCGTGATCTTCGCAACGCGCGCTTTGAGCTTCTCGACGAACTCGTCGTAGATTTTTTCGTCCACGATCGCACGCGAGCATGCGGAACATTTCTGTCCTTGGAAACCGAACGCCGACACGGCGACGCCTTCGACTGCCGCGTCGACATCGGCATCGGCGGCGACGACGATCGAATCTTTGCCACCCATCTCCGCGACGACGCGCTTGATCCACTTTTGACCGGGCTGCGTCTTTGCGGCACGTTCGTTCACGCGCAGGCCCACTTCTTTGGAGCCCGTGAACGAAACGAAACGCGTGAGGCGGTGTTCGACGATGGCATCGCCAATCTCACTGCCGCTGCCGGGCACGAAGTTTACGACGCCGTTCGGAACTCCGATCTCGTGCAGCAATTCGACGAACCATGCGGCGATGACGGCCGAGTCGCTCGACGGCTTGAGCACGACGGTATTGCCCGTGACGAGCGCAGCCGACGTCATGCCGGCCATGATCGCAAACGCAAAGTTCCATGGCGGAATAACGACGCCGGCGCCAAGCGGAATGTAACGCAACTCGTTGTCTTCGCCGGGAATCGGCGTCACCGGATGCTTGCCCGCGTAGCGCAGCGCTTCACGGCCATAGAATTCCATAAAGTCGATCGCTTCGGCGGTATCTGCGTCGGCTTCTACCCAGCTCTTGCCGACTTCGTACACCATGAGCGCGTTGAAATGATACCGGCGTGCGCGAACCAGCTCGGCAGCCTTGAACAAAATATTTGCCCGCTCATCCGCGCTCGTGTCCTTCCA
>DAISWS010000136.1:0-6254 GCA_036826275.1 Vulcanimicrobiaceae bacterium
CGGCGAGCGCGTGAAGGCCAAGTACGGCACCGAATTCTACGAGGCTATCGGCCGCAAAGGCGGCGAGGCCACGAAAGAAAAGTATGGCCCCTCCTTTTACGAGGTCATCGGACAAAAAGGCGGTCAGAAGCTCAAACGGAAGACGTCTTAACCCTTTTTTCTTTTCCACCGGGGTCATCTAATGCCAAAACCCACCAAAGGCGAGCCGAACGACAAGGAGCCGGGTGGCGAAATGTCCGTGCGTGAGGCCGGCAAAAAAGGCGGCAACACGGTACGCGACCGGTACGGCTCAGGCTTTTATGAGGAGATAGGCCGCAAAGGAGGGCAGGCGACACGCCAGCGGCACGGGGTGGAGTTCTATGAGTCCATCGGCCAAAAAGGCGGCAAGGTCGTCAAAGAAAAGTACGGGCCCGACTTCTACGAGGAGATCGGGCACAAGGGCGGTCAGAAGGTCAAAAAGCTGATCGCCGAGGCGAAGAAACAGATGGAGTCGGGCGAGAAGGAAGAGGGCGAAAAAAGCTCCTAGTCCGTCGTCCACAGGCACCGGCCCGCAGAAGCCGGGCCGCCTCGCGCCCGATGCGCGAAGGCAGCACCGTCCCATCAGGCTGCAACGTCATCACTCGTCCGTCGCGGGTCGTCCATAACAGCCCATCGGGCTTATAGGCGACGGGGGCGCACGGACGGCTGGTGACATCCGCACTCCCTACCGCGATGTGGAAGCCGGCGCGAGGCCACTGCGAGAGCAGCAGCGCATCGCCGTCGTTTTCGTATTCCATGCCGATCCCGACGTAGCGCCTTTTGCTCTCCTCGTCGCTGAGCGGCGGCAAGAGCGCGACGCTGACGATTTGCGCCGGCGGAACGAACGGCGCGAAGTCCGCTTTGCGTACGGCTGCCGCGAGCGTGACCGGTACCCCGCGCGACTGAATCAGCAGCGCCGGCGTTGCTTGCGGCTGCGCGGAGTAACCGCCGTCTTTGGCCGCGCATGCGGCGCAAAGCGCGGCCATCAGCAAAAGCGGAACGGCTGCAATCTTCATGGATTGGGCGCTTCGACGACGCCGTTGATTTTTCCGAGGTGAATATCGTTCGTGTTGAAATCCACGGTTATCGAGGCGACCTTCAGCGTTTGTCCGTTGGTTTGAAAGATGCTTTGATGCGGCAGTTGCAGCATCTTCGTGCCGTTCACCCACTGCACCAGATCCGTATCGAACGATTTTTTGATTCCGTCGCTGGGGTTGAGCGCTTCGATGTGCACGTCGCCCGTCGCGGTAAAATCGAACGATTGCGTGTTGACCGACACGTGCTGCGCCGCAATACTCAAATACGGCTTGCCTTTTTTGTAGAGAATGCCGTTCTTCACGCCGTCGAGCGTTGCGAGAATGCCGTCAGGGGACATTTCGGCTTTCGCGTACCCGAACGACCACGAACGCGTGCTGATGTGGTTGCCGGTAACGTGGCCACCCTTGAGCGTAATCGGTTGCGCACCGGGAGGCGGCGGCACGTCGCGCCCGGCAACGATCACTTCGACGACGATCCACACGAGCAGGACCGCAGCGGCGATCCAGCCGATGCGCTTCCATTTCCACGCGCGCAGATCACGCACGGCGCAGCGCAACCCCGGCGAGCAGCACGGCGGCATAAAGCCCCGCAATGACGTAGATCACCGGATTCGGCCCGATGCGTGCGAAGAGCGATCCCGGCGGCATGCCCACGTTTCCCACCACAACGGCTTCTTTGTCGAGCTGCGTGGCCTCTTTCCACTCCCCGCTCGGCGAAATAATGCCGCTGATGCCCGTTGACGCCGATTGCACGACCCAGATGCCGAATTCAATCGCGCGCATCTGCGCGATTTGCGCGTGCTGGAACGTGCCGGAGCTCTTTCCGAACCACGCGTCGTCGGTTGGAATCACGAGAAACTGGGCGCCGTTGTGAATCTGCGCGTCGATGAGATCGGGAAACGCGGATTCCCAGCAGATCAGCGGTGCGAATCTCATGCCGCCGGCGGGAATGACGGTGTCCTGCGTGCCTTCGTCAAAACGCCCGATGAGTTGTGCGTCCGGAATGTGCGAAAACAGCGCCGGTAACGGCAGGTTCTCGACGAACGGCACGAGTTGCCGCTTGTCGTAGATGTTGATGAGTTGACCTGCGGGGTTCCACGTGAACAGCGCGTTGTATTCTTTGAGGCCGGAGCGTCCCCAGTGACGATCCAGACTGCCGACGACCAGCGTGGTGCGCATCGATTTCGCAAGGTGCGAGAATTCCGATTCGAATTTTGCGTTGCCGGAGATGTATGAAGTCACTGCGCGGCGTTCGGCCGGAGAAGCCCCCGATGTGTTCCAATAATACGGCTGATCGTTCAAGTCGGTCGTGATCACCGTTTCGGGCCACACGACGAGCGCCGGGTGCAGCGGCGCGAGCTGCCGCGTCAGCCGCGTGTACGCTGCGACGTTGCGCGGAAGTTGATCTTTATTCCATTTTATCGTTTGCGCGATGTTGCCTTGCACCGCGGCGACGCGAAGCGTGGGCGGCGGCGTGTGCCGCGCGGGCCAGAAGCTGAAGGCGGCGTACCAACCGCAGGCCACAATCGCAACAACGATCGCCAGCGCTGCGACGCGCCGTCGCGCAATGGCATACGCAATGTATCCGCCGAGCAGCATGACGATGAACGTCACGCCGAACGATCCGGTATACGCGGCAAAAACCGCAAGCGGCGTCGACGTCTGCGTATAGCCGATTTGCGCGAACGGTACCGCGGTGTAGTCGACGGATCGCAGCCATTCGAACACCGTGAACGCCGCTGCGCCGCCGATCGGCATTAGCAACGCCGGAGCGAACCGCTGCGCGATCTTGATGCAGATTGCCGTCAGTGCCCAAGCGAGTGCCTCGATGAGTGCGGGTACGAGCACCACCGCAAAGGCAAGCGAGCCGACGTACGAGCCGACGGTGTAGGTGAACCACGAGAAATTGATGGCGAAAAAGATCGTGCCGGCGAACCAAGCGGTGAAAAACGCACGTTTCCAGGATAGGCGTTCCCATGCCCAGAACAGGCCCGCCGCCCCAAGCGGCGCCAGCCAGGCTTGCTGGGTCTTGGGAAACGCCAGGGCGAGTGCGATTGCGCCGAGCATGGCGATGGCCGGCTCGATCGCGACGGAGGTACGAATGTTCCGCAAACTGCTGTTCTTGCTCTGTGCTATGTCGCTCACGTTGACTTCGTGCGGTCGTCAAGTTACCCCTAACCGCAGCGGAACCTCCGGCGGCCTGCCTCCGGGCTACATGGAGATCAAGTTCAACACCTACCAGCCAATGGATTTTACCGGCGTGTGGTACGTCATCGCGCTCAACACGAGCGGCCCGGCGGGCGGTACGAACGGTGAGCCGTATGCGATCTACGGCAACCAGCAGCAGAATTGGTTGAATTATTCGTTTGAAATCATCGTCTATCAGAATCCGGGCTCGCCGAGGCCACAAGCCGCGCTGATCCAATTCGTCACGCAACAAGCTGTCGGGGGCGGCACCGTCAAGGTTCCGACGAACCCGCTCACCTACGCGGAGCAGCAGTTGCAACTGATTCCAAACTGCAACGGAACGCTAACGCAGTTTTGCGTGCTCGTCGACCGCCATCTGTTTAGCGGCATCGGGCCGAGCCCGAGCGCATCCCCCAGTGCGTCACCAAGCGCATCTCCCAGTGCATCACCGAGCGCATCTCCCAGTTCGTCGCCCAGCGCGTCGCCTTCGCCGCCTGCGGTCTCCGGAGTCTGGTACATCAACTGGTTCACCGAGCTCGCTCAGAGCGGTCCCGGCGCGCAAGGCGGTGTGATCGATGCACCGGGACAGAGCGGCGTGGACGACCAATCGTGGCTGCCGCCGACGATCAACTATGATACGTCTACGTCCTTCGACAGCCTCTGGAACGCCGTTCCGCCGCCGGGATGGCGCCAAGTGACGCCGGCAGCGGCCCAAATCGCCGGCGGTGAGGTGATCAATAATCCATAAACGGGGAAAGGAGCGATATGCACGAGAGCATTGAATGCGCCCACGACCTTTGTAACTGCACGCTGACCGCGCAAATGCAAGTAGAAGAGTATTGCAGTCAGTCGTGTAAGGATGCTCAGCAAAACGGCATCGAGACGGAAACGTGCAGTTGCGGCCACCCGCAGTGCGACGTTCCGTAGGGAGAGGACCAATGCTGCAAACACCGGCAAAGACCGCCGCGCTAATCATCGTGGGCTGCCTCATGTTCGCGGGATGCAATAAAGCCAGCTCGCCGTCACCTACCCCAACCGCAACGCCGCAAATTTCAAATATGTCCGGTGACTACACGGGCACGGTAACCGACTCCGGCGGCGGCACGAGGAACAGCGGCACGGTAAACAGCGGCCTTTTAGCGCAGCAGGGTTCCAACGCCGGCGGCGTGGTCGTGTCGACCCAAGCCGGCGGTCCGCTGAACTTGGCGATGTCGCTCAACGTCAGCAGTTCGAACGCCGTTACGGGCTCGATGGTCGCCGATTATGCGGATCAGACGACGTGCACGTACAGCGTTACCGGAACATATACAAACACGGGAACGCCCCCGGCGACGCTGAACGGATCGTACACCGCGGTAACGGGTTGCACCGGCGTTACGGGAACGTTTGCGTTGACGCAGCAGTGTACCGACACGGTCACGCCTAGCGATAGGCGAGTGATGAACGTTCCAGCGGCCTGCTAGCGCTCAGCGCCAACTCAACGATTTCGTCTTCCGGCATGCGAGCGCCGGCCGCCGACAAACTCGCGAATTCCGATGCATCGAGCGTTCGCATCAGAAAGTCCTCGGTGTTTCTAAGCGCGACTTCAAGTTCGGCTTCGCTTTTCCAGTGAAGTTCGTTCAGACGTGCGTTTGCGAAGCCAAAAAACATGACCGCTTCGCGCGGATTTTGGTACGAGTGCCGCGGAGCGCAGTATGCGACGGCCATTGCCGTGAGCAACGGATGCCGCGCTTCACACGCAAGCTCGAGAGCCCTGGTTGCGTGAGGCTCCGCGTCTTCGAAGCGCTTCGCGGCCAAGGCGTAGCACGCGAGTTGACCCTCGAGGTACATCCGTAATTTGCCGTCGGCGCAGGCAAGCGCGCGTGCCCCGAGAGCCATTGCTCGTTCGTACTGTTGCGCTCCGGCCTCTCGAACCGCCCACCACTGCAGGACCAGACACGTCTCCTCGTCATCACCAGCGTCTTGCGCGCGCTGGAGCGCTTCGTCGAACAGCGAGCGCGCTTCTTCAATGTCGCTCGCCGGAAGCGACACGGCGCAACGCCGGAGCACGCTCACGACGATCCGCGGCTCGTCGAGGCGCCTGGCGCTGACGATGGCCGACATCGCCGCCTGCTTTGCCTCATCAAAACGGCTCGTTTGCGCAAACTGCTGCGCTACCTGAGATACCGAACGAACCAGTCCGCGCAGATCAGCGGAGCACTCATAATGCTTGGTGGCGCGCTGTGCGCTTTCGAGTGCGGCTTCATACCGGCCCAGATTATTGTGCATCATCGATGCGACGTACTCGATGCGTCCCGCGGTTGCGGGCGGAAGATCCGGCACCGCGCGTGCGGCGTCGCACCAGCGCAGGCCTTCGTTCAGCAATTGCAAGCGTAAAAAAATCGGGCCGCAATCAGCAGCAAGTTGCGCACCGGTTTGACGATCGCCGTTCCCTTCGAGTGTCCATTCCAATGCTGCACGGAAGTTATCGACGTCCGGTGCAAGCCGCGCGAGCCATCCCTGGGGCAATCGCGTGTCGAACTCGTGATATGCCTGCGCGGCAACGGATGCAAAATAGCTCGCGTGCTGATGACGCGCGATGGATTCGGCTTGCGCTTCGATCGCCTTTCGCGCGGCGAACTCGCGGATCGTTTCGAGCAAGCGATAGCGCGTCGTTAACGAGATCGCCGTCACGACGAGCGATTTGTCGGCGAGCGACGTGAGGACGTCGAGCACGTGAAACTCGTCGCACGTGCCATCTTGCGCGCAAACCGCGGCAGCGGCTGCCAGCGTGAACGTTCCGCGAAAGACGGATAAGCGGCGAAACAACGATTGTTCTTCTTGCGGCAAGAGCCCGTAGCTCCACTCGATAGTCTCGGCGAGGGTTTGGTGCCGCGGCAATACGGTGCGCGTCGCATTCGTGAGTATGCGAAAGCGCTCGTCTAGGTGACCCAATATCTCTTGCGGGCTCAGCGCTCGCACGCGCGCGGCGGCAAGTTCGACCGCGAGCGGAATACCGTCGAGTTTCTCGCA
>DAISWS010000137.1:0-6239 GCA_036826275.1 Vulcanimicrobiaceae bacterium
GCATCGCAAGCTGTACGCGGTGACGCTTGACGGTATGGAAGCGATCGACGGCCACGCGTGCTATCATCTTTCGCTCGTGCCCGCGTATGCATCGCCGCATTTGCGTTTGCGCGAATTGTGGGTGGATGCGCAGACGTATCAAACGCGCAAGCTGATCACCGACGGCAACTTTACCGGTTCGGGCGTGCCGTGGCTCATTACGTTCGGCGACGTCGACGGGGCGATGTACATTACGAGTGAGTCTGCGCTCAAACCGGTCGGCGTTGGCGAGCATCGATACGAGCAGGCTACCGTTTCGTTCGACGGTGTGACGGCGGAGCCGCGGCCGCCGGCGGGAGATCTCGCGAATTGGTTTGTGACGAAAGAGAACATCATGGCCGAACCGGACGCACCGGGCGGGCCATGATGCGCGGGCTTTGCTGCTAGCCGCTTAGTTGCCCGCAGCGGGCGGACGCACGTGGACGGTTTTCGGACGGGGCCGCGATGGCGCGTGGCTACGCTCGAAGCATGTTTACGCACACATCGCATTCCTATCTGTTGCAGGTCGCTGCACTGTACTGCTCGTTCGTGCCGGCACTGGCAATCTTCGGCGTTATCGTGGGCGCGTGGCGCGAGCGGCATCCGCACTGGTTCCGAGGGCGCGCAGGGCGTGCCATACCCCTGGCACGGGTGAAGGCTATGCTCGACATATGAGCGCAGCAGTGATACACTTACGACAAATGGCACTTCCTGCCACGACACTTGTCGAAGGCGCGGTAACCCCGGCGCAAATCGGTGGATTGCTGAAATCGCGCAGCGTTTCGCGCGCGGGCAATCCGCGCGAACTGAGCGATGAGGTGCGGCGCGGTTTGCCCGCTTCGACGATCGGCGCGTTGCGCGACGTGGGGTACGCCATCGACGAGATCGCGCGCATCACCGCGAATTCGGCGCGCACCATTCAGCGGTATTTGGTTGAGAAGCGCCGCACCGAGAAGTTGAATCTGGCAACGTCGGATCGCGTGGTGCGATTAGCGGCGATGACGCTGCTCGCGACGCGTCTTGTCGGCACGCAAGAAAAAGCGCTTGCGTGGCTGCGCGCGTCGAACCGCTATTTGGGCGGCGTAACGCCGCTGGAAATGCTCGAAACCGAAGTCGGCACGCAGGCGGTCGTGCAATCACTCTACAGCATTGCGTACGGCGGCGTCGCGTAAGTGCAACTCTTCCGGTTGGCGCGCAGGCCCTTCACGCAAGGGCCGGGCGGCGCATTCGGCGGCGACGGTGCGTATTTAGCGGGGAGCCGCTGGAATACGCCGGGGCGGCGCATGTCGTTCGCGGCGCAAAGCGAGTCGCTGGCGATTCTCGAGTACTTGGTGCATGCGACGAGCGATGCGTTCTTCGATGACGTGCTGCTCATCGTTGCGGAGTTGGACGATCGGTATATTGCGTCGGTCGACGTCGAGAAGCTTCCCAAGGATTGGCGCAGTTTTCCGCCGGCGGCGGGGACGCAGCGCATCGGCGATGAGTGGTTGGCTTCCGGCGCGACCGCGGCGATGCTGGTGCCCTCGGCGATCGTGCCGCGCGAGCGCAACGTGCTCGTCAATCCGCAGCACCGCGATTATTCGAAACTGAAGATCGTGTCGACGGAGGAATGGGGCGCGGATCCGCGGCTCGAACACCTCCGGTAGGCGATAACCGCACGGGGGTGTGTCATGGTTCTTTCGTTGATTTTTGCTGCGGCGGCTGCGCTGAGCAACAGCGACGTGTTCATGCAGCGTCTTGCCGATTCCGATTTTCCGCAAATACATAAAACGGTGACGGTCGGCGCGTTGCCGCCGGGCTGGACCCCGCCCGCGCCGCTGCCGCAGGGAGTGCCGCTGCTTGGCGCGGTGTATACGGCGAACGCCGACACCGAATTGTACTATGCGCCCACCGACGCAAATGCCGCTTCGCAGCAGTATGTGACGCAATTGCGCGCGGCGGGATACCGGGAGCATCTTGGCGTTGCGGGCCGCGGTGGTTTCTCTTTCGCGCAGATCTTCGGCAACCTCACCGTGATGTGCAAGGGCGATCGCGGCGTTTCGATTCGCATTCCGCAGCCGGACGATCTGCGCGTGGATTTTGCGGCGCCGACGGCGATCGGTGCGTGCGTGCCGCAGCAGCCGCGTTTTACAACGCCGGTGCCCGATCTTCTTGCGCCTGCGGGCACGCAGATGACGAGCGCGGGAGCAGGTGGCGGCATGACGTACGCGGTGGGCTCCGGCAGCAGTCTGTTCTCCAGTGCGAGGTTCAAAACGCCGCTCTCTGCGAAGCAGCTGCTGGCGGCGTTTACGGCGCAGATGCGCGCGGCGAAGTGGAGCGCGTTGCCGCCGTTCGCATCACCGCAAGGCGCGGCGCAGCAATTTATCTACGACAACGGCGCGCAGCACTGGTCGAGTACGCTGGTGATCTTCCGCGAGCGCGCAGCGCATACGTATGAAGGGAATTTGGAGGCGAGTGGAACGCCGCAGGTGGATACGCAGGTAAGCACGTCGCCTCCGATGGCGGTGGCGCGCACATTGAGCGTGTCAAAGATTCCGCGCGCGCTTGCGCTCGCGCAGCGGGTCGCCGGCGCGTTTGCGTCTGGCGGCGGAAGCGCGCAGCTCGTCGTCGGCGCACTGCCGCCGGCGTTCGACAGGCGCATTCCGTTGCCGTCTGGCTCGCTCGTGGGCAGCGTGAGCAGCGACACGCAGGCGAGTGTGTTCTATGATTTGACGCGCGCGCAATTCGACGCGTATGTTTCTGCGCTGCACGCACGTGGCTGGAACGTGATGCCGATGGGGCCGCCGAGCGCGGGCTTCGCGGTTCTCTCGTCCGCGACGTACACGACGTTTTGCAAAACCGGCATGCCGCTGGTGACGACGCAAGTGCAGCCGCACACGAACGACGTTCGCATCGGCGTTGGAAGGGACGTGCAAAGCTCGTGCAGTTCACCGTTCGAGACGATGCAGATGCAGTTCGCGCCGCTTCCGCCGCTGCACGCGCCGGACGGCGTTCGAATGACTGCGGGCAGCGCGGGCGTTCCCGGCGGCACCAGCGGCGCGTCGTTGGAAACGGCGCAGCCGCTGAGCGCGGTGCTTGGTGCGTTTGCCGCGCAGATGACGGCGAAAGGCTGGCGCGCGGACGCGCCCGTTGTTTCCGATGCGGTCGGCTCGCAATCGTTCGCGTATACGGATGCGAACGGTAAGCGCTGGCAGGCGGTGTTGACGATCTACCGTTCGGACACGGAACGTTCGAAATACTACGCGTTCATCGACACGACGGCGCTGTAGCCGCGGCAAGCTCCTTGCTGTCATGGACTAAGTCTGGTAGACTAAGTCCGTGAAGACCGTAAAAATCCATGAAGCAAAAACGCATCTTTCACGGCTGGTGCGCGCCATTAGCCAGGGGAGCGAGCGTGAGATTATCATTGCCATCGGCGACCGCCCCGTCGCAAAGCTCGTGGCGATTGGCGAGCAGCCGCGACGCGAATTGGGGATGGATCGCGGTTTGGTAAAAATCGCGCCCGATTTTGATTCACCGGAGCTTAATGCGGAGATAACCGCGCTCTTCGAAGGGGAGTAGCGCTTGCGGCTCCTCCTTGACACGCATGTGTTCCTTTTGTCGGCGACAGAGCCGGAAACGTTGTCCGCATCCGCGCGAAACGCCATCGTCGATCCCGCAAACGAGGTGTTTGTTTCCGCCGCCGTCGCGTGGGAGATTTCGATCAAGGTTGCCGCCGAGAAATTAGCGCTGCCTGGCGATCCCGCTGCTTGGTTTCCCGCGCGTCTGCGCGCCCTCGCGTTCGATCCGCTGCACATTTCGGTGGAGCATGCGTTAGCCGCAGGCGCGCTGCCTGACATTCACAAAGATCCGTTCGATCGCATTATGATTGCGCAGGCGCAAATCGAAGGACTGACGTTCGTTACACGCGATCCGCAAAACAGAAAATATGCGGTTCGCGTTCTGCCGGCGTAAGGTCGTCGCTCACGTTCCAGCGTCGCCGCCCAAGCGGAAGAGATACTTCGCGATAAAGCGATCGAGCGTCGTTGGCGATGCGGGCGTGCCGAAATTCAAGAAGAGTTCGTCGCCGTTGCGAAAGCGGCGGTGATATGCGGCGGCCAGGTTTACGCCCGGCGGCGCGAATCCGCCCGTGCCGTTGATCGCGCGCAATGACAGCGTGAAGTTCTCGTCGGGGCCCAGCTGCGCGCCGACCGAGACGCGCCGCAGCCACTGCGAATCAGCCAGGCCGCTCGCGATGCCGCGTTCCACCGTGCCGTCGTATTCGAATCCGAGCGAGAGCACGCGTGCGATTGGGCGCGAGGTCGAGAACGAATACAGGTGCACGTAATCCGGACCGTTGTCGGCGAGGCCGAGCAGGCCGTATCCGAAGCGGCCGAACGACACGCTCGCGTCTGTGGGTGTGGAGGTCCCGTCGCGATACCCGATGGGAACGACCATCAGGTTGTACGTGTCGTTGCGGCCGCAGTAGTAGCCGGGAAAGCCGGTAAAATACGAGCGCGGAAGATTCGGATCGCTGCACGTCGTGCCGCTTGATGCCGGATCGATAATCGAGTAACTGCGCAATTCGCCGACGTTCGGCCCGAGTCCGTTCAGCGAGAAGCCGTTGTTGAACGTCACGACCAAACTCGAAGAGAAATCTGCTTGATGCACCGCGCCCGAGCGATCGAGATAGCGGTCGGCATTCAGGAACAACGTATAATTCTTCAGGCGCGCCGAGGCGCCCGACGTCCACGAAAACAACGAAAAGCCGCGCTCGTCCGATGCGGTGGTGAAGCCGTCGAGCGGATTGTAAAACGGCGTGATGTCTTGGTATTGCACGAACGCTTCGTAGTTGTGTTTGTGCACGTCCAAGAACCCGTACGAATTGCTCGAATTCTCGAGCGGATCCCACGAGCCGTGTTCCATCGCGCGGTTGACGCCCCACACGACTCCCGTATGCAAATTGCGGCCCGCGACGCCGAATTCGTTGCTCGTGTCGTTGCCGAAGATGCTGTGATGCGCTTGCACGCCGTCGGCCCACACCAGAAACGTGCGGTCCGGCAGTGCGTGTTTGAATCCGTACACGGTGTCGTCGAACGTGTTGCCCGTGGTTTGGTCGAAGCCGCGGAAATTCAGCACGCCGAACGACTGATCGCCGAAGGTGCCTTCGACTTTCTCGCCGCGGTCGAACGGGCCAACGCCAGGCGAATAAAACAGCACGTTGGGACCGAATAAGATCGGGTTGACGTTGACGAAGCTCGCGCCTTGCGAGAAGAACGGCCGGTATTCTTGCAGGTTGCGGCGGAATTCTTGCGGCGCGATCGTTTGCTGATCGATCTCGACGTTCGAGAAATCGGGATTCAGCGTGCCGACGAAATTGATCGTCGACGTAAGCGGATACGTCAGGTCCATCCCGGCCACGCGCACGTGCTCGGGCAAAAACGTGCCGTTGCCTTGCTGGAACAAATTGCGGTCGCGGCCCATGCTGTCGAGCGCGAAAAACTCCGCGCGCGGCTTCGGCCGCGCCGACGCGAGCATCGCGCTCGTGACTTTCACGCCGGTCCAGCCGGCCCAATAGCGTGTATCGGTGAAATTCGGCCAGGCGCCACTCGGGGCGTCGCTCATCGCGCCGTTGTACACCCACGTGTAGTGTTCCGCGGATGCGGCGACGTTGCGAAAGAAGTTGAGACGCCACGTTTGGTTTGCGCCTGCGTGAATGCGCATGACTTTGAGCGGAATCGCCATGACGGCGCTCCATGACGATCCGTTCACGCGTGCGGCGGCGCTCCACTGCGGGCGGTAGCGGTTGGTCTCATTCGCTTGTTCGTAGCGCACGCCGCGCGGCGTCGTGCAGAAGATGTACGCGTCGGTGCCGGCGCCGCTGGGATCGATGCCCACGCACACCATGTCGTCCAAACCGAAGCCGACGTCGTTCGTCGTTTGTGCGGCGGTGATCGGCGTGCCGCTCTGCTCGGCGCGGAATGCGACGTACAGGTTCTGCGTATCGTATTCCATCCACACGGAGGTCTTGTACGGCGCGGTCTTTTGCGCCGTGAGATCGTAGAAACCACCGGGCGCCGGAATCGCGCCCGCGGTCCATGCTGGATCGGAGATCGACGGATCGAGCGGCAGCGGATGCGGAGCGGCGGCGGCGGGAACGGCGGTGGTCATCGACACGGCGGCGAGGATCAGGGCGGCAAGCATTACGTGGCACGGTATCATGCCGTACGCGGGGAGTCAAT
>DAISWS010000138.1:0-817 GCA_036826275.1 Vulcanimicrobiaceae bacterium
CGGATCGAGCGGCAGCGGATGCGGAGCGGCGGCGGCGGGAACGGCGGTGGTCATGGACACGGCGGCGAGGATCAGCGCGGCAAGCATTACGTGGCACGGTATCATGCCGTACGCGGGGAGTCAATCAAAAAAGTATTTGATTACTGCCGCAGAGCGAGGAGGTCGGTGCGCACGGCGGCGGTCAGCGCGGGGCCGCTCAGATGCCGGTCGCCGGCGATTCGCTGGGCGTCGCGCGCGATCTGCGAGACCATGTCGCGATAGAGCTGGTCGCGCTCGGATTGAAGGGTCGCGATCTGCGCCGCGACGCTTCGCGTCGCCGCTTCGTCGGTTGCCCGCACGGCGTTGAAGTGGCCGCGCAAGTCCTCGCGCGCAGCGGTGAACGCATTCGGATCGGCCGGCTTACTCGCGGCAATCCGGTCGAGGTGCGCGCGCATGTCGGCGGGACGCGCCGGCGCATTTGCCGGCGAGCCCAAATTGAGCGGCATGCCGCTCGAGGTTTGCGCCGCGAGCACGCGTTCGCGCGCCGCAAGATTTGCTGCCGTCCGGCTCTGCAAGTCCGCTCGCATGCGCGCAACGTCCGCGTTCGCGCGCGCTTGGAGCGGCGGCAAGAAGGCGGCCAGCGCCGCTTGGTCCTTGCGGTGCGCTCGCGCGATGGTTGCGTTTTCGCGCGCCTGAATCGCGTTCAACTGCGCCAGCAGCGATGCGCGTCGTGCACCCTCGAGTTTGAGCGTGTGCAATTTCGTTTCAATCGGCAGCCGCTTGGGCTCGTCCGCTTTGGCGAGGTCGACGGCGAGCGCGGATTCTTTTTCGTACAGCT
>DAISWS010000138.1:827-6143 GCA_036826275.1 Vulcanimicrobiaceae bacterium
CGCGTGAGTTGTACGCTTGCTGCACGCGCATGTGCATGGAGCGCACGTAGTTCGAAAACTCGGTGTCTTGCTGCGCGAGCAGCGATGCGCGGTATTGGTCCATGCTCTGCCGCGCCGTTGCGTGCAATTGAGATGACTGTGCGTTGTAGTGCTGCTGCATGTCGCTGCGCACGCGCGCTTCGCTCGGCGCGCTCACGTTCGCGGACGATTCCAGCGGCCGAACGTCGGGCGAGGGCAGCGCGGCAAGGGTCTTTGCACGCGCCGCCGCGTCGTTCAATGCGCCGCGAACGCCGTTTGCCGCGTTGGTGAACGCTTGATCTTTATGCGCGAACTCCGGCGCGTGCAGCGTCGCGCGCAGCGCCGCAATCTGCCGGTCGTATTGCGCGAGCGTTCCATACATCGGATGCGCTTTGACCAGTGCGTTTAAATCGAACGCGGGCGGAGCGGACGCCGCTTGTGCGGCGCATCCGGCGAGCAGGGCGATGAGTGCTAATGCCGCGATACGCATCAGTGGAACTTCTTTTCGTACAGCAGGGAGATGCCGTTGGTACCGCTCACCGCAGTCATCGCGCTGCCGCCGTTGATGCTGTTGAATTTGAACGGATTGGTCGTCTGCGAGAGGAAACCTGTGAGCGGCGGATCCTGTACGCTGTACAGCATCAGATCGAAAGCGGTCGATGGCCCGTGATGCGCTTCGATGCTGAGCGACTGTTCTTTGGGTTCGCCCAAGTTTTCCGCGAATACCGCCGTGACGTGCTTGCCGAACGCTTTGACCGCGTTGATGCCGAAACCGCTGGTGAAGTCGTCGGTCAACTGCAAGTTCTGCAAGCCGAGCGCGTTGCCGAGACCAACGTCGAGCGGCTCGAACAGATCGCGCGTGAGCAGCGTGTTCACTTGTCCGAGTGCGACGTTCTGTGCCGCGCCGGCAAGCGTGAAGCCGCCCGTCGAATTACCGGAACTGCCGAAGCCGGCGAGCAGCGCCAGTATCTGCGCGCGGCTGTACGACGGATCCGAGAGCAGACCCAGATGCATCTCGTTCGGCGCAAGTCCGGTGACGTGCATCTGAATGTACGTCAGCGGATTGTTGACTTGCGTTCCCGCGATTGCGTCGATGGTCGGCCAGAAGCCGTTGCTCGGATCGAACGCGACGATGGCCTGCTGAATGTCGAAGCGGCGCAAGAAATCGACGGTGCCGCCGGTCGATGCAACGGTGCCTTGCAGCATCGGGTGCGCGAGCGTACCGAGTACCGTCACGGCGCCCTGCGCGCCGACGTCCACGTTCGGACTCTGTATGCGCACGTCGTGGCCGACGGTTGCCTTCATATCGAAGCCGAGCGGTATCGGCGCGTGTGCCGGCGTCTTCGGCGCGTGCGGATTCCAAAACGCGGTGAGTGGTACGCGCGCGCTCGGGATGTCGACGGTTCCGGCGATCGTCGGAATGCCGCCTTTCGGACGGAATGCGTGGATGTTCGCATTGAACTTGCCGCGGAAATACTGCGGACTATTCACTTGCGCGTTGTCCGCGACGATCGTCGAATCGAACGTGACCGCTTTGATGTCGCGCAGCGTCGGAACCGATGCCGTGCCGTTCATCGTCAACTTGCCGCCGCCCACGTTGGCGTGCACGTTGTTCAGCGCGATCGTCGTGCCGGAGAAGAGCATGTCGGCGTTCATCGCGCTGATGGGATTCTGATCGATCGGCCCGACGAAGTAGCCGTTGCGCAGCGCCATGCTGCCGGTCAGCATGGGTGAGCGCATCGAGCCGCCCACGTGCAGGGCGCCGTTCAACGCGCCGGCGAGCTTCGTGCCGTGCGGCAGCATCGCGCTGAAGTCGGAGAGGTTCACGCCGTTGGCCGCAAGGGTCAGCGCGATGGGCGCACCGGCGGACGCGCGCAGCGGCACGTTGCCGTTCGCGCTGACGGTTCCTTTGGCCAGCGTCACGACGCCTTGCGTGAGCGCAACGCGCCGCTTGTCGACGTTGATGTTCGCCTGCACTTTCGGTACAGTCATCTTCGCATAACGCACTTGCGTGAGCGCGAGCGAATCGTTCACGCGCGGATCGCTCGCGGTGCCCGTGACGTGCGCCGTCGTATCCAGCGCGCCCGCGATTTGATTCGGCTTGCCGCTGAACGTCTGCATCAATTTGCCGACGTCGGGGCTGGTCGCGTGTATGCCGAGCGCGAGCGGATCGCCGCGATGCAAGCCGAATGTGCCCGAGCCCTGCGCGAGCAGATATGGAATCTGCACGACGGCTTGCGTGATATGGCCGCGCCCGTTGAGCGCGTCGGCCGCAATGCTCGCGCGTTCGATGTGCACGCGGCCCACGGTTCCGTCGCGCAGATTCGCATGCGCATTCATCGCAATAGCGGGATAGCGTCCGCGCAGCACGGCGTCGGCGTCGATGTAACCGGTTACCGGCGTGGTGTAGCCGAGCAGCGGCAGCCAGTTGTTCAGGTCGATGTTGCGCGCGCTCGCGTTCATCGCGATCGTCTTGCTTGCCGGCAGGATCGTGCCGTTGATATGCGCCGAGCCGTGGGCGCCGCCCACTGATGCAACGACCGACGTGCTGCGCCCGCTCGTGTTCCAATTCGCGACCGTCTGCCCGATGTCGAACCGCCGGTAGCGAACGTTGTGCAGATTCACATCGCCGCTGCTCGCAATCGAGAACGGCGTCATCGCGACGCTGAGCGCGAGACTGCCCGTACCGGCAAGCGTATCGCCGGTGTCGAAATAATCGTTGAAATCTGAAAGATCGGCACGCGGCGCACGCAGTGCGGCGTCAACCGAACCGGGCGCGACTGCCGCATCGAATGCGAGCGCAGTCGAACCGACGTCCACGGAGCCGTTACCGATGTGCATATCGCGCGGCGTTCCGTTCACGACGGCATGCATGTCGCGGAACGCCAGGCCGTGCACGTTGCCTTCCGGCGCATCGATCGTGCCGGCGATCACCGGCGTGGATCCCGAACCGGCGACGTGCACGTTCGCATCGACGCTTCCTTGGAACTGCGAGTACGAGAAGAGGCCGCTCGCGCGTGCGTCGAGATTGTAGTTCGGCCACACGGTGCCGTCGGCGGCGACGAGAGCCGGTCCCGCGGCGATCATCGCATTGCTCACCTGCGCCGTGCCGCCGTTGTACGTAAACGCTGCCGCGCCGCCAATCGGATAGTTCTGATAGCGCGCATCGGAGAGCAGCATCGCGCCTTTGACGTCCGGCCGCTGCAGCGAGCCCGCTGCTGTCGCCGCTGCGGACGCATACCCGTGTGCAACCGGGAAGTGCGAAACGGAGAACGCCACGCGTCCGCCGTTGCCGATGCTGCCTTGTGCGATCGCCGTACCGCCGTGCGCAATCTGCGCGCGCGCGGCGTAGACGCGTATCGCGCTCGGGCTGCCCATGCCGATCGTCGCGCTTAATCCCGAGATCGGTATGCCGCGGATGTTCGCGCCGCTGAAGCGCGCGTCGTGAATTTGCGCAACCGACGTGCCGCCGTTATACACGAGCGCAATGGGCGCGTTCACCACGCCTTGCGCGGGCAGTGAGCCGCCGGCGATCTGTGAAATCTGCCCGAGCGATCCGCTGTAGCGGCCTTCGAGCGCAACGTGGTTCGCGCCGGCGATGGTGCCGCTCGCGCGCACGCGCCCGAAGTTGCCGTCGGCATTCACATACGCCACGCGCACGTTGCCGGGCGCTCCGCCGAAGCGCGCGTCGGCGCTCGCGATGGCAATCTTGCCGTACTGCGCATCGCGCAGATGCACGTTGCCCAGTAAACCGAGCGCGTTGTTCTCTCGCGAAGCGAAGACGTCGCCGGTAATCGTGCCGCTCAACGCGGGCATTGCTTTCACGGGCAGCCCGGGCAATGTCGCCACCGCCGCAGGCCCGATGGTAAAGTCGTTCGCGTGCACGAGCGCGTCCATGCTATTGTGCGGATGGTCGAGCGCGATCGTCGCGTCCATTCTGTCGCCGTAATGAAGGCGAACCACACCCGTCCCGTTGCTCGCCACCGCAAACGCGCTGCGCAACGTGCGCGCGCCATTACCGTCCAATACGCCGTGCGTGTCGATGCGCTTGAGGCTGTCTGCCGTCGCCAGCACCGTTCCGTCTAACGTCAAGCCCGGGAAAAGCGAGGACACGTACGGCACTTCACTGCTCGGGCCGTTGACGGTAGCGACCGCTTCAAGCGCGTTCGGCTCTTTCACCAGCGCCATGCGCCCGCGCGCGCCGAGCGTGAATCCGCCGTAACGGACGCCGAAGTTCACGATGCTCGCCGTCTTTCCGTCGAAGGCGATAAAGCCGTTGGGATCGCGCAGCGGCATCGCGCGGTAGTCGATCTCGGGCGAATGCATCAGGATGAGCGCCAGCGGCGTCTTGACGGAACCTTCCACGAGCAGCGCAAGCGCAACGCTTCCGCGCACCGGCAAACGCGCCGCCGCGGCGGTCAAATTCTTCAGGCGCGCAACGTCACCATGCGCGTGGACGACCAAACGGAAGTGCGGCTTCGATAGATCGTAGATCGCACCGCTGACGTTGATGGGAGCTCCGGCGATCGTGGCATCGATGTGCGGCGTCGTGAGACCCGCGCTCGTGACGTCGAGCGGTCCGCGCACGTTTTCAATCGGCGCCGTAACGCCTTGCATCGTCACGCGACCGCCGCGCAGATCCGCGGTCGCGGCAATCTTTCCGTAATAGCGCGCGTCCAGATTATCCAAGAACCCTGCGCGCAGCCGCAGGTTTGCGTTGTTGAGCGCGTAGTTCACGAGTTGCGGCAGCGGAACGTGCGCCGCGGTCCACCTCTGATAATTCAGCCCGAGCGCGTTATCGATCGTTCCGTGTCCGTCGATCGGATACGCTACGCCCGCATCCACGTACGCCATCGATGCGCTGTAGTGGGTTTGCGCCGCCGTATCGACATTCGCCGCAACGTTCACGTTCCGGATCGACAAGCGGCGCGCTTTCGGGTCGAGCCGCGTATTGTCGATCACGGCAACGGTGCCGTCGACCACACGCATCGTGAAATTCATTGGCGTCCCGCCCCCTCGCGCCGGGCCGCCTTTGCCCAAATGCGGCAAATTATACGTACCGTCGGGATTGTGAACGAGCGTTATGCGCGGATGATAGAGCGTGAGAGCGCGCAGCCCATACAAATGTTTGCTGCCCGGCAACAGATCGTGAAGGTCGTACGTGACGTCGACGCGCGGAACGAACGCGAGTTGCTGCCTGCGCGCGCTGATGCGGACGTTCGTAACGACGGCATGTCCGCCGTGCATGGACAAGTGGCCGAGCGAAACGCTCGTACCGGTTGCGGCGCCTAAGCCTTT
>DAISWS010000139.1:0-5832 GCA_036826275.1 Vulcanimicrobiaceae bacterium
GGTAGGCGCCGAGATTGGACACGGTGTGGCCGGCCTGGCGCGTGTACGGCCCCGCCGCCGCCACCACCGTGGTGAGGATGGCCACGCCCACGGCGCTACCGCTGAACCAGCTCTGGGTAGTGCCGCAGCTGCCCGGTGAACCATAGACGGCGAAGTCGCACTTCGTCCCAGGAAACGTTCCGGTCGTCGTCACTGTGAGCGCCGGCGTCTGGCTGAAGCTCACGTTGACCGCGGGTTTAAAGTCCAGGTACACGAGCGCCGTTCCAATCGTGCTCGGCAGGGCCCCCGGCGCAAACGTTCCGCTGATCTGCGCGAACGTTGCCCACGACATCGTAAAGCTGAACGCTGCCGTTGCGTTGTTCGAGCCGAACGTTACGGTTGCCGTATACGTGTTGTCCGCGGGACTCAGGCTGAAGCTTCCGCCTGCTGATGTAAAGGATTGCGTCTGCGTTCCGCCGTTGAACACGGCGGACGAGCTCGGGCTGGATGACGAGGACGGCGTCGGCGTTGCGGTGGATCCGGGCGTCGGCGTTGCGGTGGATGCGGGCGTCGGCGTTGCGGTCGAAGCCGGCGTCGGCGTCGCGGTCGCAGACGAAGTCGGCGTAGCCGTCGGATTTGTCGAGGGCGCTGTGCCGCCCCCGCCGCCGCAAGCCGCAAGGCCGGCAGCAGCTACTACGCTCAATAAAAATTGTAAGGGCGCTTTCATAACGACACTCCCAAAGCGACTTTAGTCAGTAGTTGCCGCTTCGGTAGCCATGCGTACGCTCCCTAGGAAGGACGTGCGTTATTTTTGCGCGAGGCCGCCTTCCAGCGAAAATCCGGGCGCACTCCCGTGGTCCGATACGGATACGGCCGTGCCACTCTGCGGCACCGCCGCCATGCTCACGAACGCGAACCCGCCGACGGGAGCGCTGACGTTGACCGCACTACCCGAAAACGGCTGCGCGAACAATCCGCCCAGGTTCGTCGTAGTTCCGAATTGATCGGGATACGAGCCGGAGAGGTCGAGCGTGCCGAACGCAAAGCGCGGATCGCTCGAGCTCACGTGCAGCGAATTTGCCGCCATCGCCAGCGCGAAATCGCCGAAGAGCGATGCCGGCGTCTCGCCCGTCGTCGCGCGAAGGTTCGCATCGCCCGTGATGCCGCTGGTTTCCATCGCATGCGTGTATGCGTCGCCGCCGAAGCGGTCGCGCAGGTAGCGCTCGAACAAATAGGCGGCACCGTAGCATCCTCCGCCGCAGTTGTATTGCGGCGTACTGGAACCGCCCCACGAAACGGGGTCCAGGCCGGTAAAGCCGCTGAGCGAAAAGTTCGACGGTGCGGCAAGGTAGACGTTCGCTCGCGCTAGCGCATCGTCGGCATCGAATCGCACGCCCTGCGCGCCGTACATGTTCGCCACCGCGAGATCTTGCGCGAGCATCGAGAGGCCTTCATTGATGTACGGCGTTTCGTTTCCATTGAACGAGTTGGACGATGCGCCGGACGCAAGAATTCCGTGATTGACGAAGTTGATCAAGTGCTGCAGTTCGTGGGCCGTGCTGCGAACCAGATCTTCCTTCAGTTCATAGGACGTACCACTGTTTGCGAACCATCCCACGAAGATGAACGGCGCTTCGTTGGATTCGTAGGTGGTGGCCGAGCCATTCAGACAATTCAGCGTGGCCTGCGTCATCAAGTTCGCGGCGGAGAAATAGCCGCCCAGTCCGCCCAAATTCGACGAATTCACAACCATGACGTCGATCCGGTGGTCGGCCGGTTCGGCGATATACGCCGGCGCGGATCCTTGCGATGCGCCGCCGGCGGCACATGAGGAATAGCGCGGCTGCAGACCCGGCGCGCTCGAAGAATAATCCGGTGATGCGAAGTGAGCCGTGTCCGACGCGTACGCGTTCTCGGTGTCCGCAACGATTTGCGAAAGCGCGCTCTGCGGCAACTGCAGCGTATCGTCGATCCAAATGTTCGCATGCGCGCTTTGCGCGAGCAGCGTCGCCGGCACTTGTACGTTCACGCGGCCGCCGCTGAGCGAACCTTTCTGTACCCAGAGCGCCGCGCTCGTTCCGACCGTAAGCGTCGAGGGCAGCACGCTCTGTAGCGTGCGCGCAGGAGCGCCCGCATCGGCGGTGCGCAGGCTCTGCATGCGCTGCAAGAGCGCGCGGTCGTCGGCCGGAAACGCTTCGACGGGATTCACGTGCGCGGGCGCCACCGTGCGGACCGCCTGATCAGCGCGCGCCACAATCTGCACGCTCGTGCCCGCCGTGCTCACCGATAGGGCGTCGCTCGCAAATCCACTCGCGGTCGAATCGCCCGACATCACCGCAATAAGCGCTTGATGAGCGCCCGCGACGATCGTACCGCTGGATTGCAGCGCCGACCCTTGCAAATACGTAACGGCCGCGCCGGCGGCCGGCGTCGGGGTCGGCGGAGCAGGTGGCAGTACGGGCGCGATGGCCGCGCTCTGCGCGCCACCTCCGCCGCCGCCTCCGCATGCGGTCAGCAGGAGTATCAAACACGAAACGAGCGCGGCGTCAAACCGCGGCGCAATCCTCATACACGGAATATCGGATCGCTGACAGTTGGCCGACGCTTGCTTTTACCAAAATAAAACGGCGCGTCACTTGCGCGCCGTTTGTGGGTCCCAAGGGAAGCCGGATTATGCGGTCAGCGGCCGGTCCTCGGCTTCGGTAGCGGTCACGACGTGCGTGAAGGTGCCGTTTTTTGCTTCTATTCCGCGCTTGAATTCTGTCGTCAGCATGCTCTTCGCGGAGAGCACTTTAGCGGCGTGTTCGCAGGCCAACCACGGATTCGTGTGATCGCCGCACGTATAAAAGTCCATCGCGGCGTAGCCTTTTTCCGGCCACGTGTGGATGGACAAATGCGACTCCGCCAAAATGACGGTACCGGATACACCCTGCGGTTCAAACCGGTGAAAGGCGCTCTCCATGATCGTCGCTTTGGCCGCTTTCGCAGCCGCGATCATCATGGTGTGGACGGCATCGACGTCCGTGAGGGCCTCCGGGTTACACCCCGATAGTTCACACACAATGTGCGTACCGAGTGCCTTCAATTTTCGTCTTCTCTCCTCGACCTTGGGGGAAATCCCACCTCCGGACTCGTCGGCTGGCGCCTGCGGTGCAGTCACGTCCCCGACCTATCGACGAACTCTTGCCGGCGCTTTTTCGGTGCACGGGCGATTCGCCGCGATGGCGCGTTCGGGCGCGCCTCCCATAACCGTGAGTCAGGTCACAAAACCCAACTCGCGAGAATGATAGCCCCTTACGCCCCCCCTGTAAAGGACTTCAGCCGAAAATTTTTAAGGCGCGTCAAAAGTCAATACTTCACGCAGTCGCGCCTGCGGCGCCTCCTTATTATTGACGCAGACGATGCGGGCCGGGAATCGCGGCATTCAGTAGGAGAAAAAGCGGAGTACGCTCACGCCGTCGGCGACGGCGGCAACCACGCTGGGAGATACACACACTCACCACGCTGATACGAAGGCTGCCGCGCGGCCGCTCGCCGCGCATGGTCCTATCCGTAAGTCTCGAGTAGTCTGCTCAGAACCCATGCGCTCGTTGATTGCTTACCGCCGGCATTCTCATTTTGAAAGAGGCCCCGGCTGCAGAGCAGCCGAGGCCTCTCGCCGTCACGCGTGAGCCGTTGACGCGCCGACGCCTTTACGGTCCGATCCAGACCTGAACCGGTTCCCTGACACCGCTCGTTATGGAATACGCGGACGTACTAGAGCCGCTCAGGGGTTGACTGTAGACGTCGATCGAGCCCGAACCGCCGCCTCCATGCTGATCTCCAACATACAGCGTGCCGGTCGAAACGTCAGCCGCGAGCCCATGCGGATCTGTGTTGGAGATTGTGAACGCCG
This sequence comes from Vulcanimicrobiaceae bacterium, assembly GCA_036826275.1. Classification (GTDB taxonomy): domain Bacteria; phylum Vulcanimicrobiota; class Vulcanimicrobiia; order Vulcanimicrobiales; family Vulcanimicrobiaceae; genus DATGJX01. The sequence goes on from DAISWS010000139.1 coordinate 3,875, forward strand.
GCGTGCTGCTCGCGCTCATCGGCAGATTGTAGACGTCTATGGCCCGGCCGTTTGCATCGGCGCCATAAAGATACGTGGCGTAAGATGCCAATCCGTACGTCCCGGGCTGCGGCACGCTCGTAGGCGATCCGGTATACGGCGAGGCGAAGATGTCGATTTGGTTCATGCCGAGGTTGCCGACGTAGAGATTGTTGCTGTAGTCCATCGTCAGCGAGAATGAGGCGGCATCTCCAAAGATGGTCTTCGAAGGCGTGCTGCTATTGCTGAATGGCGGCGAATACTCGAGCACCCCCCTGCCCTCTGTTCCCGTGTAGAGATTGCCGCTGGAATCGAACAGCAACTGCGCCCCCTGCGTTGTAGATTGGAACTGCGCGACAGGTGATGCGCTCGCGCTAAGCGGCTGCGCGAAGATATAGATGTAACCGTTGCTGTCTTCGATTGCAACGTAGCTGCTGTCCGAGGCGACGCCCCAGATGTTACCGCCGATGTTGAGATTGACGCTCGGTGCGCTGGACGCGCTGAACGGGGACGTGTATTCGAGCACGTTGCCGCCGCTGCCGTTCGCGACATACAGGTGCCGCGTTGCCGCCGGCGTCGACGTAGGCGCAGCAGTCGGTGTCGCCGTCGGTGCAACAGTCGGCGTTGCCGTCGGTGCAACAGTCGGCGTGGCCGTCGGTGCAACAGTCGGCGTTGCCGTCGGCGCAGCAGTCGGCGTTGCCGTCGGTGCGGGCGTCGGCGAAGCAGCTTGTTCGAATTCGAGCGTTAGCGTATCAACCGGGCGTGCACCAGCCGTGAGTGGCCACGATCCGTACGGCTGGCGGTTTCCGTAATATACCGAAAGCGAGTCGCCGCCGGTGTTCGGAATGTAAATGTACCCGGTGGTGCCTACCCCCCCAATTGTTCCAAACCCGGGCTGCACCCCTGTCGCCAAGTCGTTCTCGAATGGGGTTTCTCCCTCTATATAGCCGACGTACTGAACCAGTTTCGAGCTGGCATTCGTGACCATGAACACGTTACAGCAAACCTTCGCGAGCTGGCCCGCGCCGTGAGGGAGCGTGTAGTTCAGCTGGCTCGTCCACGGAAGCCCGCCTCCTTTCGCCGCGCTGTAAATATGGAGAATGCCGTCGGCGGTCTCTATAGTGGGATCAGTCGTGTAGTCGGTATCGACGCCTGTCAATGCCGACTGCGTGGTTATCGACGTGAGCGGCGCGATGGACGGCTTTGTATCGTCGAATACCTCCACGGTATTATTCGTCTCGCCGACCATCAGCACGCTAGCGTTTGCACTAATCTGGAACGGACGCCCGGCCGTCGTGATGTGACCAATGATGGAATTATCGTCTTCGTTGACGATTGCGATGCTATTCGATTGGCCGTCAGCAACGTAAAGCAGGTCGCTTCCGTTCTGTGCGGACGTAATATCGACGGGGGAACCGCCAATCGCAATCGTAACCCCAGCCTCGTTCGTCTGCGGGTCGATGCGAGTCACACTTGCGCTTCCGCTATCGAGCACCCATAAGGCTGCCTTCGGATCTACGGCGCTGCCGGGCGCGTGGTCGTCGTAGACCATCATCGTCGGCTTCGTGCCTACCGGTATCGTCGCCAAAACCTTGCCGCTCGTACCGTCGAGCGACTCTACGCGGTTGAGGCCGCTCTCCGAAACGTACAGGCGGTGCACCGTGGTCGGCGCCGGCGTCGGATTCACCGGCGGAACCGCGGAATCGCTGCCGGAGCAGCCGTTTGGACCGCAACCCACTAAAAACAACGTCCAAAACGCAATAATTGCGAACTTCTTGCCCGCGGACGTATGAAACAATGCAGCGGCTAATGTCTGCACAGATGTGCGCATTTTCGAAAATCTCCAGAAGCTGTGTGCGAACCCTGCGAGTCTTTACGTCCCGGCGGAAGCAGGGGGCACCGCCGGGACGCCGACGCGGATCGTGTCCGCGGCGATCCGG
>DAISWS010000139.1:5842-6131 GCA_036826275.1 Vulcanimicrobiaceae bacterium
GGGAGTCGCTTGACGAGCTGCGGGCGGTGACGGCCGGCTCGTCAGCCCCGGAGCCCGCGGCGCGGAGCTAGTCCGCGGCGATCCGGCGGCGCGCTATGCGTCGTGAATTTGCATGTTCTTTACTCCCTGCACGTCAAGACACGCGGCCGGTTGCTAGCCGCTCGCGTGATCGTACGGGGAATTGCGGCGATGCCGCATCGGTAACAGCTACCTAAAGTTGATCGCGGCGTTCGATGCCCAGTTTGCGGAAAATCGTTGCCATGTGCGCATCTATGGTACGCGCGCTGAC
>DAISWS010000140.1:0-6079 GCA_036826275.1 Vulcanimicrobiaceae bacterium
GCTCGTCGGTCCAATAGAGGCGGTGCGAGCCCGCCTCATCGGAGACCCAGTCGCGGTCGGGATCCCAGAACGGCCCGGATTCGAGCACCACCACCTTCCAGCCGCGCCGGGCCAGGCGTTGGGCCAGCGTGCCGCCGCCGGCGCCTGCCCCAACGATCACCAGATCTACGGCGAAAGAGTTGTCGTACCGGGCCATCCGCTCGCGCAATCCGTCGCCGTACATGTTTTTCGTCGATACGCCGTTCGGACAACTGCTCGGCGCATCGCCGGAATTTCTCGTTCGTCTCGAAGGCCGGCGCGCGCGCATTCGTCCGCTCGCGGGCACGCGTCCGCGCGGCATCGACGAAGCGAGCGATGCGGCGATTGCGACCGAACTGCTGACCAACGAGAAAGAGCGCGCCGAGCATGTGATGCTTGTGGATCTCGGACGCAACGATCTCGGCGCGGTGTGCGAGTACGGCTCGGTGCGCACGACGGAACTGCTGCAGATCGAGCGGTACAGCCACGTGATGCACATCGTATCCGATCTCACCGGTGAATTGCGCGCCGATAAAGATGCGCTCGATCTGTTCGCCTCAGGGTTTCCGGCCGGCACGGTAACCGGGACGCCGAAGATTCGCGCGATGCAGATCATCGACCAGCTCGAGCCTGCCGCACGCGGTTTTTATGCCGGCAGCATTGGGCGCTGGGCGGCAAACGGCGATTTCGATTCGTGCATCACGCTGCGCAGCATCCACGTTCAGGGTTCGACAGCGTATTGGCAGGCGGCTGCGGGGATCGTCGCGGACAGCGATCCGCAAGCGGAGTATGAAGAAGTGCTGCACAAGACGCGAATTGCACGCGAGGTGCTGGGTTTGTGACCACATTTTTTAGGCGCGCCCTCGGGGAGCTGCCATGACGGCAGTACGATTATGCGCGCCATGTATTGGGGGCCCCATCTGTGATGGGGGGCGGCGGAGCCAGGCGGAGCGCCTTTTCAAATGAAAATACTCTTTGTCGATAATTTTGATTCGTTTACGTATAACGTCGTGCATTTGCTGGCGGCGCAGGGCGTTGAGCCGGAGGTGTTGCTGAACGACGACGAGCGGTTGCGTGATGCGGGCGTGCTTGATGCGTATGACGCGCTTGTCGTCGGGCCCGGGCCGGGAAATCCCGGACAGACGCCGGCTGTTGTCGAGTTGATCCGCGCTGCCGCGCACAAGAAGACGCCGGTGTTCGGCGTGTGCTTTGGACTGCAAGCCATCGGTGAGGCGTTCGGCGCGCGCGTCGTGCATGCGCCGCAGCCCAAGCACGGGAAAACCTCGCTGATGACGCACGATAGTGGCGCACTCTTTCGCGACGTGCAAAGCCCAATCGTAGCGACGCGGTACCACTCGTTGTGCCTCGATGAGGACACGCTTCCTGACGAACTCGTCGTCACGGCGCGCAGCGAGGACGGCGTCGTCCAGGCCATCAGTCATCGGACGCTTCCCGTGCACGGCGTGCAGTTCCACCCCGAGTCCGTGCTCAGCGAGCACGGCGACCGCATCATTCGCAACGCCCTGGGTATCATGGGCTAGAGCAGAGTATGCGAACGATCTTGTACGACCCACCCGAAATCGAATACCTCGACGGCCATCCGCATCCGAAGGTGAGCCCGAAAACATCGCACACCTTCGTGCAGAGTGCGCTCGAGTTCATCCTCCTGCGGTGCGGCAAGGGGCACGGCTTTTGCGGGCCGGAGTGGCGATTCGATCCGGGCGAAATCGATCGCACACCGACCGAGTTTGTGCCGGACGTCGCCTGGGTGAGCAAAGAGCGCGTCCGCGCTGTCGCAGAGGACCGCGCAGAGAAGCTGCCCTTCTCGCCTGACGTCGCCGTCGAAGTGCGTTCGCCCAAAGACGATCTCAAATACTTGCGCGAAAAGATCGAACGCTACTTAGCAACCGGATCGGTTCTCGTCTTGGACGCGGATCCCCAAAAACAGACCATCGAAGCCCACGCGCACGACGGCATACGTACGTTCCGCCGCGGCGAGCATTTCGCACATCCGGCCGTACCATGGCTGGAGTTCGACGTGGATGAAGTCTTCGCGCAGCTGGACGAGTACAAGAGCCTGTGGAAGCGTTGACAGCGCCCCCGCGCCATGCTAGAGTCGCAGCAATGAAGATTTCCTTCGCGCGCTATTGGTGGTGGCTTACCGCACGTCAGATGCCGGTGAGTTAAGCGCGCTTTTTTCGGAAATCCACGATTTCGAAGGCCGCCCTTACCGGGCGGCCTTCTTTTTTAATCACATGGGGTGACGGCAGATGTACACACTTGCGAGCAGAGCGGCGGCGGAGCCGCAGTCGGTGGTCAGAGTGGCGGGCGTCGAATTCGGCGGCGGCGGCTTCACGATGATTGCCGGCCCGTGCGCGATTGAAAGCCGCGTGCAAATCGAGCGTACGGCGCACTTCGTTGCCTCGCAGGGCGCGCAGATGCTTCGCGGCGGCGCCTATAAGCCGCGCACCTCGCCCTGCGCGTTCCAAGGACTGGGCGATGAGGCCGTCCGTTTGATAGCCGCGGCTACCGAGGCGGCGCGCATCCCGTGCGTCGTCGAGGCGCTCAGCGAAGCCGAACTGCCCGTGCTGTGCGAGCACGTCGACATGCTGCAAATCGGCGCGCGCAACATGCAGAATTTCTCGCTGTTGCGAGCGGCCGCGCGCACGGGTAAACCCGTGTTGCTCAAGCGTGCCGCGTCGGCCACGCTGGACGAGGTGCTGTATGCGGCGGAATATATTCTGGTCGAGGGCAACCCGAACGTCGTGCTGTGCGAGCGCGGCATTCGCGGCTTCGATCCGTACACGCGCAACGTGTTCGATCTGGCCGGCGCCCTGCGCCTCAAAGAACTCACCCATCTGCCGGTGATAGCGGACCCGAGCCATGCAACAGGGCGGGCCAGCCTCATTGAGCCGGTGGTGCTTGCGGCGGCCGCAGCCGGCCTGGACGGTGCGATTGTGGAGGTGCACCCCAGCCCGGCTGCGGCCCTTTCGGACGCCGATCAAGCGCTCGACTTTTCGGAATTCGAACGCCTCATGCGGCGCTTGGAGACCCTTCTGTCTGCCGCGATACCTAACATTCCCCTCGCGGCATGCCGATGAGTCAATAGAGATCAACCATACAGGCGTCCACGGGGAGCGCTGTTTTTAGCAGCACTTTTCAGGCGCCCGGGATCGGGGGCCCCGCAAAGCGGGGGGCGCGAAGGCGAGGCCGGAGCGCCATTTCAAAATGAAAGGGGGTGACATAGCATTTGGCTTTCCCGCTACTAGCCATCGGTGAGGCCGTCGGCCAAGCGCTGATCGGGCACAAGGGCACTTCGCACGCGAAGGGTCTTCTGGCCGATCTGAACTTCGGTTCGCAGCTCCAGCAGAAGCTGGATCGGCTCGGAACGGACGGCAGCGATCTGATTTCTCAGCTCGCAGGCCTGCTTCAATCCGGAACACCGCTGGCAACCATCATCGACCGCGTCTCCAAAGCCGTTGCGGCCGCGCTTGCAAAAGCGACCGGCAACGACGGAGACGTCACCCGCAGACGTACGCTGCAACGTGCGCTTGCGGCAGCACTCGCGCCACCCGGCACGAGTCCACCCGGCCAAAGCCCCACACAGCAAGGGGCAGCCCTCGAGAAAAGGCTCACGGATCTCCTGAGCAAGATATCGAGGGAACTAGAACCTGCAGGGCAGCAGAAACGATTCTCGGGAGCAGTCTTGGACGCCAACTCGGCGAGAGAAATCCCGGCCCAGCAAAAGAAGACGGAGAGCACCGGTACACAGCCGGCGGCTCCGGTTTCGCTTGCCGAATCGATTCTGCGCAACGTCTTGCAGCAGTTGCAGCAACACCCATCGCAAACGGCTCAAACGGCGCAGACACCGCAACCACCCGCGCAAACCGCTCCGCAACAGATCACGGCGCAATCCGCCGACGTTCTGGGGCGCATGCTCGCGCGCGCGGCGACGGCGGACGCGCAGCGTCCCGACGCGCCGGCTTCGGCCGTCACGCCGAGCAGCGCACACGCAACAACGCCCACGAGTACGAGCGCCTCACCATCGGATCTCTTCGCGCGTTTGATGCACGTCATCGCGCAAGCATCCGGCGAGAACGCGTCGCATTCGGACGGCAAACAGCAGCAAGACCAATCCCAAAACACCGCAAACACGACGCCCGCGGGCGCGTTTACGAACGCGATCGCGAACGCTTCGAGTCCCGGTGCGCAACCCGCTACGGCCGCTCCGGCGCCGTACACGGTCGATCCGCAAGCGGTCATCGAGCAACTCGTCAAAGGCATCGTCTTACGCAACTCCGGCTCGACGTCGGAAGTGCGCATGCGCTTGCAGCCCGAGAACCTGGGCGACGTTTCGCTCAAACTTACCGTAACCGGAAACACGATCTCCGCAAACATCGTCGCGCAAAACGCGGACGTGCGTCAGGCGCTTCTGCAAAACCAGCAGCAGCTCGCGCGTTCGCTCGCCGAAGCGGGTCTCTCGCTCGGCAAGTTTTCCGTAGACGTGTCCGGCGGAAACCCCGGATTTTCGCAGCAGCAATCCCCGCCGCACCGTTCGTTCGCAAGAACGGGCTTCGTGCATCTGGGACCTCTTGCGGAAGACGATCTGTGGACCGATCAACGGTTCGGACCCGCTCTTTTGACCGGTTCGAAACCGCTCGTGCTCAACTATTTGGCGTAAAGCGCCAAGGGAGTAAATGTATGGCAGGTATATCGCCACTGGCTGGAGCGGGGCTCCAGCAACCGCCAAGCGCGGCAGGCGCCGGCGTCGGCTCGCAGCTGAACTCCGGAGATTTTCTGTCGCTCTTGACGACCGAAATGCGGAATCAGGATCCGATGAAGCCGGTCGACGATACGCAGTCGATGGCGCAACTCGCGCAATTCTCGGCGTTGTCGGCAACCGAAGAACTCAACAAGTCATTCCAGAGCTTCCAATCCAACTTCGGCGTGATGCAGTCGGCATCGCTCATCGGAAAAACCGTCACGGTCAGTACGCCCGACGCTTCCGGTAATTCGTCGAACGTCACGGGAACGGTCGCGTCCATCGCGGTGCAAAACGGCCAGCCGTTTTTCACGATGAATGGCTCGAACGGAAAGGCGATCACCGATAACAACGGTCAACCGCTGCTCTTCCCGACGACTGAAATCGTGGGGATCGGAAACTAACCGATGGATTCCAAGGATCTGAACGCGATCGGGACTCCGGGCATTATCCCCGGTCCGGCTCCGAGGCCGGCCGGAACGCCCGTTCAAATCCCGCCCACGTCGGGGCCCAGTTTCCGCTCGGTACTCGAGCAGCAGCAGCACACGACCGCTGCGCAACCGCTCAAATTCTCGGCACATGCGATGCAGCGTCTGCAATCGCGCAACATTCATTTGAGCAACGACGACATGGCGCGCATGAATGCCATGGCCGACAAAGCCGCGGAAAAGGGCGCCAAACAATCGCTCTTCATGCTGAACGACGTCGCCATGGTGGTGAGCATCAAAAACCGCACCGTGATTACCGCCGTGGACGGCGACTCGATGCGCGAGAACGTGTTCACCAACATCGACAGCGCGGCGATTATCAACTAATGAAACTTCACTGGCCCTGGACGAATCTTAGCTCGGTCATCCCGAGCTTGTCGAGGGGCGGACGCGGCGTCGATCGATAGACGCGCCGCGGAATCTGTAAGGAAAGGTCAACGACATGGGATTCGATGCGCTGTTCACGGGCATCTCCGGTCTGAACGCTTATCAAGATCAGATCGACATGATCTCGAACAACATCGCGAACGTCGGCACCATCGGCTTCAAAGGACAGCGGATGACGTTTGCCGACCTCTTCTATCAAACGCAAGGCTTTGCGAGCGGCCCGACGCAGACCAGCGGCGGCGTCAACCCGCAAGAAGTCGGTCTGGGCGTGAAGACGAACACGATCGACACGAACTTCGCCCAAGGCGGCTTGCAGACGACCGGCATTAACACCGACATGGCGATCAACGGCGACGGATTCTTCGTCCTTCGCAACTCCAACGGAACGGGCCAGCCGGTGTACACGCGCGACGGTGCGTTCTCG
>DAISWS010000141.1:0-5975 GCA_036826275.1 Vulcanimicrobiaceae bacterium
ATGATAACGCCCGAAGCGATCAACTTCATGCGCAAGCACGCGGGCGGTCTGATTTGCGTGCCGATGATCGGGCGGCGCCTGGACGAGCTGCATTTGCCGCAGATGGTTTCCGAGAATAGCGCGGTGCACGAAACGGCATTCACGGTCTCCATCGAAGCGCGCGGCCGTACGACGACCGGAATCTCCGCGCACGATCGCGCCGCGACGATTCAAGCGCTGCTCGATCCGGCAACGAAACCGTCGGATTTACTGCGCCCCGGACACACGTTTCCGCTTCGCGCGCGCGACGGCGGCGTGCTCGTTCGCGCCGGGCAAACGGAAGCGTCCGTGGATCTTGCGCGCCTTGCCGGCCTGTATCCCGCCGGCGTCATCTGCGAGATCATGGCTGAAGACGGGACGATGGAGCGTTTGGACGGGCTCATCGAATTCGCCAAGCGACACAGCCTCAAACTCATTACCGTCAAGGATCTCATCGCGTACCGCTGGCGCACGGAAAAATTGCTGCAGCGCATTGCCGAATTCAATTTGCCGACGGAAGCCGGTACGTGGAAAGGCTACGCATACGAGAACACGATCGACGGCAACACGCACGTTGCGCTCGTCATGGGTGACATCGGCGACGGCCGCGATCTGCTGGTGCGCGTGCACTCGGAATGTTTGACCGGCGACGCGCTGCACTCGCTGCGCTGCGACTGCGCGGCTCAGCGCGACGGTGCGATGGATATTATCGCGCACGAACGCCGCGGCATCTTTCTGTATCTGCGCCAAGAAGGCCGCGGCATCGGCCTCGCCAACAAGCTGCGCGCATATGCGCTGCAAGACAAAGGCGCGGATACCGTTGAAGCAAACATCGCACTCGGCTTACCGGTCGATAAGCGCGACTACGGCATCGGATCGCAGATTTTGGCCGATTTGGGCGTCAAAGAACTGCGCATCATCACGAACAATCCACGCAAGATCTTCGGCCTGGAAGGCTACGGCATGAAGATTGTCGGCCGCGTGCCGCTGCAGACCGAACCGACGCAATACAACAAGCGCTATATGGCAACCAAACGCAGCAAACTCGGACACATGTTCAGCGAGAACGGCGCGCTGCCGCACGGCGATCATCCATGAAGAAGGATGACGCGACCGCAAAGCCGCCGGATTGTTCCGGGAAGCGGTTTGCGATTGTTGCCGCGCGTTTCTACGAACAGCTCTCGGATTGGCTCGAAGACGGCGCGCGCCGCGCGCTTCGCGATTGCGGCGTGCGCGACGAGCACGTGAGCGTGTATCACGTACCCGGGTGTTTCGAACTGCCGCTTGCTGCAAAGCGCCTGATCGCGGCGGACGAGCGTCTGGATGCCATCGTTGCGCTCGGTGCCGTCGTCCGCGGGGAAACGCCGCACTTCGAGTATGTCGCGGGTGAATGCGCGCGCGGCATCATGACCATCCAGCTCGCGACGGGCGTTCCCATCGGTTTTGGCGTTCTGACCACGGAGACCATCGAACAGGCCGAACAGCGTGCCCATCCCGAGCATGGGGACAAGGGCTACGAAGCGGCGATGGCTGCCGCAGCGCTGCTCCAGGTGCCCCCGGAGCCGGTCCGCGAGGGCCTCGGCTTCAGGCGCTAGGCCAAACTGCTATCAGGGCAACCAAGCGAGGATTCTCTGCGACAGAGGTCGGATAGAAAGCCTCTGCTACTTTTGTGGAGGCCCGACCCTTGGAAGACAAGAGCATTACCTGTAAAGACTGCGGCCAGCCATTTACGTTTACCGTTCGGGACCAGCAGTTTTACGCCGAAAAAGGCTTTCAAAACGAACCGCAGCGGTGCCGTGACTGCCGCCAATCGCGCAAAGGTCAAGGTGGGTCGTCCTCGGCCGCCGGCAGCCCGCGCCCGAGCTACGAGGCCGTCTGCGCCGAATGCGGCACGAATACGACCGTGCCGTTCCGTCCGCGCGGCGACCGGCCTGTTTACTGCCGGGCCTGCTACACCGCCCATCAACCCGCGGCGGTCTGACCTCCACATACAATCACACAACGCTCGCACGAAGCCGCGCGAAACTCGCGCGGCTTTTTGTATGCCGTTGACGAACGGAATGCGCGCGATGAACGACGCTTTGGATGCCGTGCGCTGGGCCGGCGATGCGGTCGAGTATCTCGACCAGCGCTTGCTGCCGCATGAAACGCGCGTGTGCCGGGCGTGCACCGCGGAAGAACTGGAGCAGGCGATCCACGCGCTCGCCGTACGCGGCGCGCCGTGCATCGGCGTGTTCGGTGCGTATGGCGTAGCGCTGCTTCGACAACGCATCGCGGACGACGTGGCATTTGCCGCGGCAGCGGAACGCGTGCGCAACGCGCGCCCCACAGCCGTCAACCTGATGTGGGCCGTCGATCGCGTGCTGCAAGCAAACGACATGCTCGCGGAGGCGCGAGCCATTCATGACGAGCAGCGCGCGATGGACGAACGTATCGCTCGCGCGGGCGCGGAGCTCGTTCCGAAAAATGCGCGCGTTCTCACGCACTGCAATACGGGACCAATCGCGACGGCGGGCGGTGGAACGGCGCTGGGAATCATCATCGCGGCGCATCGTGCGGGCAAAAATCCACATGTCTTCGTCGACGAAACGCGGCCGCTGCTGCAGGGCGGCCGTCTCACGTATTACGAGCTCAAACGCGCGGGTGTCGATGCGACGCTCATCGTCGACGGCGCGGCCGCCATCACGATGCAGCGCAAAGCGATCGATCTGGTCATCGTGGGTGCAGATCGCATCGCTCGCAACGGCGATACGGCGAACAAAATCGGCACGTACGGCGTGGCAATCGCCGCAGCGCACCATCGCGTTCCGTTTTACGTGGCTGCGCCGCGTTCGACGTTCGACTTCTCGCTCGAAAGCGGCCAGCGAATTCCGATCGAAGAGCGGCCGGCGGATGAAATCGCCTCATTCGGCGGCGTGCGCGTTGCCGAAGAGGGCGCGCGAGCGTACAACCCGGCGTTCGACGTTACGCCCGCGCATTTGATTACGGCATTCGTGACGGAATACGGCGTTCTTCGGTCGCCGTATGGCGAGGCAATCAGCGATTTGGAAATGCGGCCGCACTTGGTCGCACTATGAAATGGCGAGCATCCGTTGGAGCAGCTCGTCGATGGTGATTGCTGCGCCGGCCGCAAGGGCCTGATCGAAGCGCTGCGTACCGAGTTCGCTCCGTAGACGCTCGTCGACGCGCGCATAAAAATTGCGCTCCGTCCGCTCCAAATCGCGGTCCGCGCCGTAGATGCTGCGGAAGGCGGGCATGTAGTGCCCGAGCAGTATCGCCGATTCTTCGAGGTTGCCGCGCTCGAGGGCGATGCCTGCGAAGTGCAACGCAAGCAGGGAGAGCGAACCGGCGCTCTGCGTTTCGCGCGCGAGTTGTAAGGCAATACGCGCGCGGTCAAGGGCGTCGTCGACCATCCCGAGTTTGATGAGGTAGATCACCATGTTTGCGTACGTGAAACGCATCATTGCTTCGAGCCGCGCCGCAGCGGCGTACTCAAGCGCCTCGCCGGCATACCGCAACGCAAGCTCCGGTCTGTCCGTGTTGAACGCCGCTTCAGCCAAATTGTTGAGCACTTGCGCGCAGGTCCGATCGTCACCGGCAATGCGGCTCATTGAGAGCGCCCGCTCGTAACGCGGCATTGCTTCTTCCAACCGGGAACGAACGCCCAAACTGCGAGCGTAGCGTCCGAGCACGAACCCGGCCATGCGCTGGTTACCTAGTCCGGTAAAAATATCGAGCGCCCGCGCGAAGTTTGTGTCGCAGTCATAACTGTAGTCCATGAATGCTGCGGACGCCTCGCAGACGAGCGCGTGCGCAATGGCGGCCTCATCCTGTTCCCGCTCGGCGATCTCGCGCGCCTTGTGCGCCGCTTCACGTGCATTTTTTTCATCGCCTGGCCCGAGGAGATACGAAAGCGCGTACCAGCAGCGAGCGCGCAGAACTGGTGCGATGCTCTCACCGTGCTCGAGAATGCGCCGGAGCGCCGCGATAGGCGCCGCAGGTTGTCTGCTATGGCTCCAATACCACAGGGACGCGCTCGCAATTGCCGCGGCGGTCTCCCAGTCGTTTTGTTCCAGCGTCCACTGCTGCGCTGCGCGAAGATTCCCGGCGTCGGGATCGACGGAGGAAAGCCAAACTTTGAGCGGCGTGGTGAAATAGCGTTGCTCGCCGTCAGCGATGGCATCGCGGAAAAACTCGGCATGACGGTCGCGCACACCGTGTTCCTCGCCGGACGCGGTCAAACGTTCGAGCGCGTATTGGCGCGCCGATTCCAACAGCCGGTAGCGCTGCTCGGATCCAGCGAACTCGGAGGCGACCATCGACTTATCGACTAGCGCGGCGAGCACGTCGAACGAGTCCCAGCCGTCGCCCGGTGTCGCGCAGACGCGCGCGACCGCGTCGAGCGAAAAGCTGCCCGCGAAAACGGCGCTGCGCCGGAACAGCGCGCGCTCCGGTTCGGACAGCAGATCGTAGCTCCAATCGATGAGCGCGCGCATCGTTTGCTGACGCGCGAGCGCTGTGCGGCTGCCGCCGGTGAGAATGCGGAACCGTTCGTTCAAACGCGAGGCGAGCTGGTCGACGGAAAGCATTTTCAAACGCGCGGCCGCAAGTTCGATAGCGAGCGCGATGCCGTCCAAGCGCCGGCATATCTCGATGACGGTGCCGAGATTCTCAGCCGTAAGCGAAAAGTCCGCATTTGCCGCTTGCGCGCGGTCGACAAAGAGGGCTACGGCACCGAAGCGGACGGCCGCTGCGAGCGAGAGCACCCTGCCGGCAGGCGGAATTGAAAGCGACGGCACGCGGATGATGCGTTCGCCTGAGATTCCCAGACCTTCGCGCGAGGTCGCCAAAATGCGAAGTTGCGGGCAGCCCCGTAAGATCCGGTCAGCGGCTGCGGCCGCATCGGCGACGACGTGCTCGCAATTATCCAAGATCAGCAGAAGATTCTTGGAACGAAAGGCCGCGATGATTGCCGCAAGTGGTTCGCTCGCCGGATCGATCTGCACGCCCAGCACTTCAGCGATAGCGCGGGGCACCTGATCGCCGGCGCGTAATACGGCCAGATCGACAAACCACACCCCCTGGTCGAACGCGTCGAGCGCGTTCGCACCGGCTTGCAGCGACAAGCGCGTTTTGCCGACGCCGCCCGAGCCGACGAGCGTTACCAGGCGCGCTTCCTCCAGGGCGTTCTCGATCTCGCCGGTCTCGGTTTCGCGGCCGAGAAACGGCGTGAGCTGCAGCGGCAGATTGTTCGGCAGCGCTCCCAGCGAACGCAACGGAGGAAACGTCGCCGGCAAATCCGGCGCGATGACTTGATACACTTGCTCGGGATAGGCGAGATCGCGTAAACGGTGCGCGCCGAGATCGCGCAACGTCACGCCGGACGGCAGCGCGCCCTCGCACAGTTCCTTCGCTATGCCCGAGACCACTACTTGATCGCCGTGCGCGAGCGAAAGCAGCCGCGAGACGCGATTGACGGTTTGTCCGAAGTAGTCTCCCTCGCGCGACTCCGCGGCGCCGCTGTGCACCGCCATGCGCACTCGCAAACCGTCAATCTCGGACCAATCCTCGTCGCGAATGATGCGCTGACCTTCGACGGCCGCGCGAACGGCGGCATCCGCCGTCGGAAACGCCGCGCATACGGCATCGCCCACGGTTTTGAACACGTATCCGCCGCCGGCTTCTATCGATGCGCAGAGCAGAGTGTCGTGGCGTTCAATTGCCGCGCGCATCGCCTCGGGATGTTTTTCCCAGCGTGCAACGCTTGCCTCGACGTCGGTGAAGAGGAACGCAACGGTTCCGGTGGGCCGCGTCGGCGCGCCCAAGGGCTTGGAGGCCATACATTACTGTTTCGGCCGCCGTGCGGACAATTTCCAGAGCGTTGCGGCCGGTCGAGCGACCCAGGCCGGATCATCGCCGGACGCACCGAACGTCCCCTGCGTGAAATTCTACGACTT
>DAISWS010000142.1:0-5790 GCA_036826275.1 Vulcanimicrobiaceae bacterium
AGCGACGACGCCGGCGCGTTCGCGATTATCGCGCTCGTTTTCGGCGTGCTGTTTGTACTCTTCCTGATGTCGCTGTTCAACAAGCGCTGGCGCAACGCGTGGTACGGGGGATCGGGCGCCGGCTTCATCGGCGGCGGACTCGGCGGTTTCTCGGGCGGCGGAGGCGGCGGCTTTGGCGGATTCTCGGGAGGCGGCGGTTTCAGCGGCGGCTTCGGCGGAGGCGGCGCATCCGGCGGCTGGTAGCGCGCCAACATTGCACCTAAGCCCCGCCACCGCTGCAGTCGGATAGAAGGATGAAACCAATGCCGCTGACGCCTCATATCCCCGGCGCTGCGCCTCTCGCGTTCAGCTCAGTGGGTGGCTCGACGCCAGACCTCGGCTTCCCACGTATTATTGCGAATCCATTTCCGTCAACATCGCGCACAGTGGTAAGATACATAAATCCGCTGCGCAATTTTGGATGGTTGTTGTCTGTGACAAGTAATGTTCCACGCGTGAAGCAGGCCGGGTCCGCAATATCCGTCAGAACGTTTCTATCTCCGGGCAAGTAGAACCGGACATAACTATCGATACCGTACCACGCAGGCCATACCGAGAAGCAAACGCGATCATAGTAGCGACGATAGTGATGCACGGCGGCAAACATTGCCCTCGTTCCAGAATCCCACGCGTTCGAATTGCGGTGGACATACTGCGTGAAATAAAACCGTGCAAAACTTGTAACCGAGGCCGCCAGCAGTATACATAACAGGCCGAGCGCCAAACGCCCCCCCGTCGAGGCACTCCGTTTGGCTGCCTGATCGTAACAAAACACAAACCCAATTGCGCCGAACATGCAAAAAACTGCCGCACCGGCAAGGGTGCGCGGCGCGTTCGGCACGCCATCATTCGTGATTGCGCCGGCAAGTGGGTATGCAAGGAGCCATACATATAGCCATAGCCGCACCCGCTTATCCGCAATATATGCTCGCGCGGTAAAAACGCCGACGACAGCCAGCGGCAACAGCCACCAGTAGAAGGCGCCAAAACCGTTTAAGTAGCGCCACGTGCTGCCCCATTGAGGGTCGCCGCTGAGAACCAAATACGACAGTCTGAAATGGGCGAGATAGTTTTCGGTAAATATCTGTAACGCGTGCAAGCTGAGTCCGTGCGAAAATGTGCCGATGCGACTCACCTTGGACGCCGTCAATGGGTCAAAAAAGCACATCCAGAGGGCAGGAGCAGAAACCACAAGCCAAACCATGCACGCAGCGAGTACTTGTTTTATCGCGCTATGCCTATAAATCTGCCTGCTGTAAAGCGCGGTGAGCGCACCTGCCAATATTACAACGTAGAACCAGCCCGTCATGTACGTGTAACAGGTGAGCCCAAGAAGAACGGCGGCGAGGAGCATTCCGAAGAGAAGCGTATTCGTCGGACGACGTTCGCGGCACATCTGCCGAAGCGCGCGCACAACAAAATAAAGCCCGAACAGCAAAAACGGCAGTTCCGATGACGGTTCCCAAGCTATCCGGGAAAACTGCACGAAAATTGGTTGCACGGACTGGAATAACGCCGCGGTGATGGCGACGTCGTATCGTTCGGAAATCTCGTAGCCTAGCGCGTACATCCCCAGCACAGCAACCAAACCGAAAAGCACCGCCGGAAAACGCAGCCCAAAGGTAGTCTTGCCAAAGACAAGACTTGATGCGTATGCGGCGATACCATACAGTGGCGGGTTTCGCGTGAACTTGGAATAGAGGAAAGGTTTAAGATCTCCGTCGATGTCGTGGCCGGTCGATACGATGCTTGCCACGGAATTGTAGAGATCTATCTCGTCGGCCACTAACTCGGTCGGCACACTGGAAAGGTGGTACATCCGGAGCGCAGTTCCGATGAGAAGTATGGCGACAAGGGCAACGTAACGCAGGCCGCTTCGTACGCCAAGCGCTTGAGCCCGTGTGTCGCTTGAACCTGCTACGCGATCGTCGCAAGAGCGCATGTAGTCTTGCGCACTGGATGAGAGCGCAGCTTCCGTCCCTATTTGGTCGTAACCCGTTCCGTGATCCCGCTTCACGATTTGACCACCCTCTAACGTCGCTTTGCAGCGGGGCGGCAGCGCTCCTTTCTGAGCGGGCGTTTCTTGTCGCCTGCTCCCTTTTGTGCCTGAGCGCAAGCGCAGTTGTCATTCTCCGCCCCCGCTGTGTGTCCTGAGGTATCGAAGGACCCCCGAGCAAGGTCAAGCGGCGCATGTTACTGCCAAGCTTGTAGTGAGAAACCGGCGAACTTTCCGGCATCGGTGACGGTGTACACCCATTCGGCCAAGCCGGATTTAAAGAGGACGCGATAGCGGTAAATCGTGAGCGGCGGACGGCGATCGATGCTTGCCGGTTGAATTTCCAGCGGCTCGCCCAGCAGACGGCCGTCTTGCAGCAGTTGCCCGACGCGATACTGCGGAAGGGTGAGCGCTAGGTCCGGAGTCATGAGCGTATAATCAACCTTGCCGTGCAGCAGGTCTTCGAGTTGCTGCCTCGCAGCGCTCACTTCTGCCGCGGGCTCCGAGACCGGTTTGAACGGTGCGTTCGCCAGCGGATCGGTCGTCCCGTACACGACCGCAGCTATTGCGCGAATCGCATGCAGATATGAAAAATTGTCGCCGTTTGCGAGCAGCACGATCGCGACGCGATCCTTCGGAAAGGTGAGATTCTCAGAACTGAATCCCGACACGAGCCCGTCGTGACCGACGGTCGGACGTCCGAACACGGAGCCGACGCCGATGCCGAAGCCGTAGCCTGTTGATTTTCCGTTCGTGAGTGTGAAGGGCGTGGTCATCTGCGCAAACGACTGGGGCGAAACGACGCGGCCCGCATCGAGTGCGATGTTCCAGCGCGCCAGATCCGCCGCGCTCATCGTCAAGCCACCGGCCGCATCGTACCACGACCAATCCGCTAAATACGCGTGTTCGTCCGGTAAACCGAACATGAACTCGGTGTAACCGCGGGCGTCGTCGGCGTGAATCTCTTCGGTGCGCGTAAACCACGAACGCCGCAGCCTAAGCGGGCCGAACAAATGCTGCTGCAGAAAATCCGGATACGGTTCGCCTGCGATCTTCGCGATCACCATGCCGAGCAGCACGAAGTTCGTATTACTGTACTCCCAGCGCGTCCCGGGCTCGAACGCAAGTGGTTTGCCTGCAACCGTCGAGATTATGCGTTCGGGCGATGAGGGCGTTGGAAGCAGCAAACTGAAATTCGGCACCTCGGTAAAGCCGACTATTCCGGAAGTGTGCGTGAGCAGATTGCGCAACGTGACTTCCGAGGCATGCGGGGCGTTCGGAAGATACTTGGCGAGGTTGTCGTCGACGCTCAGTTTGCCTTGCTGCTGCAGCAGCATGATCGCCGCAGCCGTGAACTGTTTTGTTACCGAACCGATGGCGAACGAGGTCTGCGCGTCTACCGGCAGCCGCGCGTCTACGTCGCGCAGGCCGTAACCTTTGGTATACACGACGCGGCCGTTTTCGGCGATCGCGACTTGCGCGCCGGGAACGAATTGCCGCTTGAGCTCTGCAGTGACGATTGCATCGATTCGCGCCTTCATCGGCGCGGTGAGCGGCAGCGGCCCGCTCACCGCGGTTAGCGCCACCGCAAGCGCCAGAACGGGAAGTCTACTCAGTAAACGTCGTGGCATTCGATGTGGACACGTCCGCCGTGCCGTTGCTGCCGGTTAGAGTCGGATTCGGCACCGAGCTGTTCGGTGGTGCGTTTTCAATCATCGGATAATCGGCCCCCAAATCGAAGACGTAGTACGTCGTGCCCGCGGAGAGGGTGCCGTCGGGAACGGTAACTGACGTTGCGGGGGACTTCAGTTCCAAGCTGGCGACGTACGCGCCGTTCTGCGCTTGAATGAAGATCAGCGATTCCGTAACGCCCGGCGGATTCGTCATCGTGAACGTTCCGCCGCCCTTGCCGTCCGTCGTCCACGCCGGCAGCGGCATCGGAGGAAGCACCGTCGGTGAAGCCGGCAGAGTGGCACTTGCGCTAAACGTTTGCGTGGTGGTCGCACCACCGGACGGCGTGTACGAAACGGACGTGCTGACGGTGTATTGACCGGGCGTCGGCGCGGCGCCCGTGATGATGTATCCCGTCGAGTAACCGCCGACCAGATTTTGCGGTGAGAATGCGGGCGGTTCGCCCAGGGTGCCGTTGACGCCGGCCGCTTGTCCGTACGCCCAGAGCGATCCCAGTTTC
This sequence comes from Vulcanimicrobiaceae bacterium, assembly GCA_036826275.1. Classification (GTDB taxonomy): domain Bacteria; phylum Vulcanimicrobiota; class Vulcanimicrobiia; order Vulcanimicrobiales; family Vulcanimicrobiaceae; genus DATGJX01. The sequence goes on from DAISWS010000142.1 coordinate 4,227, forward strand.
AACGACAAGCCGTTCGGACCGGTGAGCATGGCCGTGCCTGGATGAAAGAATGCCGACGTGCCGGTGGGATTACGGAAACTCGTGACTGCATTCAAGTACGTTCCCGCGTTTCCCAGCAGTCCGAACGAATCGTTCAACACTCCGACGGCGAGCTCCATCGTTGCGTTGGTATTCGAAGTCGTAACCGGCGCGATGTTGGTGTTCGTGAAGAGCCCGGAGCCCGATCCGCACGAGGCCAGCAACCCCGCCGCGGCAATCGCGCTAACTGTACGCATGTACTTAAACATCATTACCTACAGCTTCGTCGTGAAGAAGAACAGAAATTGGCGTTCGGAGCCGATGGGTTCGAACTCGTACGGCTCGTTGCTCCAATTGTATTGGAACGGCTCGTACTTCGAATTCGCGTTTACTCCCGAGTTGGGATTTGTCGCGCCAAATCCGTTGTTGTGATACCACGGATTGGTAATCGGCACCGCTGCGGAGAAATTTCCGAACAGGTTCGCGATGCGCACGCCGATTTGATATTCGTGATGTTCCCCGAGATCTTGCGCGAGCGTGAGATTGACGATCGCGCGCGGCGGCGCTTGAAGCGATCCGGCATCGTTGCCTTCAGGCGTGCCTTTCGAGCCGATGATGTTGGGATGCTCGAAGGTCCCCGGATTCGTCGGATCGACGGTGTAATATCCGTACGCGCCGTTGAGCAGGTTCGTATTCGGTACTTGCACCGGAAGAACGATCGTTCCGGGGCCGCCGAGCGGCGCTTCCGTACCGTCCGGATTGAAGTTTTCGTAAATGAACGTCTTCTTGCCCACGCCGTACCAATATCCCGATTCGTACGGAACCTCGGCGATGACGTGAAAGCCGCCTTTCGTGTTGTAGTCAAGGCCGAGCGTTGCGGTGAGCGGCGCCGCATAGGAGACGTGATAGTAGTGGTTGAGCGCGATAGACGCATAGCTCACGCCGGGGAAGTAGTCGCTGTTGTAATTCGCCTTCGTATTATCGTACGTAGCGTTCAACCATCCCGAAAAACCGTACTGCGCGCTCTTTTGAATCGAGAGCTCGACGCCGGTGCTGCGGTTCACGCCCAGGTTCGAGAACGTGTAGGGGCCGTAGAGCGGAGCGCCGCTCGCGAGCGTTTTGATGATCGCTTGCGATCCGATGACGTAATTCGTTCCATGGCGGTAATATGGCGTGACCTTCGTCTGCCAGCCGCGGCCCCAATCGTGCTCCCACGATGCTTCATAATCGCTTGCGTACTGCGGTTGTGTCGGCTCGTATTGCGACTGAATGTACGTGTTGAAGTCAAGCATGCTCTGCTGGTAGAGATTCGTGACGTTGTTGGTTACGCCGTAACCGGGCAGCGGCGCGAAACAGCCGCTCGCGATGTCGCAATTCTGCAGCGACGGGTCCAGAACGAGCTTTGTCTCTGTCTGCAGTTCCGTTGGAAAGTCCACGTATCTTCCCCAGCCGAAGCGCAGCACGTCTTTGAGGCCCATCGTGTACGTCGCAAAGACGCGGGGGCTGATCGACGACGGATTCGTGACGTCGGTGCCGATCGCCGGAC